>NZ_JBIVXC010000003.1:0-336079 GCF_044769005.1 Pseudomonas sp. NPDC090755 | reverse complement strand
GATCTTTCGATCGAAGCCCTTCCGGCACCACCTGAAACATTCAACTCGTTGATTCTCAAGGAGTTTTCCGTTTCGACTACGCCGGAAGTGGGGCGCATTATAAGGGGATTCGAAACCCCGTCAACCCTTAATTTCACGAAACGTTAATATCGCTGAAAAACAAAGCGGGGAGGCCTACCGGCCTCCCCGCTTCTATATATAGCTGCACCTACCGGCCATCACTCAGCCTTGAGGGTAACCCGCGCAAACGACTTCTTGCCCGCCTGGCACACATGGGTTGCCCCCAGCACAAACACGAAGTCACGCTCGACCACCGCACCATCAACCTTGACCGCACCACCACTGAGCAAGTCACGTGCCTGCGCCGAGTTCTTCACCAGGCCAGCACGATTCAACACGGCAGCAATCGGCAGGTCTTCCGCCGCAGTCACTTCGATCTCCGGCAGATCTTCCGGCAGCTCGCCTTCCTTCATACGGTTACCGGCAGCACGGTGCGCATTGGCCGCAGCCTCTTCACCATGGAAGCGCGCCACGATCTCTTCAGCCAGCTTGATCTTGATGTCGCGCGGGTTAGCACCGGCATCGACGTCAGCCCGGAACGCATCGATCTCTTCCATAGAGCGGAAGCTCAGCAGCTCGAAGTAACGCCACATCAGGGTGTCCGGGATCGACACCAGCTTGCTGTACATGACGCCCGGCGCTTCCTGGATACCGACATAGTTACCCAGCGACTTGGACATCTTCTTGATGCCATCCAGGCCTTCGAGCAGCGGCATGGTCACGATGTTCTGAGCTTCCTGGCCATAGGCACGCTGCAGCTCGCGCCCCATGAGCAGGTTGAACTTCTGGTCGGTACCGCCCAGCTCGACGTCGGCCTTGAGCGCCACCGAGTCATAACCCTGCACCAGCGGGTAGAGGAACTCGTGAATGGCGATCGGCTGGTTGGTGGTATAGCGCTTGTCGAAGTCGTCGCGCTCGAGCATGCGCGCCACGGTGTACTGCGAAGCCAGGCGAATGAAGTCGGCCGGGGTCAGCTTGTCCATCCAGGTGGAGTTGAACGCCACCTCGGTCTTGGCCGGATCAAGGATCTTGAACACCTGCTGCTTATAGGTCTCGGCGTTTTCCAGCACCTGCTCGCGGGTCAGCGGCGGACGCGTGGCACTCTTGCCGCTCGGGTCACCGATCATGCCGGTGAAGTCGCCGATCAGGAAGATCACCTGGTGCCCCAGGTCCTGGAACTGGCGCAGTTTGTTGATCAGGACGGTATGCCCCAGGTGCAGGTCGGGCGCCGTCGGGTCAAAACCCGCCTTGATCCGCAGCGGTTGCCCGCGCTTGAGCTTCTCGACCAGTTCGGACTCTACCAGTACCTCTTCCGCACCACGCTTGATCAGCGCTAGCTGCTCTTCAACCGACTTCATAACAGACCCGCAAGGCTCAGATTCAAAGGGCCCCAACCATACAAGATCAGCCATCAATTACAAGTTTTTGCCCGGGATGTGACCCCGAAGCCGACTGATGACGTCTGCGCGCTTGCGCTGAAAGGGATTTGGTTATATTTTATACAGTTATTTCATCTTCATCATGTCATTCATCTTTTCCATTTCATCTTTTTCAAGTCAGTTCATCTATGACCAACTCACCGCCTAAAGCGCCCCCGCTTTATCCGAAGAGCCATCTGTTGGCCGCCAGCGGCATCGCCGCCTTACTCAGCCTGGCCTTGCTGGTGTTTCCCTCCAGCGAGGTAGAAGCCAAGAAAACCACCCTGAACCTGGAGCTGGAGCTGGAGAGCCCTGCCGAGCAGCTCAAGCAGGAGCCGAGCGCGCCACTGGCCCAGAGCGCGGAAGCGACCAGCGACTCGCCGTTCGCCCAGATCGACAACAGTGCTGCTGCGACCGAGGAAACCGCCAAGGTCGAGCCCGCCCCTGCGCCACAGGCAGCCCCCGAACCCGCTGCAAAAGTTGCTGCCGCCAAGGAACCGAGCCACCGCGAAGTGACCGTCGGCCGTGGCGACACCCTGTCGACCCTGTTCGCCAAGGTCGGCCTGCCGTCTGCTGCCGTGCATGAAGTGCTGGCCAGCAACAAGCAGGCCAAGCAGTTCAGCCAGCTCAAGAGCGGTCAGGTGCTGCAGATCGAACTGGACAAGGACGGCCAGCTGGCCAGCCTGCACAGCAAGGTCAGCGACCTGGAAACCATCCGCCTGACCAAGAGCGCAAACGGTTACGCTTTCAACCGCGAGATCAGCAAACCGGTCATGCGCTCGGCCTACGCCCACGGCACCATCAAGAGCTCGCTGTCAGCGTCCGGCCAGCGTGCCGGCCTGCCCCACGGCCTGACCATGGATATGGCGAAGATCTTCGGCTACGACATCGACTTTGCCCAGGACATCCGCCCGGGCGACGAATTCGACGTGATCTACGAGCAAAAGGTCATGAATGGCAAGGTGGTCGGCACCGGCAACATCCTTTCCGCGCGTTTCACCAACCGCGGCAAGACCTTTACCGCCGTTCGCTACACCAACAAGCAGGGCAATACCAACTACTACACCGCTGACGGCAACAGCATGCGCAAGGCCTTCATCCGCACCCCGGTTGATTTCGCCCGCATCAGCTCGCGCTTCTCGGCCGGCCGCAAGCACCCGATCCTCAACAAGATCCGCGCCCACAAGGGCGTCGACTACGCCGCGCCCCGCGGCACGCCGATCAAGGCTGCCGGTGACGGCAAGGTACTGCTGGCCGGTCGTCGTGGCGGCTACGGCAACACCGTGATCATCCAGCACGGCAACCGTTACCAGACCCTCTACGGGCACATGCAGGGCTTCGCCAAGGGCGTGAAGACCGGCGGTACCGTCAAACAGGGCCAGGTCATTGGCTACATCGGCACCACCGGCCTGTCGACCGGCCCGCACCTGCACTACGAGTTCCAGGTAAACGGCGTGCACGTCGATCCCCTGGGCCAGAAGCTGCCGATGGCCGACCCGATCGCCAAGGCTGAACGCCAGCGCTTCCTGCAGCAAAGCCAGCCCCTGGTTGCCCGCATGAACCAGGAAAAAGCGACCATGGTCGCTTCCAACAAGCGCTAAGCGATGGCGCTCTATCTGGGTGTGATGTCCGGGACCAGCCTCGATGGCCTGGACATCGCCTTGATCGAACAGCAGCAGCGCACCCGGCTGCTCGCTACCCACTACATTCCCATGCCCGCCAGCCTGCGCCAGGACCTGCTGGACCTGTGCGCCAGCGGCCCCGACGAGATCGCCCGTGCGGCGCTTGCCGAGGCACAGTGGGTACGCCTGGCAGCCCAGGGCATCGAGCACCTGCTGGCTGCGCAAAACCTCAAACCCGCGGATATCTGCGCCATCGGCAGCCACGGCCAGACCATTCGCCACGAGCCTGCACGCGGCTTCACCGTGCAGATCGGCAACCCGGCCCTGCTTGCCGAGCTGACCGGCATTTGCGTGGTGAGTGATTTTCGCCGCCGCGATGTAGCGGCCGGCGGCCAGGGCGCACCCTTGGTTCCAGCCTTCCATGAGGCCCTGTTCGAGCATCAGGGCGAACGCCTGGCGGTGCTGAACGTCGGAGGTTTCAGCAACCTGAGCCTGATCGAGCAGGACAAGCCTGTCAGTGGCTTCGACTGCGGCCCTGGCAACGTCCTGCTGGACGCCTGGATACACGAGAAACAGGGCCAGGGCTATGACGCCAACGGCGCCTGGGCTGCCAGTGGCCAGATCAACTCCAGCCTGCTTGCCGCCCTGCTCAGCGACCCGTTCTTCGCCGGCACCGGCCCTAAAAGTACAGGCCGGGAGGTGTTCAACCTGCCATGGCTCAAGCATCACCTGGCAACACTGCCGCTGATTGCCGATGCCAACGTCCAGGCCACCCTGCTGGAGCTGACCGCTCACAGCATTGTCAGCTCGCTGCAAACCGCGCAGGTGGACACCCAGGCCCTGTTGGTGTGTGGCGGCGGCGCCCACAACGGCGCCCTGATGGCCCGCCTGGCCGCGCTGTTGCCCGCCGCCCGGGTGAGCAGCACTGCCGCCCTGGGCATCGATCCGGACTGGGTCGAGGCCATGGCCTTCGCCTGGCTTGCCCATTGCTGCCTGCAAGGCATCCCCGGCAATCGCCCCAGCGTCACCGGCGCCCGCGGCCTGCGCGTACTCGGCGCTATCTATCCAGCCTGACCCGCACATAGCAAAACGCCGCGCATGAGCGCGGCGTTTGCGGTGCAACCTGCCCTGCGATCAGATCGAGAACGAAGAACCGCAACCACAGGTCGTGGTGGCGTTCGGGTTCTTGATGACGAAACGCGAGCCTTCCAGGCCTTCCTGGTAATCCACTTCGGCTCCTGCCAGGTACTGGAAACTCATTGGATCGACGACCAGGGCCACGCCTTCACGCTCGACGATGGTGTCGTCTTCAGCGACGTCTTCATCGAACGTGAAACCGTATTGAAAACCCGAGCAACCGCCGCCGGTCACGAACACTCGCAACTTCAGGCGATCATTGCCTTCTTCATCGACCAGGGTCTTCACCTTGTGCGCTGCACCCTCAGTGAACTGCAATGCCACAGGGGTGAAGGATTCGACGCTCATGCTGACTATCTCCCGGCGCTATGCCGCCATAATGCGTGATGACGCGCATTATCCGCTTCCCCGAGAAAATCGGTCAACAATTGTGCGGCTTTCGTCTGGTTTGCCCCGCTAGAAACAACAAGGCCCGCACAAGGCGGGCCCGTTGGCAAGCGACTGCCCTTATGGCAGCAAGCCCGCATGGGACAGGCCCAGGCGCTCATCCAGGCCGAAGAGGATGTTGAGGTTCTGTACCGCCTGGCCCGACGCGCCTTTGACCAGGTTGTCGATCACCGACAACACCACCACCAGGTCACCACCCTGCGGCCGATGAACGGCAATGCGGCAGACGTTGGCGCCACGCACGCTGCGGGTCTCCGGATGGCTGCCGGCTGGCATTACGTCGACGAACGGCTCATCGGCATAACGTTTCTCGAACAGCGCCTGCAGGTCGACCGAGGTGTCGGCGACGGTGGCGTACAAGGTGGAGTGAATGCCACGGATCATCGGGGTCAGGTGCGGGACGAAGGTCAGGCCCACGTCGCCGCCCGCGGCCCGGCGCAGGCCCTGGGTGATTTCCGGCAGGTGGCGGTGACCCTTGACCGCGTAGGCTTTCATGCTTTCACCGGCCTCGCAGAACAGCGAACCGACGGAAGCACCGCGGCCGGCGCCACTGACCCCGGACTTGCAATCGGCGATCAGGCGCGAAGCATCGGCGATGCCGGCTTCGAGCAATGGCAGGAAGCCCAGCTGGGTCGCAGTCGGGTAGCAACCTGGCACAGCGATCAGGCGCGCCTGGCGGATCTGCTCGCGATTGACTTCAGGCAGGCCGTAGACCGCATCCTTGAGCAGTTCCGGCGCGCCATGGGGCTGGCCGTACCACTTGGCCCACTCATCGGCATCCTGCAGGCGGAAGTCAGCGGACAGGTCGATGACCTTGGTGCCGGCAGCCAGCAATTCGCCGGCCAGGGCATGGGCAACGCCGTGCGGAGTGGCAAAGAACACCACATCGCAGGCCGCCAGGGTTTTCACGTCCGGTACGCTGAACGCCAGGCCGTCGTAGTGGCCGCGCAGGTTCGGGTACATGTCGGCAACAGCCAGGCCCGCTTCGGATCGCGAGGTAATGACTGCAACCTCTGCCTGTGGATGCTGTGCCAACAGACGCAGCAGCTCGACCCCGGTATAACCCGTGCCGCCAACGATACCGACCTTGACCATAACGCGTGCCCCTTATCAACGAACCGACTGGAAAGCCCACGATGATAGGGGTCCTGCAACACGCTCACAACTGTTGAGATGGCCCGCCAGGCCCTCAGCCTCTACTATCTGACGACCGTGAACCCTGAAGGAACTCAACCCCATGCTTTACCTATGGATCAAAGCCCTGCACATCGTCAGCGTGGTCTGCTGGTTTGCCGGCCTGTTCTACCTGCCGCGACTGTTCGTCTACCACGCCCAGAGCCAGGACAGCATCAGCCAGGAACGCTTCGTGACCATGGAGCGCAAGCTCTACCGCGGCATCATGGGCCCGGCGATGATCGCCACCTTCATCTTCGGCATCTGGTTGCTGAGCCTGACCCCGGGCTTCCTGAGCCAGGGCTGGATGCACGCCAAGCTCACCCTGATCGTCCTGCTCACCGGCTATCACCATATGTGCGGCGCCCAACTCAAACGCTTCGCCCGCGGTGAAAACACCCGCAGCCATGTCTATTACCGCTGGTTCAATGAAGTCCCCGTGGTGATCCTGCTTGGCATCGTCATTCTGGTGGTGGTCAAACCGTTCTAATCTCAGTAATCACTCAGCCTCGGGAAGCCCGTCATGTCATTGCCTGCCCTGCTCGAACAACGCTTGCGTCTGCCGGTGGTTGCGGCGCCGATGTTTCTGATCTCCAACCCGCAACTGCTGCTGGCCTGCTGCGCCAATGGCGTGGTGGGCAGCTTCCCGGCGCTGAACCAGCGCGACAGTGCAGGCTTCAAGGCCTGGCTGGAGGAAGTCGAAGCGGGCCTTGCCGTGCTGGACAACCCCGCGCCTTACGCCGTCAACCTGATCGTCCACCAGAGCAACCCGCGCTTGCAGGCGGACCTGGCGATCTGTGTCGAGCACAAGGTACCGATCGTGATCACCAGCCTGGGCGCGGTGAAGGAGCTGGTCGACGCGGTGCACAGCTATGGCGGACTGGTGTTCCACGACGTCACCACCCGCCGGCACGCCGAGAAGGCTGCCCAAGCAGGCGTCGATGGCCTGATTGCGGTGGCCGCCGGGGCTGGCGGCCATGCTGGCACCTGGAGCCCGTTCGCCCTGGTCGCCGAGATCCGCCAGTTCTTCGACAAGACCCTGCTGCTGGCCGGCTGCCTGAACCGCGGTCATGAAATCCTCGCTGCACAGTTGCTCGGCGCCGACCTCGCCTACCTCGGCACACGCTTTATCGCCACCCACGAAAGCCGCGCGCCAGACGCCTACAAGGAAATGATGCTGGGCGCCCAGGCAGCCGATATCATCCACACCGCCGCAGTGTCCGGAGTGCCTGCCAGCTTCATGCGCCAGAGCCTGGAGAATGCCGGCTTCGACATGGCGGCCCTGCGCGGCAATGTCGAGACCAAACTCAAACCCATCGATGACGAGGCCAAGGCCTGGAAGACGGTCTGGTCCGCCGGGCAAGGCGTCGGCGCCATCGATGAGCTGTGCCCTGCCGCCGAACTCATCGCCCGCCTGGATGCCGAATACCGCCAGGCGCAAGCCGCTGCAGCATCCCTGGGCCAGCGCTGGCCCGGCTGATTCCTGTAAACTGGGCGCTTTGACCCTATCCCCCACTGGAGTACTGCATGACCCGTTACGCCATGATCACCGGTGCCTCCAGCGGTCTGGGCCTGGCGCTGGCCGAGGCCCTGGCGCGTCGGGGGCGCAACCTGATTCTGGTGGCGCGGCAGCGCGATCTGCTGGAACCCATTGCCATCGAGCTGACCCAGCGTTTTGGTGTCGAGGTACTGTTCCGCGCCTGCGACCTGGGCGAGCCGCTGCGCCTGTCGGGGTTCCTGCTGGAGCTGGAGGAAGGCGAGCGGCAGATCGATCTGCTGGTCAACTGCGCTGGCATTCGCTCCTACGGCCCGTTCCTGGCCCAGGAGTGGGCAGATGAACAGGACCTTATCGAAGTGAACATCCTCGCCCTGACCCGCCTCTGCCATGCGCTGGGCAATGCCATGGCGGTCCAGGGTGGCGGGCAGATCCTCAACGTCGCCTCGCTGGCCGCCTTCGCCCCCGGCCCCTGGATGGCCAGCTACGCCGCCAGCAAGGCCTACGTGCTGCACTTTTCCGAAGGCCTGCGCGAAGAACTCAAGCGTACCGGCATCAAGGTCTCGGTGCTGTGCCCGGGCCCGGTGCGCTCCCCCTTGCGGCGCATTCCCCGCCTGGACAAGGGCAAGCGCAGCCTCAGCCCCGAGGAAGTGGCGCTGTACACCGTCCGCGCCCTGGACAAGAACCGCGCGCTGATCATTCCCGGGCGACGCAACCGCTGGCTGGCCTTCAGCCCCCGGCTGCTTTCGCGCTGGCTGGCGCGCAAACTGGCCGGCGCCATCAACCAGGCCTATTGCCCGCGCTGAACGTGCAGGGCTGGGCGTCAGCCCCCAGCCTGAGTACACTCAGGCCCGATCACTCTCATGGAGCAACCGTAGTGGAAACTCTGTTCACCAAGATCATCAACCGGGAGATCCCGGCCAAGATCATCTACGAGGACGACCAGGTTCTGGCCTTCCACGATATCGCCCCGCAGGCACCCGTGCATTTTCTGGTCGTCCCGAAGAAGCCGATCCGCACCCTCAACGACCTGACCGAAGAGGACAAGGGACTGGCCGGCCACATCCTGTTCACCGCCCAACGCCTGGCGAAAGAACTGGGCTGTGAAGAAGGTTTCCGCGTGGTCATGAACTGCAACGAACTGGGTGGCCAGACGGTCTACCACATCCACATGCACGTGCTGGGTCAGCGCCAGATGCACTGGCCGCCGGGCTGATCCAGGGCAAGCCCGATCATCTCGATTGCGGTAAACTGTCGGGCACATTCTTGCGGAGGTGCCCGATGGCTACCGAACGTCACTATTCGCCGCTCGACCGCTTGTTGCTGCAGGCCGATACCGCCATGCGCACCTTGCTGCCCTTCAGCGGCCAACCTTCCCGCCCCTCCCCGGCGGTCATCCAGCCGGACGCAGACCTGGACGACACCCAGACCCGCCACGTGGCCGGGCTGATGCGCATCAACCACACAGGTGAAGTCTGCGCCCAGGCGCTGTACCAGGGCCAGGCACTGACGGCCAAGCTTCCGCAGGTGCGCAAGGCCATGGAGCACGCCGCCGAAGAAGAAATCGACCACCTGGCCTGGTGCGAGCAGCGTATCCGCCAGCTCGGCAGCCACCCCAGCGTACTCAACCCTTTGTTCTATGGCATGTCGTTCGGCATCGGCGCCCTGGCCGGCCTGGTCAGCGACAAGGTCAGCCTGGGCTTCGTCGCCGCCACCGAACATCAGGTGTGCAAGCACCTGGACGAGCACCTGGAGCAGATTCCGAGCGAGGATGAAAAGTCCCGGGCCATTCTCGAGCAAATGCGCATCGACGAAGAACAACACGCCGAATCGGCCCTCGAGGCTGGCGGCTTTCGCTTCCCGGCCCCGGTGCGCTTTGGCATGAGCCTGATGGCCAAGGTCATGACCAAGAGCACCTATCGCATCTAGGACACGCCATGACGGAACGCTTCGATGCCAAGGACCTGGCCCGCGCTGTCAGCGCCGGCGTTCTCAACCCCGGCCAGGACCAGGCCCTGCTTGAATTCCTCAAGCGCCAGCCAACCACGCAGGCCAGCTTCCAGCTGGCCCATGTAGCTTTCTACTTCGGTGCCCTGCTGATCATGGGCGCCATGGGCTGGCTGCTCAGTGAAGCCTGGATGCGCATTGGCGACAGCGCATTGCTGCTGGTCGCCCTGGCCTACATCGGCGGCCTGACCCTGGCCGGGCTGTTGATGCAGCGCCGTGGTCAGAGCATCCCTGCCGGCGTGCTCGGCGCGGTTGCAGTCAGCATCGTGCCGCTGGCGGTGTTCGCCGTGGAGCGCCTGACCGGCTTCTGGCCACTGGACGACAGCCAGAGCAACTATCACAACTACTACACCTACGTGCAGGGCGGCTGGCTGCTGATGGAAGCGGCAACGGTGCTCGCCGGCCTGCTGATGCTGCGCCTGATTCCCTTCCCGTTCATCGTGATGCCGATTGCCGTGGCGCTTTGGTTCATGTCCATGGACCTGAGCGAGTGGGTCTACGGCGACGTCTTCGACTGGGAACAACGGCGTACGGTCTCGTTGTGGTTCGGCCTGGCCTTGCTCGTGGCTTTCCTGGTGATCGATGGCCGCACCCGCCAGGATTATGCCTTCTGGGGCTACCTGGCCGGACTGCTGGCGTTCTGGCTGGGACTGACCCTGATGGACAGCGGCAGTGAACTGGGCAAGGCACTGTACTGCCTGGTCAACCTTGGCCTGATGGGGCTTGCGGTGCTGCTACGCAGGCCGGTCTTCATGGTCTTTGGCGCCATGGGCGTGGCCGCGTACCTGGGTTACCTGTCGTACGAAGTGTTTGCCGAGTCCTTGCTGTTCCCGCTGGTACTGACCCTGATCGGCCTGGGGGTCATCGGCCTTGGCCTGCTCTACCAGAAGCATCGCGAACGCTTGAGTGCACGCCTGAGGGCACAACTTCCCGCCGGCCTGCTGCAGCTGCTGCCGGGATTGCGTCGCTGACAGCTCGACAGGACAAAACAAAAGGGCCCTTGATGGGCCCTTTGTTCAATCAACCAAGCTCGACAATCTCGTAACTGTGGGTGATTTCAACCCCCGCCCGCCCGAGCATGATCGAGGCCGAGCAGTACTTCTCTGCCGACAGCTCGACTGCACGCTTGACCTGGGCCTCTTTCAGGCCACGGCCCTTGACCACGAAGTTCAGGTGGATCTTGGTAAACACCTTGGGATCTTCAGTGGCACGCTCGGCTTCCAGAAAGGCCTCGCAGCTTTCTACTGCCTGACGGGACTTCTTCAGGATGCTGACCACATCGAAGTTGCTGCAGCCACCCAGGCCCAGCAGGAGCATTTCCATGGGCCGCACACCCAGGTTACGCCCACCGGCATCGGGAGGACCGTCCATGACCACGACATGGCCGCTGCCTGATTCGCCCAGAAACATGGCTTCACCTGCCCACTGGATACGCGCCTTCATCACCCGGACTCCACTTGCTTGAAAAAAGGCTGCCAGCTTAGACCCAGACGGCCCCGTGGAAAAGCTCAAGCGTGCGAGTAAATCTGCCGATACAACGACAAGTGTCTGATAAGCTGACGCCAAATCACTGGCGCCTGGCGCCAGGCACTCTATAAAAGTGATGAAGCGTCGCCTCTTACCGGGATTCAGCCATGGTTGCATCAGCTCTATCAGCCAAGATCAAAAACATCGACAAGCTGCTCGCTCATTGCCAGCGGCGTCGGTATGCCGCCAAGAGCAATATCATCTGCGCCGGCGACAAGGCCGATACCCTGTCGTTCATCGTCAAGGGCTCGGTCACCATCCTGATCGAGGACGATGATGGCCATGAGATGATCATTGCCTACCTCAATAGCGGTGATTTCTTCGGCGAGCTGGGCCTGTTCGAACCCTCAGGGCAGGAGCAGACGCGCAGCGCCTGGGTGCGGGCCAAGAGCGAGTGTGAAGTGGCGGAAATCAGCTACGACAAATTCCGCGAACTGGCGCGCCAGGACCCGGATATTCTCTACGCCCTGGGCAGCCAGATGGCCCAGCGCCTGCGCAACACTACGCGCAAGGTCGGTGACCTGGCCTTCTTCGATGTCACTGGCCGTGTCGCCCGTTGCCTGTTGGAGCTGTGCAAGCAACCCGACGCCATGACTCATCCCGACGGCATGCAGATCAAGATCACCCGCCAGGAAATCGGCCGTATCGTTGGCTGCTCCCGGGAAATGGTCGGCCGCGTGCTCAAGGATCTTGAAGAACGCAGCCTGGTTCACGTCAAAGGCAAGACCATGGTGGTCTTCGGCACCCGCTAGTCCCGGGCGATGCCCTCGATCACCTGAGCGTAGGCGCTGCCGAGGCGCTCGAGCAACGGCGCGTGTGGAACCACTTCATGCAAGGCGATGTGACTGTCGGCCAGGCAGCGTTGCTCCAGTTCGCAACATTCGTTGAAGCGGTTGACCGCGGCCACCATCGACTCGCGCTCGTTATCCAGCAGCAAGGCACCATGCACCAGCACCACCGGACGCTTGCCTCCCAGCCCCTGGCGCCAGCGCTGGGCCGTGCCCACCAGCTTGCGACCGTTGAGGTTGACGTTGTAGCGACCATCGCAGAACGCCCCTTCGATCTCCCCGACCGAAGCCAGCCCACCCCATTCGCGCAACACATCGCACAACGGCAGGCACAGGCGCTCATAGGCGTTCTCGATCCGACCGTGATCGCCCTCGCTGCGCGGCGCCACGTAGACCAGGGCGATATTGATCACCGCAGGCGACTGCGGCACCGGCTCACCACCGGTTTCGCGCAACAGCACCGGCCAGCCACCGATCGCAAGCTCGGCGCAGGCAGCCTCGAAGCCCTCCAGGCGGCTCATGCGCCGCGGCATGACCAGGGCGCGATCGGTAGGCCGCCAGAACAACAGGCCATGGTCCTTTTCACCTTTGCACACCGCCGCCAGCAGATCCTGTTCGGCATGCAGCCCGGCCTCGACAGTCACATCCAGTATTTGATCAGTCATCACAGCAACCTTGTAGATACAAAAAAGCCGGCAATGCCGGCTTCAATATGAGTCACTCCGGATCTTGTTCCGGGTTAGGTACCTGGTGTTGTACCGGACGCTCAGGGAAGAACAGGCGCTGCAGCTCCACACCCGGATTCTGGGCGCGCATGAACGCTTCGCCCACCAGGAACGAGTAGACCTCGTTGATTTCCATCAGCTCGACGTCGGCCCGGGTGAGGATGCCGCTCTCGGTGATGGCCAGGCGATCACGGGGGATGCGTGGCAGCAGATCGAGGGTGGTTTCCAGGCTGACGTCGAAGGTATGCAGGTTGCGGTTGTTGACGCCGACCAGCGGGGTGTCGAGGGTCTTCAGGGCACGTTCCAGCTCATCGCCGTCATGCACCTCGACCAGCACGTCCAGGCCGACGCTTTTGGCCGTGGCGGCAAGCTCTGCCATCTTCACATCGTCCAGCGCGGCAACGATCAGCAGCACACAGTCGGCACCCAGGGCGCGGGCTTCGACGATCTGGTAAGGATCGATCATGAAGTCCTTGCGGATCACCGGCAGCGTGCAGGCTGCACGCGCTTGTTGCAGGTAAATGTCGGCACCCTGGAAGTAGTCGACGTCGGTCAGCACCGACAGGCAGGTGGCACCGCCCTTTTCGTAGCTGACGGCAATCTCGGCCGGCACGAAGTGCTCGCGGATCACGCCCTTGCTCGGCGAGGCCTTCTTGATCTCGGCAATCACTGCCGGCTGCTTGCGCTTGGCCTGCTCGATCAGCGCGTTGGCAAATCCACGAGGTGCATCGGCCGATCCAGCCAGTTGTTCAAGCTCTGCCAGGCTGACCCGGGCACTGCGCTCGGCCACTTCCTGGACTTTGCGCGCGAGGATGTTCTCCAGAACCGTCGGCACACTCATGCTTCATTCTCCACCTTGAATACTGCGGTAAAGGCGCCCAGCTCCTGCAGCTTCTCCCAGGCAAGCCCGGTGTGCAGAACGTCGTGGGCCAGCTCTACACCGGCTTTGAGGCTCATCGCGTGATCGGCGGCATAGAGCGCCGCACCAGCGTTGAGTACGATCATTTCGGCGGCCTTCTGGCCGTTCTCGGTCTTGCGGCGGCCCAGCGCATCGCGAATGAGCTCCAGCGACGCTTGCGGACCTTCTACTGCCAGGCCGTGCAGGCTCTGGCTCTTCATGCCGAGGTCTTCCGGCTCGACCCAGTACTCGGTGATCTGGTCATTCTTCAGTTCGGCGACGAAGGTCGGTGCAGCCAGGCTGAACTCGTCCAGGCCATCCTTGGAATGCACCACCAGCACATGCTTGCTGCCCAGGCGCTGCAGCACTTCGGCCAGTGGGCGGCACAGGGCCTGGGTGAAGACCCCGACCACCTGGTGCTTCACGCCGGCCGGATTCGTAAGCGGACCGAGCATGTTGAACAAGGTGCGCAGACCCAGCTCGCGACGCGGGCCAGCAGCGAACTTCATGGCCTTGTGATGGGTCTGGGCGAACATGAAACCGATACCGAGGCTATCAATGCAGCGAGCAACCTGCACGGGGGTCAGGTTCAGGTAGATGCCGGCGGCCTCCAGCAGATCCGCGCTGCCGCTCTTGCCGGAAACAGCACGGTTACCGTGCTTGGCCACCGTGCAGCCTGCCGCCGCCAGGACGAAAGCCGAGGCGGTGGACACGTTGAAGATGTTGGCGCCATCGCCACCGGTGCCGACGATGTCGACCACGCCGTCGAGGGACTGCAGCTCGACCTTGTCAGCCAGCTCGCGCATGACGGACACCGCGCCGACGATTTCGTCGATGCTCTCGCTCTTCATGCGCATGCCCATCAGGAAGGCCCCGATCTGCGCTTCAGTGCATTGGCCGGTCATGATCTCGCGCATGACATCGCGCATTTCTTCGGTGCTCAGGTCCAGGTGGCCGACGATGCGGCTGAGCGCGCTCTTGATATCCATGATCGATCCTTAGCGGCGGCCGCCGGTCTGCTTGAGGAAGTTGGCGAACAGTTCGTGGCCCTGCTCGGTGAGGATCGACTCGGGGTGGAATTGCACCCCTTCGATATTCAAGGTCTTGTGGCGCAGGCCCATGATCTCGTCCACCGAGCCGTCTTCGAGGGCGGTCCAGGCGGTCAGCTCCAGGCAGTCGGGCAAGGTTTCGCGCTTGACCACCAGCGAGTGGTAGCGGGTCACGGTCAGCGGATTGTTGAGGCCGGCGAATACGCCCTGGTCCTTGTGGAACACCGGGCTGGTCTTGCCGTGCATCACCTGGCGGGCACGCACCACATCGCCACCGAACGCCTGGCCGATGGACTGGTGGCCCAGGCAGACGCCCAGGATGGGCAGCTTGCCGGCGAAATGCAGGATGGCCTCCAGCGACACACCGGCTTCGGTCGGGGTGCATGGGCCCGGGGAGACGACGATGCGCTCGGGGTTCAGGGCTTCGATCTGGGCGATGGTCAGTTCGTCATTGCGAATGACCTTGACCTCTGCACCCAACTCGCCGAGGTACTGCACGACGTTGTAGGTGAAGGAATCGTAATTGTCGATCATCAGTAACATCTGGGTTCAACCTCTTGCATCGACTGACTTTGATGACATGCCTTGCGTGCGAAGGACGCACGCGAACCGCTCTGTGTGCGACGGCGCAGTGACAGCGACAGCGGTTTTGAAAAGACAAAGTGGTACTGGGCCGGGAGATCCGGCAGGAGATAAAGTCAGGCGCGCCAACGCCAACGGGCGTGGGCCTTGATAACGCGCATCAAGAGTTTGCTGACGATCAACACGGGGTAGGTCTCGTTCATACGTTCCCGCACAGTAGCCTACCGCAGCGGTACACGCAATATGGCCGCAAACATGGAGAAACGAATGGCAGGGAAAACGATGCCCCCTGATTTGCTAAGGTCGTAAGGGCGAGTTCTATAAAAATAATGAAAAGGGACGCCTTCAATGCAAAAACCGCCATTTTTCCGTTCGTTACTCAGCATATTGCTCCTGACCGGCAGCCAGGCCATCGCGGCACCATCCCCCTATTCGACCCTTATCGTCTTCGGCGACAGCCTCAGTGATGCAGGACAATTCCCCGACCCCGGTGGCAATGGCCTGCGCTTTACCAACCGCGATGCAAATGGCCAGTACGCCGCCGTATCCCCGATGCTGCTCGGCGCCCACCTGGGAATCGCACCCGGCGAGCTGGGCCCCTCCACCTCTCCGGTGAACGCAGCCCTGGGCCGCCCCGACGGCAACAACTGGGCGGTAGGTGGATATCGCACCGACCAGATCCTCGACTCGATCACCGGCACCTCCGACGTGGTGATATCCCCGGGTAATCCCGGCGCCGGAACCGTGCTGCGCGAACGCCCCGGCTACCTGGCCGGAGGCTTGCGTGCCGATCCCAATGCCCTTTACTACCTGACCGGTGGCGGCAACGACTTTCTCCAGGGGCAAATCACCAGCCCGGCAACGGCTGCGGCGGCGGCCAATCGCCTGGCCGCCAGCGCCCAGGTCCTGCAGCAGGCGGGGGCGAACTACATCATGGTCTGGCTGCTGCCCGACCTGGGCCTGACCCCGGCTATCAACGGCACGCCCCAGCAAGGCGCGGCCTCGCAACTGAGCAGCCTGTTCAACCAGCAGCTGATCGGCCAACTGGCGCACATCGACGCACAGGTCATTCCCCTGAACGTCCCCCTGCTGCTCCAGGAAAGCCTGGCCAACCCGGAACAGTTCGGCCTGGCCAGCGGGCAGAACCTGGTGGGCACCTGCTTCAGCGGCAATGGCTGCCGGGAAAACCCGTTGTATGGCATCAACAGCGCCACCCCCGACCCGAGCAAACTGCTGTTCAACGACGGGGTTCACCCCACCAGCGCAGGCCAGGATCTGATCGCGGACTACGCTTTTTCGATTCTCTCGGCCCCGTGGGAGCTGACGTTACTTCCGGAAATGGCCCACGCTAGCCTGCGTGCCCACCAGGACGAGCTACGCAACCAGTGGCAAGGCCAGTGGCAGCCGGTCGGCCAGTGGCAGGCTATTGTTGCAGCCGGCGGACAAGACCTGGATATCGACAGCCAGCGCAGTTCGGCCAGTGCCGACGGCCAAGGCTACAACCTCACCCTGGGCGGCAGCTATCGCCTGGATGACGCCTGGCGCCTGGGTGTCGCGGCCGGTGCCTACCAGCAGAAACTTGAAGCAGGCGAGCAGGACTCCGACTACAAGCTCGACAGCTACCTGGCGACCGCCTTCGTCCAGTTCCAGCAGAACCACTGGTGGGCCGACGCCGCCCTGACCGGCGGCCACCTGGATTACAGCGACCTGAAGCGGACCTTCGCCCTGGGCATCAACGATCGCAGCGAAAAAGGCGATACCAACGGCGAACTCTGGGCCTTTGCCACACGTCTGGGTTATGACCTGGCCGCCCCTGGCAGCGAGTGGAGCATGTCACCCTTTGTCAGCGCCGACTATGCACGGGTTGAGGTCGATGCCTATTCAGAAAAAGGCACCCGCGCCACCGCGCTGAGCTTCGACGACCAGGACCGCGAGTCGCGACGCCTGGGTGTCGGGTTGCAAGGCAAGTACCAGGCGGCGCCGGGAACACTGCTGTTTGCCGAGGCTGCTCACGAGCACGAGTTCGAGGACGATCGCCAGGACCTGGGCATTCACCTCAACAGCGTGCCGGGCAATGACTTCACCCTGACCGGTTACACCCCCCAGAGCAACATGGACCGGGCAACGCTCGGTATCAGCCAGGCCCTGGCGCCGGGGCTTGCTCTACGAGGCAGCTACAACTGGCGCAAGAGCGATGAGCTGACCCAGCAGGGGATCGACCTGGCTGTAAGCCTGGATTTCTGATCCCCGAAAAAAAACGGCGCCCACCTGGAGCGCCGTTTTTTATCACCGTCAGCTGCGTGGCGTCTGTTCCGCCAGTGCCACCGCACGGAACATGGCCCGGCGCTTGTTGATGGTTTCTTCCCACTCCAGGGCCGGCACCGAGTCGGCAACGATACCGCCGCCCGCCTGCACATGCAGCTCACCGTCCTTGATCACCGCGGTACGAATGGCAATTGCGGTGTCCATGTTGCCGTTCCAGGCAAAGTAACCGACGGCCCCGCCATAGACCCCGCGCTTGACCGGCTCCAGCTCGTCGATGATTTCCATGGCGCGGATCTTCGGTGCCCCGGACAAGGTCCCGGCCGGCAGGATGGCGCGCAACGCGTCCATGGCACTGAGCCCCTGCTTCAGTTCGCCAGTGACGTTGGAGACGATGTGCATGACATTGGAATAACGCTCGATCACCATTTTCTCGGTGACTTTGACCGAGCCGGTCTCCGACACCCGACCGGTGTCGTTGCGGCCCAGGTCGATCAGCATCAGGTGCTCGGCGATTTCCTTGTCATCCGACAGCAGGTCTTCCTCAAGCGCCCGGTCGGCCTCCTCGGTGGCACCCCGTGGCCGGGTGCCGGCGATTGGCCGGACGGTGACCAGGTTGTCTTCGACGCGCACCAGCACTTCCGGCGAGCTGCCGACCACATGGAAGTCGCCGAAGTTGAAGAAGTACATGTACGGTGTCGGGTTGAAGCAGCGCAGCGCCCGGTACAGGTCGATGGGCGCGGCCTTGAAGTCGATGGACATGCGCTGCGACGGCACCACCTGCATGCAGTCCCCGGCCAGGATGTATTCCTTGATGGTATCGACCGCCCGCTCGTAGTCGCTCTGGGTGAAGCTGGAACGGAAGGCCGGCTCGGCAGCGGGCGGGCCGCCCAGCTCCAGGCCACGGCGCGGAGTGATCGGCTGGCGCAGTTGCTCCAGCAACGCTTCCAGGCGCGCCAGACCCTTTTCGTAAGCTTGCTCCTGAGCGGGGTCGACCAGCACGATTGCGTGCATCTTGCCCGCCAGGTTGTCGAACACCACCACGGCATCGGACACCATCAGCAGGATGTCCGGAACCCCCAATGGATCGGGGTTCGGGCACTTGCCCAGGCGCCGCTCGACATAACGCACGCAGTCATAGCCGAAGTAACCGACCAGTCCACCGTTGAAACGCGGCAGGCCGGCGATGGTCGGCACCTTGTAGCGATCCTTGAAGCCTTCGACGAAAGCCAGCGGGTCTTCGACTTCGTGGGTTTCGATCTCTTCGCCGTCGTGGCTGATCCGCACCTGGTGGTCGTGCACCCGCATCACGGTGCGGCACGGCAGGCCGATGATCGAGTAACGCCCCCACTTCTCGCCGCCCTGCACCGATTCGAGCAGGTAGGAGTTGGGCTGGTCAGCCAGTTTCAGGTAGATCGACAGCGGCGTATCGAAGTCGGCCAGGGTTTCGCAGGCCAGGGGAATGCGGTTGTAGCCGGCAGCGGCCAGGCGCAGGAATTCTTCGCGGGTCATGATAGCCTCGTGGCAAGCAGCAATGGGGTCAGGCAGGCAAACGGGCCGGCAACGGCCGGCAGACGAACGTCAGGCGCGCCAACGCCAGCGGGCCAGGGCCTTGATGACTTTCATCCAGAGTTTGCCGGATACCGCCACGATGGAATCTCGATCTGAGGGGGGATTGACGTCCGACAACGTTATCCCAGTGGCTGGATCTAAGCAACCTGGCAACAGTGCACGCAGGTCGTCGATCACCAGGCACGGCGCTTCCTCACTGATCGGCCGCCCGTGGTTGTAGCCATAGGTGAGGCCCACACACTTGACCCCGGCGGCCTTGGCTGCCAGCACATCACTGCGCGAGTCGCCAACGAACAGGGCCTGTTCGGCCGGCACGCCGGTCATTTTCATCACGAACAGCAGGGCTGCCGGATCGGGCTTTTTCTGCGGCAAGGTGTCGCCGCCGATGATCCAGCGAAAGTAACGACCGATCTTCATCTGGTCGAGCAAAGGGCCAACGAAGCGTTCCGGCTTGTTGGTGATCAGGGCCATTTCCACGCCCTGCTTGTGCAGCCACTTGAGGGTGTCGCGCACACCGGGGTAGACCACGGTCAGTTCATGGCTGTCGGCATAGGCCTGCATGAACAGCTCAAGGCCTTTTTCCGCTTCGTCGTCATCGACCAAGGCATGATCCAGGCCACCGGCCAGGGCCCGGCGCACCAGCACCGGAGCCCCATTGCCAACCCAGTGGCGTACCGCATCAAGGCCTGCGGGCTTGCGCCCCATTTCGAGCAGCATGCGATCCACCGCCGCCGCCAGGTCAGGTACCGAGTCGATCAGGGTACCGTCCAGATCGAACATCACCAGCCTGGGCAATGCGTCGGGGAACAGCTGCTCGAAGCCACTCATGGGCGGGCCAGGGCCAGTTCGGCATGCATCTTGGCGATGACTTCCTGGTAGTCCGGGGCGTTGAAGATCGCCGAACCTGCAACGAAAGTGTCAGCACCGGCCGCGGCGATTTCACGGATGTTGTTCACATTCACGCCGCCGTCGATTTCCAGGCGGATATCGCGACCGCTGGCATCGATCAGCGCACGGGCTTCACGCAGCTTGTCGAGGGTGGCAGGGATGAACTTCTGGCCACCAAAACCCGGGTTGACGCTCATCAACAGGATCATGTCGACCTTGTCCATCACGTACTTGAGGGTGTCGAGCGGGGTGGCCGGGTTGAACACCAGGCCGGCCTTGCAGCCACCGTCGCGAATCAACTGGAGCGAACGATCGATGTGCAGGCTGGCTTCCGGGTGGAAGGTGATGTAGCTGGCGCCGGCTTCGATGAAGTCGCCGATGATGCGATCGACCGGGCTGACCATCAGGTGCACGTCGATCGGCGCAGTGATGCCGTACTTGCGCAGCGCGGTGCAGACCATCGGACCGATGGTCAGGTTTGGCACGTAGTGGTTGTCCATCACGTCGAAGTGGACGATGTCGGCACCAGCGGCCAGCACGTTATCGACTTCCTCGCCCAGGCGGGCGAAATCGGCAGAAAGAATGGAGGGGGCAATAGCGTAGGGCTGCATGGCGCACCTTAGGGCAAAATCACGGTGGCGCGCATTGTACCTCAGGGAACCGGCCAAGAGCTGACCGGTATCAAACAGTCCGACCATCGCGGGGCAAGCCCGCTCCTACGCACCTGTAGGAGCGGGCTTGCCCCGCGATACAGTCAGCCCGGCTGCTGGGTGCGCAGCTTCTCGCTGCGTCCGCGCAGCCATTCCAGGGTCAGCAACAGCAGCACCGAGAAGGCAATCAGCAAGGTTGCCGCGGCGGCGATGGTCGGGCTGAGGTTTTCGCGGATGCCGCTGAACATCTGCCGTGGCAGTGTCGCCTGCTCGGGGCCGGCGAGGAACAGGGTCACCACCACTTCGTCGAACGAGGTGGCAAAGGCGAACAGGGCGCCGGAAATCACCCCGGGGGCAATCAGCGGCAAGGTCACCCGACGGAAGGTCGTCAGCGGCGAGGCGCCGAGGCTGGCTGCAGCACGCACCAGGTTGTAGTTGAAGCCCTGCAACGTCGCCGACACGGTGATGATGACGAACGGCACACCCAGCACGGCATGGACCAGGATCAGCGAGATGAAGCTGTTACCCATGCCCAGCGGGGCGAAGAACAGATAGCTGGCAACACCGATGATCACCACTGGCACCACCATGGGCGAAATCACCAGGGCCATGATCAGCGACTTGCCGGGGAAGTCGCCCCGGGTCAGGCCGATCGAGGCCAGGGTGCCGAAGACCATCGCCAGCACCGTGGCCGCCGGGGCGACGATGATGCTGTTCTTCAGGGCCCGCATCCACTCGGCCGAGGCGAAGAAGTCGTGGTACCACTGCAGGGAGAAGCCCTGCAGCGGGTACACCAGGAAGCTGCCGGAGTTGAACGACAACGGAATGATCACCAGCACCGGCAGTACCAGGAACAACAGGATCAGCCCGCAAAGGATGCGCAAGCTGTAGAACCAGACCCGCTCGACGGGCGACATGTAGGGGCTCAGCATGACAACGCTCCTCAGCTCAGACGCAGGCGGCTGGCGCCGACCAGCCAGCTATAGATCAGGTACAACAGCACGGTAGCCAGCAACAGCAGACCGCCCAGCGCAGTGGCCATGCCCCAGTTGATGCTGGTGTTGGTATAGAAGGCCACGAAGTAGCTGACCATCTGATCGTTGGGGCTGCCGAGCAGCGCCGGGGTGATGTAGTAACCGATGGCCAGGATGAACACCAGCAGGCAGCCTGCACCTACACCGGCGTAGGTCTGCGGGAAGTACACCCGCCAGAAGCTGGCAAATGGATGGCAACCCAGGGAGATCGCTGCTCGCATGTAGGTCGGCGAGATGCCTTTCATCACGCTGTAGATCGGCAGGATCATGAACGGCAGCAGGATGTGGACCATGGAGATGTACACACCGGTGCGGTTGAACACCAGCTCCAGCGGCTTGTCGATGATCCCCAGGGCCATCAGCGCGCTGTTGATCAGGCCACCGGACTGCAACAGCACGATCCAGGCCGCAACCCGCACCAGGATCGAGGTCCAGAACGGCAGCAGCACCAGGATCATCAGCAGGTTGCTCTGCCGGGTCGGCAGGTTGGCCAGCAGGTACGCCAGCGGGTAGGCCAGCACCAGGCAGATGGCGGTGATCACGAAGCCCATCCACAGGGTGCGGGTGAAGATATCCAGGTAGATGGCCTGGTCCGGGGTAGCCTTGGCCAACTCGCCAAGGTCATCGATGCGATGATCCAGGGCCGCCAGCAGGTAGAACGGGGTGACACTACTGGTGTTACGGCGGATGGCCTGCCAGTAGGCCGGATCGCCCCAGCGCTCGTCCAGTTCCTGCAGGGCGTCCTTATAGGAGGCCGGCTCGGTCTTGAACGGCAAGGCGCGGGCGGTCTTGGCCAGCAGGCTGCGATAGCCGGCCAGCTCCATGTTCAGGCGTTTGGAGGTATCGCCCAGGGTCTGGTTCTTGCGTGCCTGGCCGAGGTCTTCGCTCAGCGCCTTGTACACCGGCTCGCCCGGCAAGCCCTTGCCATCCCACTGCGCCACCGCCTCCACGGTCTGCGGCAGGCCGTTGACGACTTCCGGGTTACCGACGCTCTTGTAGAGCAGCGCCGCGATGGGCACCAGGAAAACCAGCAGCAGGAACAGCGCCAGCGGCGCAATCAGGGCCTGCGCCTTCCAGCGGTTGACCCGCTCGGCATGCGCCAGACGCTGCTTGAGTGTGGATCCGGCGCCTTCTTTGAGGGGCACTGCGATGGCCATAGCGAACTCCGAAATCTTGAGAACAGGGAGCGCCGGCAGCACGCCGACGCTCCATCAGCCAACCTTACTTGGCAGCCCAGGCGTTGAAGCGTTGCTCCAGTTGCTCGCTGTTGTCAGCCCAGAAGGCGACGTCGATCTGCACCTGGTTGGCAATGTTTTCCGGGGTGGTCGGCATGTCTTTCTTGACCGCATCGGCGAGCAGGCTCACCGCCTTGGAGTTGGCCGGACCGTAGGCGATGTTCTCCGAGTAGGTCTTCTGCTGCTCGGGCTGGACCGAGAAGGCGATGAATTTCTTCGCCTCTTCTGCATCCTTCGCCCCTTTCGGAATGGCCCAGGCGTCGAAGTCGTAGATGCCACCGTTCCAGACGACCTTCAGGTTGCTCTCTTTCTGCACCGCGGCGATGCGACCGTTGTAGGCCGAGCTCATGACCACGTCACCCGAGGCCAGGTACTGAGGCGGCTGGGCGCCGGCTTCCCACCACTGGATGCTCGGCTTGAGTTCGTCGAGTTTCTTGAAGGCGCGGTCCTGGCCTTCCTTGGTGGCGAGCACCTTGTACACATCCTTGGGCGCAACACCATCGGCCATCAGGGCGAATTCCAGGGTGTACTTGGCGCCTTTGCGCAGGCCACGCTTGCCCGGGAACTGCTTGGTGTCCCAGAAGTCGGCCCAGCTGGTCGGTGCGGTTTTCAGTTTGTCGGCGTTGTAGGCCATGACCGTGGACCACACGAAGAAACCTACGCCGCAGGGCTGGATGGCGCCTGGCACGTAATCGGCCTCGTTGCCGAACAGGGCCGGATCGAGCTCTTCGAACATGCCTTCGTCGCAACCACGGGCCAGCTCCGGCGATTCGACTTCCACCAGGTTCCAGGACACGCTCTTGGTGTCGACCATGGCCTTGACCTTGGCCATTTCACCGTTGTACTCGCCGGCGACAATCTTGCCTTTGCCAGCCTTCTCCCATGGCTCGTAGAACGCTTTGACCTGGGCGGCCTTGTTGGCACCGCCGAAGGAGATCACGGTGAGGTCGGCAGCCATGGCTTGGGCCGCTGCAAAGATACCCACTGTCAGGGCGGTCAACTTCAAGTGTTTGAGCATTATTATTCTCTCCACAGTACAGGGTTGGTGAAGCAAACCTTCAATTGGCTTCCTGGATCGGGTCGAGCGCGCGGGCGTGCTCGACCTCCCAGCCAAGCGGCACCACATCGCCCACGGCCAGGGCCGGGTCGAGTTCGGCAATCGGCTGCTTCACGAAGAAATCGGCCTTGCCGCAGACTTCCAGGCGGACCCGCACGTGGTCGCCCAGGTAGATGAATTCGGCCACCCGACCGGAGAAGCGGTTGACGCAGCTTTCGCTATGGCCGTTGAGGCGCACGCGCTCGGGACGGATCGACAGGGTCACCGGTTCGCCGGTCTGGCCGACATTCACCGCCAGCGCTTCGACTTTCTCACCACGCGCCAGCTGCACATGGCAACGGTCGCCATCCTGGCTGATCAGGCGACCGTTGATACGGTTGTTCTCGCCGATGAAGTTGGCCACGAAGGTGTTCTTCGGCTCTTCGTAGAGGGTGCGCGGGTCGGCGATCTGCTGGATCTCGCCCTGGTGGAACACCGCCACGCGGTCGGACATGGTCAGCGCCTCGCCCTGGTCGTGGGTCACGTAGACCACGGTGACACCCAGGCGCTGGTGCAGATGCTTGATTTCCATCTGCATGTGTTCGCGCAGTTGCTTGTCGAGGGCGCCGAGCGGCTCGTCCATCAGCACCAACTGTGGCTCGAACACCAGCGCCCTGGCCAGGGCCACACGCTGCTGCTGGCCACCGGACAACTGGCCCGGGTAGCGCTTGGCGAAAGCGTCGAGCTGGACCATGTTGAGCACGCGCTTGACCCGCTCGCTGATGTCGGTCTTGCTCAGGTTGCGCACGGTCAGGGGGAACGCCAGGTTCTCGGCCACGGTCATGTGCGGGAACAGGGCGTAGTTCTGGAACACCATGCCGATGTCGCGCTTGTGCGGTGGCACGTTGTTGATCGAACGGCCGGCCAGCTGGATCTCGCCGGCGGTCGGCGTCTCGAAGCCGGCCAGCATCATCAGGCTGGTGGTCTTGCCGGAGCCGGAGGGGCCGAGCAAGGTCAGGAACTCGCCTTTGCGAATATCCAGGTTGAGGTCTTTGACGATCAGCGACTCGCCGTCGTAGCTCTTCTGCACACCACGGAAGCTGACCAGCACTTCGCCGGCTGCAGCGCTCGAATTCACCTCACTCATACCTGTACCTTCTTGTTGGATGACTGCCGTAGTCACAGCCTAGAGAAGGTGCAAGCCCCCGGAAATCGGGGGTGGAGAGAGATTGATATCAGCCGCATGGAAGGGTTGGGGTAGGGATTGCCCTACATGGATGACGTTTTCAGACAAGACCCGAGGGCTTTACCGGCTTCAGCATTACCATCGCTGGCTACGCCAGCTCCCACATGCGTGCTCTCTGTGGGAGCTGGCGTAGCCAGCGATGGCGGCACCGCGATGTCGCAATTGGAACACTCAGACCAGCTTGTGCTCCATGGCGTACTTCACCAACTCCGCCAGCGAGTTCACGTTGAGCTTCTGCATCAGGCGCGCCTTGTGGGTGCTGATGGTCTTGTTGCTCAGCGCCAGTTGCTGGGCGATGTCGTTGACATTGGCGCCCTGGGCCAGGCGTTCGAACACCGAAAACTCACGCTCGGACAGCAAGGAGTGCAGTGGCCGGGCATCGGTCAGGCCGACCTCGAAGACCATGCGGTCGGCCAGCTCCGGATCGATATAGCGACCGCCCCCGGCCACCCGCCGGATCGCCGCCAGCAGCAGGGCCGGATCGCTGTCCTTGGTGGCATAGCCCGCCGCCCCGACCTTCAGCGCCCGTGCAGCCATCTGCGCCTCGTCGTGCATCGACAGCACCAGGATCGCCGGCGGATCGTTCAGCGCACGGATCCGCGGAATAGCCTCCAGGCCATTGACGCCAGGCATGGAGATATCCAGCAGCACCACCTCGCATTCGGTATGGCGCAAGGTCTCCAGCAACTGCTCGCCATTGGCGGCCTCCCCCGCCACCTGCATATCCTTGGCCAGGCCGATCAGTTGCTTGATACCTTCGCGGACGATGGTGTGGTCTTCGGCTACCAGAACTCGAATCACGATACCGCTCCTATTTCAGAGGAATGCCCACGCTGAGGCTGGTGCCCTCGCCCGGCTCGCTTTCCAGGGTCATTTGCCCGCCCAGCATCAAGACCCGCTCACGCATGCCGACCAGGCCGAAAGAGGCCGGGCGGCTCTGCTCCGGCGTAAAGCCGATGCCATCGTCGATCACCGTCAAGCGCAAGGTCTGCCCATCCAGGCCCAGGTTGATCTGCACAGTATGCGCCCGGGCGTGGCGCATGACATTGGTCAGGGCCTCCTGCAGGATGCGGAACAAGCCGGTGGCCTTGGCATCGCTCAAGGGTGGCAGATTCTCCGGCACCTGCACCAGGCAAGGAATCTGTGTGCGTGCTTCAAATCGCCGTGCCTGCCATTCGATGGCCGAGGCGATGCCGGCATCCAGGATCGGCGGGCGCAAGGCCGTGGCCACATCGCGTACCAGTTGGAACAGTTGGGCAATCAGGCGCTTCATGCTGGCCAGGCGCTCATTGAGGCCGGGATCGAGGTCGGCGTAGGCCAATTCGCACATGGACGTTTCCAGCTTGAGCACCGTCAGCATCTGCCCCAGCTCGTCATGCACTTCCCGGGCGATGCGCGCCTTTTCCTCTTCACGCACGCTTTCCAGGTGCGCCGACAACTCACGCAGCTGTTCCTGGGAACGCGCCAGCTCAAGCTCGGCCCGCTTGCTCTGGGTAATGTCCCAGACCACGCCGTCCCAGACCACCCGGCCATCGCCCAGGCTGCGGGTACTGGCCTTGATGTCGGCCCAGCGCTGTTCACCGTCGCGGGTCAGGATACGACCTTGCCAGGACCAGTCGCGGTCGGTGGCCAGGGCCAGGTCCTGGACCTTGTGGTAATCGGCCCGGTCCTCCGGGTGCACCAGATTGCGCAAGCCCATGTCCGGATGCTGCAGAACCGCCGGTGAGTAACCGACCAGCGCCTCACTGCCCTCGCTGATGTAGGGAAACTCAAGGTCGCCTTCCGCCGGGTTGCGCTCCAGCCGGAACACCAGCCCCGGCACGTTGCCAGCGATGCCCTTGAGCCTGGCCTCGCTTTCGCGCAAGGCCGCCAGGGCGCGACGGCGTTCGGTGACATCGGTGAGGAACACCACCAGGTACTCGGCATCGCGAAAGCGCAGGAAGCTCAGCGACACATCCACCGGCAGCAGGCTGCCGTCGGCGCACAGGCACTGGGTTTCGAAATGCTGGGCGGTGTCGTTGCTGGCCCGGGCGCGTTTCCAGAGTTCCAGCCAGCGGTCCATGTGCAGGTTGGGTTCGAAATCGATCAAGGGCCGGTCGATCACCGCCCCTTCCGGGTAACCGAGCATGCTCTCGGCGGCCCGGTTGGCGTAGCGCACATGACTGTCCCAGTTGACCCAAAGGATACCCACCGTGCTCTGGTCGATGGAGAACTGGCTCAGGCGCAGGGCCTCCTCACGTGCCTGGCGCTGGTTGATGGTCTCGCGGGCGGTCAGCAGGTTGTGCTCCAACTGACGCAACTGGCGCCGTTGCCAGACCACGATGGCCATGCAGCTCAACAGCAAGACGGCCAGCAGCAACCCCAGGTTTTGCCAGAAACCGGGCGACTCGCTCAGGCGCGGGTACTTGGGCTCCAGCCAGCGCTGGTGCAGTTGTTCCAGGTCCTTGGCCGGAATGGCCTGCAGGCCGAGTTCGATGATTTGCGCCAGTTGCGGCCAGTCGCGCCGCGACGCCACGCGCAGCAACTGCGGCAAGCCGATATCGCCGACCACGGCCAGGTCGCTGAACTCGCTTTCCCGCGACAACCGGCTCAGTTGTGCTTCATCCACCACGGCATAGCGGGCCTGTTCGCTGAGCACCAGTTGCAAGGCCTGGCGCTCCTGCGGAACACCTTGCAGGTTGAGGTTCGAATAGGTGGCGCGCAGGTAGTCGGCCACTGCACTGGGCATGCGTACCGCGACCCGCTCGTTGCCGGCGAGCTTTTCCAGGTCCACTGCCACCGCACCGGTACGCGAGCCAACGATCAGTTGCGGCACGCGCATGTACGGGTCGCTGAACAACCACAGGCGCAGGCCGGCCGGGGTCTGGGTCAGACCAGGCGCCAGGTCGACTTCGCCGGCGACCAGGGCGCGCTCCAGCGACGCCTGATCAGGGAAGTTGCGCCAGGTCAGGTCCAGCCCCAGCGAGCGGCCCACCCAGTTCATCAGCTCGACATTGACCCCGTACAGCTGCTGCAGGCGCCGGTCGAACTGGGCGAAAGGCGCCTGCAACACCAGCCCGACCCGCAGGCTGCGATGCTGCTCAAGCCACTGCTGCTGCGCCGGCTCAAGCACCACGGCAGCGGGTGGCGCGACGGGTGCTGCCGATATGATCAAGGGCAGGCACAAACAGCCGATAAGCAACAGGCAGCGCAATGACTTCATCTGCACTCTCATCAAAGGAAGGATGGCCAGCGAGCATGGCCGTCCCGGACAAATACTATTAGGCTGCCGGTATTATTCTGGCTTGGATCGATCCATGTTCTCACTGTATCGTACGACGCTTCCCGCGTTCTGCCTTTCATTGATATTACCTTGTAGCGCATACGCGGCTACTGGCGAAACGCCAGAAGCGGCTACCGACACCCCGCCTGCCGCAGCTCAGCGCCAGCCGCTGGTCGAACGCAGCCAGGAAGAGGCCCAGGCCCTTGAGCGCCAGGTGCCCAAGTCCGAGCAGCAGATGCTGCAAGCGGGCAACGATGCCTTCCTGGCGTTGTGGAAGCCGGCCAACAGCAGCGATCCCGAGGGGGCATTGATCATCCTCGCCGGCGCCGGCGAAACCGCTGACTGGCCAAAAACGGTCGGCCCCTTGCGCCGCAAGTTCCCGGACGCCGGCTGGCACAGCCTGAGCCTGGGCCTGCCGGACCTGCTGCAAGACAGCCCGCAAGCCCGTGTCGAAGCTGCACCACCGCCAGAACAGCCCGCCCCCCAGGGCCAGAGCGCACCGGCCAAGGACACCCCGGATGATGCCAATGCCAGCGTCGAGCAGGCCACGGCCGTCGACAACGAGGCCGCCGAAAGTGCCGCGCCAGCAGCGCCCGGCAACGACAATGACAAGGCCGACGCCGAGCGCATCTTCGCCCGACTCGACGCCGCCGTGGCCTACGCGCAGCAGCACAACGCCCGCACGATTGCCCTGGCCGGCAGTGGCAGCGGCGCGTACTGGGCTGCCCGCTACCTCAATGAACGGCAACCGGCGCAGGTGCAAAAACTGGTGATGATCGCAGCGCAGACACCGGCGCAAGCGCAGCAAAGCCTGGACAGCCTGGCGCCTTCGCTGAAAGTGCCGACCGGTGATTTCTACTACAGCAACCAGGCCCAGGCCCGTCGCGCCGCCGAACTGCGCCTGCAGGCCAGTAAACGGCTCAAGGACAACACCTATCGACAAGTGGCCCTGACCGCCATGCCCGGAAACAACAAGGCGGAGCAGGAGCAGTTGTTCCGCCGTGTCCGTGGTTGGTTGAGCCCGGAAAACGTCGACTAGAACCCGCGACGCTTACGGATGATCGCGTAGGCCTGATGCAGCTCACGGGTGCGCTCGGTCGCCTCGCGCACCTGTGACGGGCTGGCGCCGCTGCCAACCAGTTTGTCCGGATGGTGACGGCTGAGCAGGCGCCGATAGGCCTGCTTGATCTGCCCGGGCTCGGCTTCGACAGCCACGCCGAGCACGCGCAAGGCGTCCTGATATCCAAAGCTGGCGCTGGCCAGAGCGGGGCGCTGGGGTTCGTATTCCAGTGCCAGGGCCTGGACTTTGCTGGCCGACCAGCCCAGTTGCTGTCCCCAGTCCAGCAGCAGTTCGCGCTCCTGGCGCCCGGCCCGGCCATCGGCCCAGACCATGCGCCAGCACGCGCGCAGCATGCCTTCGGCGGCATGGGGCTGTTGTTTCAGACGACGCAGGTAATGACCCAAGCGATCCTTGCCACTCTTGCCGCGATTGAACGCGGCAATCGCCCGCCGTCGTACCGGCTCGCTCATTTCCAGGCGCTGCATCTCCTGGCGAGCCTGCTGGATATGGCCATCGACCACACGCCCGTCGCACTTGGCCAGGCGACCGAGCAGTACGAACAGCACCTCGTCATCGCGCAACACCGGGCGCCCACCCAGACGTTCACGCAAATGCGCCCAACTGTGCAACTGCAACCGACGATCCATCGCCTGGCCCAGCAACGCCCCCAGCAATGCGCCTGGAATGCTGGCGATGGCGAAACCGACCCCGGCACCCATCACTGTGCTCGGCCACAACATTTCAGCGACGCCCGGCGATCAGACGTTCGACTTCCGCCAGCCGCTCCAGGGTGCCGACATCTACCCAGTGCCCGTCAAAGTACTCCCCCGACACCAGGCCTTCGGCCATGGCCTGACGCAGCAACGGTGCCAGCTTGAATGCACCGACTGTGCAGTTTTTGAACAGCTGCGGATCGATCACCGCAATACCGCTGTAGGTCAGGGTGCTTGCTGCTTCATGGCCGTCGCTGACCTGCCCCTGCTGCAGGCAGAAATCGCCCTTGCCGTGGTGGCCGGGATTGTCCACCAGCACCAGGTGCGCAAGGCCGGCAGGCTTTTGCGGCAGCCGGCTGAAGTCGTAGTCGGTCCAGACATCGCCATTGACCAGCACGAAGGGCTCATTGCCCAGCAACGGTAGGGCCTTGAAGATCCCGCCGCCGGTCTCCAGCGGCTCTCCCTCTGCGGAATAGCTGATATTCAGCCCCCACCCCGAACCGTTGCCCAGGTGGGCCTCGATCTGCGCCCCGAGCCAGGCATGGTTGATCACCACGTCCTTGAAGCCCGCTGCCACCAGGGCGCGCAGGTGGTATTCGATCAAGGGTACGCCGGCAACCGGCACCAGCGGTTTGGGCGTGTGCAAGGTCAGCGGCCGCATGCGCTCGCCTTTGCCAGCCGCCAGGATCATCGCCTTCATGGACGCTCCCCGGCAGTGGCCTGGAGGCTCTCGATCAGTTCGTCGAGCTCGGCCAGTTCCGGACGGCGGGCTATCACTTCATCTATATAGGCAAAGAAGCGTGGCACATCGGTCAGGTAGCGCGGCTTGCCATCGCGGTGACAGATCCGGGCAAAGATGCCGATCACCTTGAGGTGGCGCTGTACGCCCATGAGGTCGCTGGCACGCCAGAAATCCTCGAAGTCGGCCTGCACCGGGATACCCTTGTCCCGAGCCTGCTCCCAGTAGTTCTTCAGCCAACCTTCGACCCGCGCCTGCGGCCAGCTCAGGAACGCATCCTTGAATAGGCAGGTGATGTCATAGGTGACCGGCCCGTACACCGCGTCCTGGAAATCCAGCACCCCGGGGTTCGGCGTGCTCTGCATCAGGTTGCGCGGCATGAAATCCCGGTGCACCAGCACCTTGGGCTGGGCCAGGGCACTGTCGATCAACAGGGTACTGATGCGTTGCCAGGCGGCCAGTTGCACATTGGTCAGGCCCAGGCCGAGTTCGCGCCCCACATACCATTCGGGGAACAGTTCCAGTTCACGGCGCAGCAGCGCTACATCATAGCTGGGCAAGGGGGCGTCCATCGGCAGTTGCTGGAAAGCCAGCAGTGCCTGAACGGCATCGGCGAACAGCCCATCGGCGTTATCGGCATCGATCACATCGAGGTAGGTCTTGGTGCCCAGGTCGCTGAGCAGCAGGAATCCTCGCTCCAGGTCCTGTGCGTGGATGACCGGGACATTGACCTCGGCGCTGGCCAGCAGCTGTGCGATATCGACGAAGGGACGGCAGTTTTCTTGCGGAGGCGGAGCGTCCATAATGATGAAGCTGCGGCCATCGGCCTGCCAGCGGAAGTAGCGACGGAAGCTGGCGTCGCTGCTGGCGGCGGTCAGGGTGCCGGTCGGAACGGCCCCCCAGCCCTGTGATTGAAACAGCTGCGCCAGTTGTTCGGCGAGCCAGGCTTCCAGTTGTTGCAGGCGTACATCGTGTTCAGGCATTACAAGGGTCTCCGACGGCCCTAGCCGTCAAGCGGGTCATGCTTTATTATCCAGCATCTTTTTCAGACCATCGAGAGGCGTGCGGCCCCACCGCGGGCAGATGGCACGCAGGAAGCCCGGACTAATAAGATGGCATTGAAATCCCCCGCGTTTCGTAAAAAATTCCCGTTGCTGGTCACCGGCGGTCTGCTGGCGCTGCAACCGCTGGCCACTTCGCATGTGGTCGCCGCCGAGCAGTTCGACTGCCAAGTGTCCGCTGCCGGAGGCTGGGACTGCAAGCCCAAGACCAACGCTGCGCCTCTGCCACCACGCCCGGTGCATCAGGGTGCGGCCGCCAGTTCCGCTGGCGAGACCACCGCAGCCACCGGCGAAGCCGTCGAAGCGCCTGGCGAGACGCCAATGCTGGTCACCGAGAGCAAGGGCCGCGGCCTGAAGACCCGCAGTGCCGACTACAGCCACCTGGACTGGGTGCCACGTGACCAACTGACCCCGGCCCAGCTCGCCGAAACCGGCCCATACTGCGCCGGCGCCTATGTCGAGCCGATTCGTCCGGGCATGGACGACACCACGCCGAAGGACGAAGCACCGACCTTCATCGGCGCCAAGGTTTCCCGCTATCAGCAAGAACAGCAGATCGCCACCCTCGCCGGTGACGTGGTCATGCGCCAGGGCAGCATGCAGGTCGAAGCCGACGAGGCCAACCTGTACCAGGCCGAGAACCGTGGCGAGCTCAGCGGCAACGTCAAGATCCGTGACAATGGCTCGCTGGTGGTGGGCGATCACGCCGACATCCAGCTCGATACCGGCGAAGCCAAGGTCGACAACGCCGAGTACGTGATGCACAAATCGCGCATCCGCGGTAACGCGCTGTACGCCAAGCGCGCCGAGAACGCCATCATTCGCCTCAAGGACGGTACCTACACCACCTGTGAGCCGAACAGCAACGCCTGGCAGCTCAAGGGCAACAACATCACCCTGAACCCGGCTACCGGTTTCGGTACCGCGACCAACGTCACCCTGCGGGTCAAGGATGTCCCGGTGTTCTACACACCGTATATCTACTTCCCGATCGACGACCGTCGCCAGTCCGGCTTCCTGCCGCCGTCGTTCAGCACCAGCAGTGACACCGGTTTCACCCTGGTCACGCCGTACTACTTCAACCTGGCGCCGAACTACGACGCCACCTTGTATCCACGCTACATGGCCAAACGTGGCCTGTTGATGGAAGGCGAGTTCCGCTACCTGACCGAATCCAGCGAGGGCCAGTTCGGCGGTGCCTACCTGAGCGACAAGGAAGACGAGCGCAAGCTGCAGACCGACTACGAAGAAAAACGCTGGATGGTCAACTGGCAGCACAAGGGAGGCCTGGATTCCCGCGTGTTTACCGAGGTCGACTACACCGACATCAGCGATCCGTTCTATTTCCAGGACCTGGAAACCGACCAGATTGGCGTCGAGAGCCGGGACTACCTCAACCAGCAGGGCGCCATGACCTACCGCGGTGACGATTACACCGCGCGCCTGAACGTTCAGGCCACTGAACTTGCGACCATCTCCCAGATCACCCCGTATGACCGGCTGCCTCAGGTAACCTTCAACGGGATGCTGCCGTATCATCCGGGCGGATTCGACTTCAGCTACGAGACCGAAGCGGTTCGTTTCGACCGTAACCTGAAAGATGACCTGGTCTTCGATGAAGATGGCAACCCTGACCCTACCGCCGGGCTCGTGACCGATGCATCCGGCAATGTTCTCGGCGGCAAGCGACTTGACGAGAACATCTTCGGTGTTGCGCGTTCGAACGGCACCCGCCTGAATGCCGCCCCGATGATCAGCCTGCCGCTCAGGGAAACCTATGGCTTCCTGACGCCTTCGATCAAGTACATGACCACTCATTACGATCTTGATCTGGACGGCAAGGGCAAGAACGACCTGGCGACCGCCAGCCCGGAAACCCTGGCGCTGCAGGGTGAGTTCAACGGCTCGCAGAACCGCAACGTGCCGATCTTCAGCGTCGACAGCGGCCTGTACTTCGATCGCAACACCCAATGGTTCGGCAAGAACTACCGGCAGACGCTGGAACCGCGCCTGTTCTATCTCTATGTGCCTTATGAAGACCAGCGCGACATCCCGGTCTTCGACACCAGCGAAAACACCTTCAGCTACGCCTCGCTTTTCCGCGACAACCGCTTCTCCGGCATTGACCGTATCGGTGACGAGAACAAGCTGTCGCTGGGTGTGACCAACCGCTGGATTGAAGAAAACGGCTTCGAGCGCCAACGCCTTGCCGTGGGCCAGGCCCTGTACTTCAGGGACCGCAAGGTGCAACTGCCAGGCGTCAGTTTCGACGACCGCAAGGATGCCCAGTCGGATGTATCGCCGTACGCACTGGAGTACGAGTACAAGTTCAACCGCGACTGGCGCTTCAACTCCGATTTCAACTGGGATCCGGACAGCCGCAGCACCCGCTCGGGCAGCGCGATGTTCCACTACCAGCCTGAAGATAACGTGAACAAGGTAGTCAACCTCGGCTATCGCTACCGCAACGACATGGTGACCTACAACAGCACCACGGGTCGTTGGCAGGTCGGTGGCGGCGACTACCTGACCCCAGGCGAACCGGGCTACATCAAGGACTACTACAAGATCGAACAGCATGACTTCTCGGTCATGTGGCCGATCGTTCCACAATGGACCGCAATCGCCCGCTGGCAGCACGACTACAACCGCAACCGCACGCTGGAAGCATTCGGTGGTTTCGAGTACGACAGCTGCTGCTGGAAACTGCGTCTGATCAACCGTTACTGGATCGATTACGACGACTTCAGCCAGGCGACTCCGCAAAACGAAAAAGGCGACCACGGCGTCTTCCTGCAGATTGTGCTGAAAGGCCTGGGCGGCGTAGTGGGCAACAAGGTCGAGTCGTTCCTCGACCAGGGCATTCAAGGTTATCGTACACGTGAAGACCAAGCTTACTGATTGTCTGCGCCCGCTGTTGCTGGGCGCTGTATTGCTGAGCGGCGCGGTACATGCCGCCGTTCAGCCCCTGGATAGCGTCGTGGCCATCGTCGACAACGACGTGGTCATGAAAAGCCAGCTGGACCAGCGCGTGCGCGAAGTCCAGCAGACCATCGCCAAGCGCGGCGGCTCCGCTCCGCCCACCAGCGTGCTGGACCAGCAGGTGCTCGAGCGCCTGATCGTCGAGAACCTGCAACTGCAGATCGGCGATCGTTCGGGCATTCGCATCACCGACGAAGAACTCAACCAGGCCATCGCCACCATTGCCCAGCGCAACGGCATGAGCCTGGAGCAGTTCCGCGCAGCCCTTGCCCGCGACGGCCTGTCGTATGAGGACGCCCGCGAGCAGGTACGTCGCGAGATGATCATCAGCCGCGTGCGCCAGCGCCGTGTGGCCGAGCGCATCCAGGTGTCGGAACAGGAAGTGAAGAACTTCCTCAACTCCGACCTGGGCAGAATGCAGCTGTCGGAAGAGTACCGCCTGGCCAACATCCTGATCCCGACGCCGGAAAGCGCCAACTCGGAGCAGATCCAGAAAGCGGCCCGGACAGCCGGTGAGGTCTACCAGCGCCTGCGCAGCGGTGCCGACTTCGCCCAGATGGCGATCGCCAGTTCGGCCAGCGATAACGCCCTGGAAGGCGGCGAGATGGGCTGGCGCAAAGCCGGCCAGCTGCCACCAGACTTCGCCAAGATGCTCAGCAGCATGTCGATCGGCGACATCACCCAGCCTATCCGCATCCCCAATGGCTTCATCATCCTCAAGCTCGAGGAAAAACGCGGTGCTGGCAGCAGCGTGGTGCGCGACGAAGTTCACGTGCGCCACATCCTGATCAAGCCAAGCGAAATCCGTAGCCCGGAAGCGACCAAGCAGTTGGCGGAGAAACTCTACGAGCGTATCCAGAACGGTGAAGACTTCGCCGAGCTGGCCAAGAGTTTCTCGGAAGACCCGGGCTCGGCGCTCAACGGCGGCGACCTCAACTGGGTTGACCCGAACGTCCTGGTGCCAGAATTCCGCGAGCAAATGGCCAATGCCCCGCAAGGTCAAGTGACCCAGCCGTTCCAGACCCAATACGGCTGGCACGTGCTGGAAGTCCTCGGCCGTCGCGCAACCGACAGCACCGAACAGGCGCGTGAGCAGCAAGCGATGAACGTCCTGCGCAACCGCAAGTACGACGAAGAGCTGCAGACCTGGCTGCGCCAGATTCGCGACGAAGCCTACGTTGAAATCAAGCTTCCCGGCGCCGACCAGGCCTCCCAGTGAAACTCAAGCGCTTCGCCCTCACCCCCGGTGAGCCAGCCGGCATAGGTCCCGACCTGTGCCTGCTGCTTGCCACGCAAGCCCAGCCTCACCCCCTGATCGCCATCACCAGCCGTGACCTGCTCGCCGAGCGGGCCACGCAGCTGGGGGTGGCCGTCACCTTGCTGCCGGTAACCCCTGACGCCTTCCCCGACCAGCCTGCCGCCGCCGGCAGCCTGTATGTCTGGGATACGCCACTGCAAAACCCGGTGGTTGCCGGGCAGCTGGACAAGGCCAACGCCGCATTCGTCCTGGAAACCCTGACCCGCGCGGGCCAAGGCTGCCTGGACGGAGACTTTGCCGGGATGATCACCGCCCCCGTCCACAAGGGCGTGATCAACGAGAGCGGCATCGCCTTTTCCGGCCATACCGAATTCCTCGCCGACCTGACCGCCACCACCCAAGTGGTGATGATGCTGGCCACCCGCGGCCTTCGCGTGGCGCTGGTGACCACTCACCTGCCCCTGCGCGATGTCGCCGACGCCATCACCCCGGAACGCCTGGAGCGGGTCACGCGGATCCTGCATACCGACCTGCAACAGAAATTCGGCATCGCCAGCCCACGCATCCTGGTCTGTGGCCTCAACCCCCATGCGGGTGAAGGCGGCCACCTGGGCCATGAAGAAATCGACACCATCGAACCGACATTGGCGCGCCTGCGCAGCGAAGGCATGGACCTGCGCGGCCCGTTGCCTGCCGATACCCTGTTTACCCCCAAATATCTGGAGCATTGCGACGCAGTGCTGGCGATGTACCACGACCAGGGCCTGCCCGTACTCAAGTACAAGGGCTTTGGCGCTGCGGTAAACGTGACCCTGGGCCTGCCGATCATCCGCACCTCGGTCGACCACGGCACCGCCCTCGATCTGGCCGGCAGCGGCAAGATCGATACCGGCAGCCTTCAGGTCGCCCTGGAAACCGCCTACCAGATGGCCGAGACCCGACTATGAGTGAGCAATACCAACACCGGGCGCGCAAGCGCTTCGGCCAGAACTTCCTGCACGACGCCGGCGTCATCGACCGCATCCTGCGCTCGATCAACGCCAAGTCTGCCGACCGTATGCTGGAAATCGGCCCGGGCCAGGGTGCCTTGACCGAAGGCCTGCTGGGCAGCGGCGCGCAGCTGGACGTGGTCGAGCTGGACAAGGACCTGGTGCCGATCCTCAACCAGCAGTTCGCTGGTCGCGACAACTTCCGCCTGCACCAGGGCGACGCCCTTAAGTTCGACTTCACCAGCCTGGGCGCCGCGCCGCGCAGCCTGCGGGTGGTCGGCAACCTGCCGTACAACATCTCCACCCCGCTGATCTTCCACCTGCTCGATAACGCCGAGCTGATCCGCGACATGCACTTCATGCTGCAGAAGGAGGTGGTCGAGCGCCTGGCCGCAGGCCCGGGCGGTGGTGACTGGGGCCGCTTGTCGATCATGGTCCAGTACCATTGCCGAGTCGAGCACCTGTTCAACGTCGGCCCTGGCGCGTTCAACCCGCCACCCAAGGTCGACTCGGCCATCGTCCGCCTGGTGCCGCACGAAACCCTGCCCTTCCCGGCCAAGGACCACCGCCTGCTGGAGCGCATCGTTCGCGAAGCCTTCAACCAGCGTCGCAAGACCTTGCGCAACACCCTCAAGGCCCTGCTCAACAGCGAAGCCATCGAAGCCGCCGGCGTCGACGGCAGCCTGCGCCCGGAGCAACTGGACCTGGCCGCCTTCGTACGCCTGGCCGACAAGCTGGCCGAACAGCAAGGCGCTCAGTAAGGCCCGCGCCTGGCCAGTCATGAGCACATGACTGGCCGGCACCCCCGCCAATAGCCTAGACTGACGCAATCGCCGTATTTGCGTCTGTTTCCAAGGCCCCTTGCATGTCAGATCCCCGCTATCAGATCGACGTCAGTGTCGTGACCCGCTTTCTCAAAGAACAATCCGATCCTGAAAACGACCGTTTCGCCTTCGCCTACACCATCACTGTCCAGAACAACGGCCTGGTCCCTGCCAAGCTGATGTCCCGCCATTGGCTGATCACCAACGGCGACGGCCAGGTCGAAGAAGTGCGCGGCGCCGGCGTGATCGGCCAGCAGCCACTGATCGAGCCCGGCAAGAGCCACACCTACAGCAGCGGCGCGGTGATCAGCACCAAGGTGGGGACCATGCAGGGCACCTACCAGATGTTCGCCGAGGACGGTAAGCGTTTCGAGGCCACCATCGCCCCCTTCCGCCTGGCCGTGCCCGGAGCGCTGCACTGATGGCGGTGTACGCTGTCGGCGACCTGCAAGGCTGTCTGCAACCGCTCAAATGCCTGCTGGAACGGGTCAACTTCAACCCGGCCGTCGACCGCCTGTGGCTGGTGGGCGACCTGGTCAACCGCGGCCCGGAGTCGCTGGAAACCTTGCGTTTTCTCTATTCGATCCGCGATTCGCTGGTGTGCGTGCTGGGCAACCACGACCTGCACCTGCTGGCGGCCTGGCACAACATCGAGCGCCTGAAAAAGAGCGACACCCTGCGCGAGATCATCGAGGCCCCGGATGCGGCCGATCTGCTCGACTGGCTACGCCGGCAGAAACTCCTGCATTACGACGAGCAGCGTGGCGTGGTCCTGGTGCATGCCGGCATCCCGCCACAATGGACCTTGGGCAAGGCCCTGGCGCTGGCAGCCGAGGTGGAAGAGGTGCTGCATGATGACAACCGCCTCAAGCCCTACCTGGATGGCATGTACGGCAATGAGCCGAACAAGTGGAGCAAGGACCTCAGCGGCGTGACTCGCCTGCGGGTGATCACCAACTACTTCACCCGCATGCGCTTCTGCACCAGCGAGGGCAAGCTCGACCTCAAGGGCAAGGAAGGCGTTGAAACTGCCCCGCCGGGCTACAAGCCCTGGTTCGCGCACAAGGGCCGTCGCTCGCGTCATGTGAAGATCCTCTTCGGCCACTGGGCGGCCCTGGAAGGACGTTGCAAGGAGCCCGGGGTCGTCGCCCTGGACACCGGCTGCGTCTGGGGCGGGGCAATGACCCTGTACAACGTCGACAGCGGTGAATTCCATCGTTGCGAATGCAATGGCCAGGGCGCCGTACGGCCCCAGTCAGCAGCGCCAGAACCGGATAGAATGAACGACCAGCCCTGAAGGAAACCGTACCCATGAGCGAATTCAAACGCATCCCTCCCGAGCAGGCCCAGGCCCTGCGCGAGCAAGGTGCGGTCGTGGTCGATATTCGCGACCCGCAAGCCTATGCCAGCGGCCATATCACTGGCGCGAAGCACCTGGACAACCACTCGGTGGCGGAATTCATCCGCAATGCCGACCTCGACGCACCGACAGTCGTGGTCTGCTACCACGGCAACTCCAGCCAGAGCGCCGCGGCCTATCTGGTCGGCCAGGGCTTCTCCGACGTCTACAGCCTCGACGGCGGCTTCGAGCTGTGGCGCGGCACCTACCCTGCCGAAACCGCTCAAGGCTCTGCCGAATAATTTTTTTCAGCTCCTGCAGCCCGCGTCCCGTGCGGGCTTGCGCCTGACCAGACGAACGGTCGCCGTCAACAATTCATTCAACGGCCCTTGACCTCGCCGAGAACGAACTATCCTTAAGCCCAGGCCATCCAAAAAGGGGAGAGCCGGTACACCGGCGTGCGGGTCATCGGTAGCGACTTTACAGGTGTTCTGGGGGGTATACAGCAATCGGTAGCGCCGATTGCATGCCAGCATCAGCTGACTGATCCGGCGTCGGCTCCACGTATCGAGCGAGGTGACGTCATGAGTATTTTTAGCCACTTCCAACAACGTTTCGAGTCCACCCGTCAGGAAGAACTCTCGCTGCAAGAGTATCTCGAACTCTGCAAGAGCGATCGCAGTGCTTATGCCTCGGCAGCCGAACGCCTGTTGATGGCTATCGGCGAGCCGGAGCTGGTCGACACCTCGCACAATTCAAGGCTGTCGCGGATTTTCTCGAACAAGGTGATCCGTCGCTATCCGGCCTTTGAAGACTTCCATGGCATGGAAGAATGCATCGACCAGATCGTCTCTTACTTCCGCCATGCCGCTCAGGGCCTGGAAGAGAAGAAACAGATCCTTTATTTGCTCGGCCCTGTGGGGGGCGGTAAATCCTCGCTGGCTGAAAAACTCAAACAACTGATGGAGAAGGTGCCCTTCTATGCCATCAAGGGCTCGCCTGTATTCGAGTCGCCCCTGGGGCTGTTCAACGCCACCGAAGATGGCGCCATTCTCGAAGAAGACTTCGGCATCCCAAGGCGCTACCTGAACACCATCATGTCACCCTGGGCGACCAAACGACTGGCCGAATTCGGCGGTGATATCAGCCAGTTCAAGGTGGTCAAGCTGTACCCCTCGATCCTCAACCAGATCGCCGTGGCCAAGACCGAACCGGGTGACGAGAACAACCAGGACATCTCCGCCCTGGTGGGCAAGGTCGATATCCGCAAACTCGAAGAGTATCCACAGAACGACGCCGACGCCTATAGCTACTCGGGCGCACTGTGCCGGGCCAACCAGGGCCTGATGGAATTCGTCGAGATGTTCAAGGCGCCGATCAAGGTCCTGCACCCGTTGCTGACCGCTACCCAGGAAGGTAACTACAACAGTACCGAAGGTCTGGGCGCGATCCCCTACTCCGGGATCCTGCTGGCGCACTCCAACGAATCGGAATGGCACAGCTTCCGCAACAACAAGAACAACGAGGCCTTCATCGACCGGATCTACATCGTCAAAGTCCCGTACTGCCTGCGCGTCAGCGACGAGATCAAGATCTACGACAAGCTGCTGTTCAACAGCTCGCTGGCCAAGGCCCATTGCGCTCCGGACACCCTGAAGATGCTCGCCCAGTTCACTGTGCTGTCGCGCCTCAAGGAGCCGGAAAACTCGAACATCTACTCGAAAATGCGGGTCTATGACGGCGAAAACCTCAAGGACACCGATCCGAAGGCCAAGTCGATCCAGGAGTACCGCGACGCAGCCGGTGTCGATGAAGGCATGAACGGTCTTTCGACCCGCTTCGCCTTCAAGATCCTGTCGAAAGTCTTCAACTTCGACCCCCATGAGATCGCCGCCAACCCGGTGCACCTGCTGTATGTGCTGGAACAGCAGATCGAACAGGAGCAGTTCCCGGCCGAGGTACGCGAGCGCTACCTGCGCTACCTGAAGGAATACCTGGCACCGCGCTACATCGAGTTCATCGGCAAGGAAATCCAGACTGCGTACCTTGAGTCCTACAGCGAGTACGGCCAGAACATCTTCGACCGCTACGTGCTGTACGCCGACTTCTGGATTCAGGACCAGGAATACCGCGACCCGGAAACCGGCGAGATCCTCAATCGCATCGCCCTCAACGAAGAACTGGAGAAGATCGAGAAACCGGCGGGTATCAGCAATCCGAAGGATTTCCGCAACGAGATCGTCAACTTCGTCCTGCGCGCCCGGGCCAACAACAATGGCAAGAACCCGACCTGGCTCAGCTACGAGAAGCTGCGGGTGGTGATCGAGAAGAAAATGTTCTCCAACACCGAAGACCTGCTGCCGGTCATCAGCTTCAACGCCAAGGCCAGCAAAGAAGATCAGCAGAAACACAACGACTTCGTCACCCGAATGGTGGAACGCGGTTACACAGACAAGCAAGTTCGGCTGCTCTCGGAATGGTACCTGCGGGTCAGAAAATCGCAGTGACCGAGCTGTAAGTGGCAAGCCGCAAGTCCCCGGCCAGGCAGCGTTACATCGCCTGGCACGGCTTGCGGCTTGAAGCTTGAGTCTTCAGCTCCCCGGAGGGGCCTATGAGCTATGTGATCGACCGACGCCTGAACGGCAAGAACAAGAGCACGGTCAACCGCCAGCGCTTTTTGCGGCGTTACCGTGACCACATCAAGAAAGCCGTCGAGGAGGCCGTAAGTCGCCGCTCCATCACCGACATGGAGCATGGCGAGCAGATCAGCATACCCGGTCGCGACATCGACGAGCCGGTGCTGCACCATGGGCGCGGCGGCAAGCAGACCATCGTGCACCCGGGCAACAAGGAATTCACCGCAGGCGAGCATATCGCCCGGCCCCAGGGCGGTGGCGGCGGGGGTGGCCGCGGCAAGGCGGGCAATTCCGGCGAAGGCATGGATGAGTTCGTGTTCCAGATCACCCAGGAGGAGTTTCTCGAATTCATGTTCGAGGACCTCGAACTGCCCAACCTGGTCAAGCGTCACCTGGCCGGTACCGACACCTTCAAGACCGTGCGTGCCGGGATCAGCAACGAAGGCAACCCCTCGCGGATCAACATCATCCGCACTCTGCGTTCTGCCCATGCCCGACGCATCGCCCTGTCCGGCAGCAGCCGCGCCAAACTGCGCGAGGCCCAGGAGGAACTGGCGCGACTGAAACGCGAAGAGCCGGACAACTTCGGCGATATCCAGGAAATCGAAGCGGAAATCGAGCGTTTGAGCGCACGGATCAACCGGGTGCCGTTCCTCGACACCTTCGACCTCAAGTACAACCTGCTGGTCAAGCAGCCCAACCCCAGCTCCAAGGCGGTGATGTTCTGCCTGATGGACGTTTCCGGGTCCATGACCCAGGCCACCAAGGACATCGCCAAGCGCTTCTTCATCCTTCTGTACCTGTTCCTCAAGCGCAACTACGACAAGATCGAGGTGGTGTTCATCCGCCATCACACCAGCGCCCGCGAAGTCGACGAAGAGGAGTTCTTCTACTCCCGGGAAACCGGCGGCACCATCGTCTCCAGCGCCCTGAAGCTGATGCAGGAAATCATGGCCGAACGCTACCCGGCCAACGAGTGGAACATCTACGCGGCCCAGGCTTCCGACGGTGACAACTGGAACGATGACTCGCCGATCTGCCGCGAGATCCTGACCAAGCAGATCATGCCGTTCGTCCAGTACTACACTTATGTCGAGATCACCCCTCGCGAACATCAGGCATTGTGGTTCGAGTACGAACGCATCGGCGAAGCCTTTGCCGATACGTTCGCCCAGCAACAGTTGGTGTCGGCCGGCGATATCTATCCGGTCTTCCGTGAACTCTTCCAGCGCAGGTTAGCGACATGACCGCCAGAGAGCAGAAGCGCCACCCCCTTTCCACCGGGTCCGAATGGACATTCGAACTGATCCAGGCCTATGACCGGGAAATCAGCCGCCTGGCCGAGCGCTATGCCCTGGACACCTACCCCAACCAGATCGAAGTGATCACCGCCGAGCAGATGATGGATGCCTACGCCTCCGTCGGCATGCCCCTGGGCTATCACCACTGGTCCTACGGCAAGCACTTCCTCAGCACCGAGAAGTCCTACAGCCGCGGACAGATGGGTCTGGCCTACGAGATCGTGATCAACTCCGACCCCTGCATCGCCTACCTGATGGAAGAAAACACCATGTGCATGCAGGCACTGGTGGTTGCCCATGCCTGCTATGGGCACAACAGCTTCTTCAAGGGTAATTACCTGTTCCGCACCTGGACCGACGCCAGTTCGATCATCGATTACCTGGTATTCGCCAAGCAGTACATCACCCAGTGTGAAGAGCGCCATGGCATCGATGCGGTCGAGGACCTGCTGGATTCCTGCCACGCCCTGATGAACTACGGCGTGGATCGCTACAAGCGGCCCTACCCGATTTCCGCCGAGGAGGAACGGCGGCGGCAGAAAGAGCGCGAAGAGCACCTGCAAAAGCAGATCAACGACCTGTGGCGCACCATTCCCAAGGGTGCCGACAAGAACAGCGAGCGGGACAACGCACGCTTTCCGGCCGAACCCCAGGAGAACATTCTCTACTTCATCGAGAAGCATGCCCCGCTGCTCGAGCCCTGGCAGCGCGAGGTCGTGCGCATCGTGCGCAAGATCGCCCAGTACTTCTACCCGCAACGCCAGACCCAGGTGATGAACGAGGGCTGGGCCACCTTCTGGCACTACACCCTGATGAACGACCTGTACGACGAAGGCCTGGTCACCGAAGGCTTCATGATGGAGTTCCTGCAGTCGCACACCAGCGTGGTGTTCCAGCCCGGCTTCGACAGCCCCTATTACAGCGGCATCAACCCTTACGCCCTGGGCTTTGCCATGTACCGCGACATCCGTCGCATGTGCGAGCACCCCACCGAGGAGGATCGCCGCTGGTTCCCCGAAATCGCCGGCAGCGACTGGCTGTCGACCATCAAGTTCGCCATGAGCAGCTTCAAGGATGAGAGCTTCATCCTGCAGTACCTGTCACCCACCGTGATCCGCGACCTCAAGCTGTTCAGCATCCTCGATGACGACCAGCGCGAAGACCTGCTGGTGCCGGCCATCCATGACGAGGGCGGCTACCGGATCATCCGCGAAACCCTGGCGGCCCAGTACAACCTGGGCAACCGTGAGCCCAACGTGCAGATCTGGAGCATCGACCGCCGTGGCGACCGCTCGTTGACCCTGCGCCACCAGCAACACGACCGCAAGCCACTGGGCGACTCCACCGAAGAGGTGCTCAAGCACCTGCATCGCCTCTGGGGCTTCGATATCCACCTGGAGACCCTGCAGGGCGAGCAGATCATGAAAACCCACCACGTGCCGCCACGGGGCGAACACGGTGAAGCCGACTACGGTCGCATGGACCTGGCCGTGGTACACCTCTAGACCGGCCCTCCGTTGCTGCCAGACAGGGTATCCTGTGGCATCAACGGAGGTTTTTCATGCAGATCTACAAAGTCGGCGGCGCCGTGCGCGACCGCCTGCTCGGCCGAACGGTCAGTGACATCGACTGGGTCGTGGTCGGCGCCACGGCGCAAGAGATGCAGGCGCTGGGTTACCGGCCCGTCGGCGCCGATTTCCCGGTGTTCCTGCATCCGCAGAGCGGCGAGGAATATGCCCTGGCGCGAACCGAACGCAAGAGCGGTCGTGGCTACGGTGGTTTCACGTTCCACGCCAGCCCCGAGGTGACGCTCGAAGAGGACCTGATCCGTCGCGACCTGACCATCAACGCCATGGCCGAAGACGAACAGGGCACGGTCTACGATCCTTATCACGGCCAGAAAGACCTAAAATCTCGCATCTTGCGCCATGTATCCCCGGCGTTTGCCGAAGATCCCTTGCGTGTATTGCGCGTCGCGCGCTTCGCTGCCCGCTACGCCGGACTGGGGTTCAGGGTAGCCCCGCAAACGATCGAGCTGATGCGCCAGCTCAGCGAGTCCGGCGAACTCCAGGCGCTGACCGCCGAACGCAGCTGGAAGGAAATCGCCCGGGCATTGATGGAGGATCAACCTCAGGTGTTCATCCAGGTGCTGCGCGACTGCGGCGCCCTCAAGGCGTTGATGCCCGAGCTCGATGCACTGTTCGGCGTGCCGCAACCGGCGGCCCATCACCCTGAAATCGACAGTGGTATCCATACCCTGTCGGTCCTGGAGCAAGCCGCCCTGCACCAGCAGCCCCTGAGCGTGCGCTGGGCCTGTTTGCTGCATGACCTGGGCAAAGGCCTAACCCCCGAAGAGGAATGGCCACGGCATATCGCTCACGAGCACCGCGGGCTGAAGCTGATCAAGGCGGTGAACCAGCGCTTCAAGGCGCCACGGGAGTGCCAGGAGCTGGCCATGCTGGTCGGTGAGTACCACACCCACTGCCACCGCGCCCTGGAACTCAAGGCTTCGACCTTGCTCGAATTGCTGCAGAGCTTCGATGTCTATCGGCGCCCGCAACGCTTCGAGGAATTCATCGCCGCCTGCGAGATGGACGCGCGTGGGCGCAAGGGGCTGGAACAGCGGGATTATCCACAGGCGGATTACCTGCGCGGGGCGGCGGCGGCAGCACGGGCGGTGCAGGTACAGCCGCTGGTGCAGCAGGGGCTGACCGGGCAGGCACTGGGGGAAGCACTCAAGGGCGAGCGATTGAAGGCGCTGAAGGCCTTCCGGGACGCTGCCAGGGGGTGAATCATCGCGGGGCAGGAAGGCTTGCCCCGCGATTGAATACGACACGGACTCACATGCGGGTCAACTGCTGCCCACGCCACTCGAACGGTACCGGCGCAAGCTCCTGCTCGATCCGCGCCTCATCCCACAGTTGGCTCATGCGCTTGCCTGCCCCCGGATGCACCAGCTGCGGTGCAATCAGCGACAGGGGCCACAGCACGAAGGCATTCTTGAGAATTTCGGCCCGGGGCAACACCAGCCCGTCGAAGGTGCCATGCAGATCGTTGTACATCAGCACGTCGATATCCAGCGGCAAGCCCTTGCGATCAGGGGCATAGCGACCGTTGTCGGCCTCGATGAACTTGAGCCGGCGATCCAGCTCCATCAGCGGCAACGCGGTCAACCCGGTGACCACCAGGTTGAAGAACGGGCCGCTCTTGATCCCCACCGCCTGGCTCTCGAACACCGCCGAACAGTGCATGTCGGTCAGCAGGCCGGCCAGCGCCTCAAGCCCTGCACACAGGTGCCGCTCGCGCTCGACATTGCTACCAAGTCCAAGGTAAACCCGGTTCAGAGACATCCGCGCTCGATCTCCACACCCACGCCGGTGGCGGCCGCGACAGCGCCGGGCTTGGTCAGCTTGAGGCTCAGCCAGGGGATCTGGAACTCGCTCATCAGCACGGCCGCCAGACGCTCGGCAAAGGTCTCCACCAGTTCGAACTCGGCTTGCTCGGCAAATGCCTGGATCCGGGCCGAGACACTGGCGTAGTCCAGGGCCAGGGTCAGGTCGTCGCCCGCCGCTGCCGGGCGGTTGTCCCAGGCAAAACGCAGGTCCAGGCGCAGGCACTGGCGAATGCCACGCTCCCAGTCATAGGCACCGATCACGGTATCGACTTCCAGGCCTTCGATGAACACTCTGTCCAAGCACTTCTCTCCACTGCACGACAAGGGCGACTGGCGCCGTTAGAATCAGGGCGTCCTCGCCCGGAATAGTTAGCATGTTTTGGTTACTGGCGCTGCTCGCCTACCTGCTCGGCTCGCTGTCCTTCGCCATTGTCCTGAGCCGCCTCAATGGCAGCCCGGACCCACGCATGAGCGGTTCAGGCAATGCCGGAGCAACCAACATGCTGCGCCTGGCCGGCCGCAAACTGGCGGTCCTGACCCTGCTGGGCGACCTGTGCAAGGGCCTGTTGCCCGTGCTGATCGCCAATCTTGCCGGCCTCGACCTGCAACAACAGGCCTGGATCGGCTTGTGTGCGGTGATTGGCCATCTGTTCCCATTGTACTTTTGCTTTCGCGGCGGCAAAGGTGTCGCCACCGCCGCCGGCATGCTGCTGGGGCTCTACCCTCCAGCCGCCCTGCTGGCCATCAGCGCCTGGCTGCTGACCTTCTACCTGACCCGCACCAGCTCGCTGGCCGCACTGATCGCCACGCCCCTGACCCTGCCACTGCTGGCCTGGCGCGAGCCTGCGGCCCTGCTGCCGATCAGCGTGCTGACCGTGCTGATCGTCTGGCGCCACCGCGGCAATCTACGCGACCTTTTTGCCGGCCGCGAACGGCATTTCTGAATCCACGGCATGAGCCCGGTTCATCACAGCGGCGCCAGCTGCTCCATCGGCCAGCGCGCCTGCACGCTGATCGCCAGGCTTTCCTGCTGCCCCGCCGCCAGGCGCTGGCAACCGGCATAGGCGATCATGGCGCCGTTGTCGGTGCAGAACTGCGGACGGGCGTAGTACACATTGCCCTTGATACCCGCAAGCATCTCTTCCAGCGAGGCGCGCAAGGCCTTGTTGGCACTGACGCCGCCAGCGATCACCAGACGCTTGAGGCCGGTCTGCTTCAGGGCCCGCTTGCACTTGATGGTCAGAGTCTCCACCACCGCCTGCTGGAAGGCCAGCGACACGTCGCAACGGGTTTGTTCGCCGTCGTCTCCAGCCTGCTGGCACTGCTGCCAGGTGTTCAGGGCGAAGGTCTTCAAGCCGCTGAAGCTGAAATCCAGGCCCGGCCGGTCGGTCATCGGCCGCGGGAAGACGAAACGCCCGGCAACGCCCTGGGCCGCCAGGCGGGCGATTTCCGGACCGCCCGGGTAATTCAGGCCCATCAGCTTGGCAGTCTTGTCGAACGCCTCGCCCGCCGCATCGTCAAGGGTCTCGCCGAGCAGCTCATAGCGGCCGATACCGTCCACCCGCACCAGTTGCGTATGCCCGCCCGACACCAGCAAGGCGACGAACGGAAATTCCGGCGGCTGCTCCTCGAGCATCGGCGCCAGCAGGTGACCTTCCATGTGGTGCACGCCCAGCGCCGGGATACCCCAGGCGAACGCCAGGGCCTGGGCACAGGAGGCGCCCACCAGCAATGCACCGACCAGGCCGGGGCCTGCGGTGTAGGCAATGGCATCGATCTCGGTGGCCACGCAGCCGGCCTCGTCCAGCACCTGGCGGATCAACGGCAGCATACGCTTGACGTGATCACGCGAGGCCAGCTCCGGCACCACGCCGCCATAGACGCGGTGCAGGTCGATCTGACTGAACAGCGCATCGGCCAGCAGGCCGCGTTCGCTGTCGTATAATGCGACGCCGGTTTCGTCGCAGGATGTTTCCAATCCCAGTACTAGCATGGGTCTGTGCCTTGTTGAGGCTGAATTCGAAGCCGCGCATGATAGTCCCCACTCCGGGTGCCGACCAGCGGTTTTCGATCAGAGGCTTTGCATTCCGGCCGTCTAAGGGTTAACATCCGCAACCCTTAAAAACCGACGATCTCCAGTGCACGTTTTTGCCACGAGTTCGTTGACCCCGGTAATGAATGAAGGTAGCTCTGGATGCCAGCCGTCAAAGTTAAAGAGAATGAACCCTTCGACGTAGCTCTGCGTCGTTTCAAGCGCTCCTGCGAAAAAGCCGGTGTTCTGGCTGAAGTTCGTAGCCGCGAATTTTACGAGAAGCCGACTTCCGAGCGTAAGCGCAAGGCAGCAGCCGCTGTCAAACGTCACGCCAAGAAAGTTCAGCGCGAACAGCGCCGCGCCGTTCGTCTGTACTAATACAGACGCTCGACGCAAGCTTCTGCCTCGCCCGGCCCAAAGCCGGGCTGCCGGCAGTCGCCGCTTTACCCTCGGGTCTTCGGACCAGAGGCGTCCCGTTACCCTGTAATGCGGACAACCTGCCTGAATCGTCAGAACTGGCCTCAACGCCAGCTGTGCACGTCGTTACTGACGAGCCCTCACCGGCTGCAGACGAGCACGTCTTTCCGAATTTTGTGTTACGCCATTCGACATCGCTCGAACGCGCCGTCGTTCCTGCAGCATTAGCGATTACACTTGTTTATCGCCTGATGACGAGAAAGCCATGGCCGGGCTGATCCCCCAGAGTTTCATCGACGACCTCCTCAACCGTACCGACATCGTCGATGTGGTGAGCTCGCGCGTGCAACTGAAAAAGGCCGGCAAGAACCTCACCGCCTGCTGCCCGTTCCACAAGGAAAAAACCCCGTCCTTCAGTGTCAGCCCCGACAAGCAGTTCTATTACTGCTTTGGTTGCGGCGCGGGCGGCAACGCCCTTGGCTTCATCATGGACCACGACAACCTGGATTTTCCCCAGGCAGTCGAGGAACTGGCCAAGGCCGCCGGCATGGAAGTACCGCGCGAGGAAGGCGGCCGCGGGCACAAACCCCGCCAACCGGTCGACTCCCCGCTGTACCCGCTGCTGGAAGCCGCCGCCGAGTTCTATCGCCAGGCACTGAAAGGCCATCCTACGCGCCGCTCGGCCGTGGAATACCTCAAGGGTCGCGGCCTGTCCGGTGAAATCGCGCGCGATTTCGGCCTGGGTTACGCCCCGCCGGGCTGGGACAACCTGTTCAAGCACCTGAGCAGCGACACGCTGCAGCAGAAGGCCATGATCGATGCCGGCCTGCTGATCGAGAACGCCGAAACCGGCAAGCGCTACGACCGCTTCCGCGACCGGGTGATGTTCCCGATCCGCGACAGCCGCGGCCGGGTCATCGCCTTTGGTGGCCGGGTGCTGGGCGATGACAAGCCCAAGTACCTGAACTCCCCGGAAACCCCGGTGTTCCACAAGGGCCAGGAGCTGTACGGACTGTTTGAGGCGCGCAAGTTCAATCGCAACCTCGATGAGATCATCGTGGTCGAAGGCTACATGGACGTCATTGCCCTGGCCCAGCAAGGCTTGCGCAACGCGGTGGCGACCCTGGGCACAGCCACCAGCGAAGAGCACCTCAAGCGTCTGTTCCGCGTGGTACCCAGCGTACTGTTCTGCTTCGATGGCGACCAGGCCGGCCGCAATGCCGCCTGGCGCGCGCTGGAAGCGACCCTCTCGAGCCTGCAGGATGGCCGCAAGGCGCGCTTTTTGTTCCTGCCCGAAGGCGAAGACCCGGATACCCTGATCCGCGCGGAAGGCACCGATGCCTTCCGCGCCCGGATCAACCAGCACGCCCAGCCCCTGGCCGACTATTTCTTCCAGCAGTTGACCGAGGAAGCCGACCCGCGCTCGCTCGAAGGCAAGGCGCACATGGCCACCCTGGCAGCACCGTTGATCGAAAAAGTGCCAGGCGCCAACCTGCGCGCACTGATGCGCAATCGCCTCAAGGAAATCACCGGGCTGGACAACCAGCAGGTCGAGCAACTGAGCCACAGTGCGCCGGTCGAAGCGCCGCCCAGCTACGATCCTGGCATCGATTACGACGCCATTCCCGACTACACCCCGGACTACGGCGATTTTCACCAGCCGGAGTACGCGCCACCCCAGCAGCAGTGGACGCCCAACAAGGGCGGCAAGAAGAAATGGGACGGCAAGCCGTGGGACAAGAAAGGCAAACCCTGGGAGCGCAATGGCCAGCGCCAGGACGCCCCGCCGCGGGTACCGACCTCGGTGGAACCACCGACCTTGAGCGCCCTGCGCACTCTGCTGCACCATCCGCAGCTGGCCAAGAAAGTCGAGGATGCCGGCCATTTCGCCGCGGAGGAACACGTCTACGCCCAGCTGCTGGTAGCCCTGCTCGAGGCCTTGCAAAAGAATCCTGAGCTACGCTCTTTACAGCTGATCGCACGCTGGCACGGCACCGAACAGGGGCGCCTGTTGCGGGCACTGGCGGAAAAGGAATGGCTGATCGATGCCGACAACCTTGAACAACAGTTTTTCGACACTATAACTAGCTTGTCCGCTCGCCAACGCGAGCGCAGCCTGGAACATCTGCTCAGGAAAGCACGTCAAAGTGAGTTGAGCGCAGAGGAAAAAAATCAGCTGCGTGACCTGCTAAGCCGGAATGTTCCCGCACAAACCCCGACCTCAACTGGCGCGTGAGGTCCATGCTCGGGTATAATCCTCGGCTTGTTTTTTGCCCGCCAAGACCTTCAGTGGATAGGGTGTTATGTCCGGAAAAGCGCAACAGCAGTCTCGCATCAAAGAGTTGATCACCCGCGGTCGTGAGCAGGGCTACCTGACTTACGCGGAGGTCAACGACCACCTGCCAGAGGATATTTCAGATCCGGAGCAGGTGGAAGACATCATCCGCATGATCAACGACATGGGGATCAACGTATTCGAGAGTGCTCCGGATGCGGATGCCCTTTTGTTGGCCGAAGCCGACACCGACGAAGCCGCAGCTGAAGAAGCCGCTGCTGCGTTGGCGGCTGTGGAAACCGATATTGGTCGCACGACAGACCCGGTGCGCATGTACATGCGCGAAATGGGTACCGTCGAGCTGCTGACCCGTGAAGGCGAGATCGAAATCGCCAAGCGTATCGAAGAAGGTATCCGTGAAGTCATGGGCGCCATCGCCCACTTCCCCGGTACCGTCGAGTACATCCTCTCCGAATACGATCGCGTCACCAGCGAAGGTGGCCGCCTGTCCGACGTCCTGAGCGGTTATATCGACCCGGACGATGGCATTGCGCCGCCTGCTGAAGTGCCGCCGCCGCTCGACGCCAAGGCACCGGCCAAGGCCGAAGCCGAGGACGACGAGGACGAAGAGAAAGAAGGTGGCGATGACGAGGAAGAGACCGAAAGCGGTCCCGATCCAGAAGTCGCACGCCAGCGTTTCGGTGCCGTTCAGGAACAACTGACCGCCACCCTCAAGGTGCTGAAGAAGAACGGCCGCACGCACAAGGACAGCCTCCAGGCAATGCTGGATCTGGCCGAGCTGTTCATGCCGATCAAGCTGGTACCCAAGCAGTTCGAAAGCCTGGTCGAGCGCGTACGCAGCTCCCTTGACCGCCTGCGTCAGCAAGAGCGCGCGATCATGCAACTGTGCGTCCGTGATGCGCGCATGCCGCGTGCCGATTTCCTGCGCCTGTTCCCGAGCAACGAAATCGACCAGACCTGGGCCAGCGACCTGGCCAAGCGCAGCACCAAGTGGGCCGCTGCACTGGGTGAGAAAAGCGACGCCATCGTGGCCTGCCAGCAGAAGCTGATCGACCTCGAAAGCGAAACCGGCCTGACCATCGCCGAGATCAAGGACATCAACCGTCGCATGTCGATCGGTGAAGCCAAGGCTCGTCGCGCCAAGAAGGAAATGGTCGAAGCCAACCTGCGTCTGGTGATCTCGATCGCCAAGAAGTACACCAACCGCGGCCTGCAGTTCCTCGACCTGATCCAGGAAGGCAACATCGGCCTGATGAAGGCGGTGGACAAGTTCGAATACCGTCGCGGCTACAAGTTCTCGACCTACGCCACCTGGTGGATCCGCCAGGCGATCACCCGCTCGATCGCCGACCAGGCGCGCACCATCCGTATTCCGGTGCACATGATCGAGACGATCAACAAGCTCAACCGTATTTCCCGGCAGATGCTCCAGGAAATGGGTCGCGAACCGACCCCGGAAGAGCTGGGTGAGCGCATGGAAATGCCAGAGGACAAGATCCGCAAGGTATTGAAGATCGCCAAAGAGCCGATCTCCATGGAAACCCCGATCGGTGACGACGAAGATTCGCACCTGGGTGACTTCATCGAAGACTCGACCATGCAGTCGCCAATCGATGTCGCCACGGTCGAAAGCCTCAAGGAAGCGACCCGTGACGTGCTCTCGGGCCTGACCGCGCGCGAAGCCAAGGTGCTGCGCATGCGTTTCGGTATCGACATGAACACCGATCACACCCTCGAAGAGGTCGGCAAGCAGTTCGACGTGACCCGTGAGCGGATCCGTCAGATTGAAGCCAAGGCGCTGCGCAAGTTGCGCCATCCGACGCGAAGCGAGCACCTGCGCTCCTTCCTCGACGAGTGATGACAAACCCCGGCCCAGGCCGGGGTTTTTCTTGCGCGACAGAAAACATCTGGACCTTCACCGACCCGTCTACACTCGAATCAATTCATCTGTGTGACGAGGCCGCTATGCCCAGAATGCCGGCCCTCCTGTTACTGCTTCAGCTGTGCTGGAGCGCAACGGCCGGCGCCCTGACCCTGACCGACGAAGAGCACGCCTGGCTCAGCGCTCACCCACAGCTGCGCCTGGGCGTCGACGCGTCCTGGCCACCTTTTGAATACCGTGACCAGGATGGCCGCTACCAGGGATTGGCCGCCGATTACATTGCCCTTATCCAGGAACGCCTGGGTGTCAGCTTCACGCCGGTCGAGCCGACCAGCTGGACGGCTGTCATGGAGCAGGCACGGCAGAACAAAGTGGACCTGCTCCCGGGCATCATGTCGACCCCGGAGCGGCAAAGCTACCTGGCGTTCACCCGCCCCTACCTGGACTTCCCGATTGTCATCCTGGCCCACAAGGGTGGCCCCCAGCCTCGCACCCTCAAGGACCTGTACGGGCTGAAAGTCGCCGTGGTGGAAAACTATGCCCCCCATGAACTGCTGCGCTCCCGTCATCCCGACCTGAACCTGGTGGCCCTGGCCAATGTCAGTTCGGTCCTGCAGGCGCTGGCCACCGATGAAGTCGATGCAGTAGTGGGCGACCTCGCCTCCAGCATCTGGAGCCTGCGCCAGCTCAAGCTCGAAGGCCTTTACGTCAGCGGTGAAACCCCGTACCGCTACCAACTGGCCATGGCCGTGCCCCAGGAAAAGAAAATCCTGGTGGGCATTCTCGACAAAGTCATGGCCGACATGAGCGCCAGTGAAATCAGCGATATCCAGGAGCGCTGGGTCGGAAAGGTGATCGACCACCGTAACCTCTGGTCCGACCTGTTGCTCTACGGCTTGCCTGGCATATTGCTGCTGGTGGCCATCCTGGCGGCCGTCATCCGGATCAACCGGCGACTGAGCTCGGAAATTTCCCGCCGAATCGCCCTGGAACAGGAACTGCGCAGCAGCGAATATCACTACCGCGGCCTGGTCGAAAGCCTGTCAGCCATCGCCTGGGAGGCCGATGCCAACGATTTTACCTACAGCTACGTGTCGCCCCATGCCGAGGACCTGCTCGGCTATCCGCTGAGCCAGTGGCTGCGTCCGGGCTTCTGGCGCAGCATCATCCACCCCGACGACGCACTCTGGGCCCAGGCCTATTGCGACAGCGAAACCGCGGCCGGTCGCGACCACAGCCTCGACTACCGGGTGATCTGCGCCGACGGACGCAGCCTGTGGGTGCGTGACATCGTCAGCCTGATCGAGCACGGGCATAAACCGGTGATGCGCGGACTGATGATCGATATCAGTGAAACCAAGCATACCGAGGATGCCCTGCGCCTGTCCGAGCAGAAGTTCGCCTCGGTGTTCCAGCAATGCCCCGACATCCTGCTCATCGCCCGCCTGAGCGACGGCTGCCTGCTGGAAGTCAACGAGGCCTTCGAAGAACAGATCGGCCTGAGCCCGGTACAGGTCGTTGGCCGCACGGCCACCGAGCTGAATATCTGGGGCATCGAAGGCGTCGGGCCGAGTCTGCTCCAGCGCCTGCAGTCGGGGAGCATCCGCAACCTGGAAACGCTGTTCCGACGCAGCAACGGGCAGTTGTTTACCGGTCTGATTTCGGCCGAGACCTTCGAACTGGACAGCACCCCGGCCCTGGTGGTGGCCGTGCGCGACATCAGCCAGCTCAAGGAAACCCAGGAGCAACTGCAAACCTCGGAAGAAAAGTTCGCCAAGGCGTTTCACGCCTCCCCCGACGGCCTGCTGCTGTCGCGCCAGAGCGACGGCTTGCTGCTGGAGGTCAACGAGGGCTTCTGCCGCCTGACCGGCTTCGACAACCACACCTCCCTGGATCACACCACCCTGGACCTGGGCATCTGGGTTGACCTGAACGAGCGTCGGCGCCTGCTGGCCATGCTCAAGCGCGACGGCTTCGTCCGCGATTTCAGCTGCCACATCCGTCGCCGCGACGGGCAGATCCGCCTGTGCGAACTCTCCGCCCGTCCGCTACCGATCGCCGGTGTCGATTGCATGTTGACCATCGCCCGGGACATCACCGAGCGCCATCTGATGCAGGAAAAACTGCAACTGGCCGCCACCGTGTTCGAAAACACGGCCGAGGGCGTGTTGATTACCGACACCGACCAGCGCATCAGCGCGGTCAACCGGGCCTTCAGCGAGATTACCGGCTACAGCGAATTCGAAACCCTCGGCCAGACCCCGCGCCTGCTCGCCTCCGGCCAGCACGACAGCGCCTTCTACGCAGCCATGTGGCATCAACTGACTGCCGAAGGCCACTGGCAGGGCGAAATACAGAACCGGCGCAAGAATGGCGAGCTGTACCCCAGCTGGCTGACCATCAGCGCGGTGCGCAACAGCGACCGGGTCATCACCCACTTCGTCGCGGTGTTCGCCGACATCTCCAGCCTCAAGCATGCCCAGGCCAAGCTGGACTACCAGGCCCACCACGATCCATTGACCGGGCTGCCCAACCGCACCCTGTTCGAGAACCGCCTGCAGGCTGCCCTCACCTGTGCGCAGGCCTCCAAGCGCCAGGGAGCGGTGCTGTTCCTGGACCTGGATCGCTTCAAGCACATCAACGACAGCCTCGGCCATCCGGTCGGCGACCTGCTGCTCAAGGGCATTGCCCAGCGCCTGAAGGAACAGGTGCGCGATATCGACACAGTGGCGCGCCTGGGCGGCGACGAATTCATCATCCTCTTACCCGGCCTGCAACAGCCAAGCGATGCCGAACACATCGCCAATAAACTGTTGGCCTGCTTCAGCGCCCCCTTCCAGGCGGGCGAGCACGAGTTCTTCACCAGCGCCAGCATCGGCACCAGCCTGTACCCACAGGACGGCACCGACGTTGCCTCGCTGATCCGCAACGCCGACGCTGCGATGTATCGCTCAAAGGCCAAGGGCCGCAACCGGGTCGAATCCTACACCCGCGACCTTACCGCCCAGGCCAGTGAGCGCATTGCCCTGGAGCACGAACTGCGTCGGGCCATAGAGCGTAATGAGCTGAGCCTGAGCTACCAGCCCAAGTTCAGCCTGAAAACCCAGAGCCTGGTGGGGGCCGAAGCCCTGATCCGCTGGACCCATCCATTGTTCGGCGATGTGCCACCGGAACACTTCATCACCCTGGCCGAAGAGAACGGCATGATCCTGCAACTGGGCGACTGGGTGCTGGAGCGGGCTTGCCGGCAAATGCAGGCCTGGAAGAAGCACTACCTGGCCTTCGGCCCGCTGTCGATCAACCTGGCTGGCGCCCAGCTGCGCCAGCCCAGCCTGGTCAAGCGCATCGACCAGTTGCTCAAGACCCACCAGCTCAAGGCCGGCGACCTGCAACTGGAAATCACCGAGAACTTCATCATGAGCCAGGCCGAAGAAGCCCTGGCCATCCTCCACCAGCTCAAGCAACTGGGTGTGCAGTTGGCCATCGACGACTTCGGTACCGGCTATTCCTCGCTGAGCTACCTCAAGCGCCTGCCGCTGGATATCCTCAAGATCGACCAGTCGTTCATACGCGGCCTGCCGGACGACCCCCATGACGCCGCCATTGCCCGGGCGATCATTGCCCTGGGCCGCAGCATGCAACTGACGATCATTGCCGAAGGCGTGGAAAACCAGGCCCAGCAACAATTCCTCGCCGCCGAAGGCTGCGAGCAGATCCAGGGCTACATCGTCAGCCTGCCGCTGCCCGCCGATGAGTTCGCCGCGACCTTTCTTCGTATAGCAGTTTCGGATCTTTCGGATGGCACAGCCTGGAAACCCTCGTTATAATCCGCGACCACTGGGGCCTATAGCTCAGTTGGTTAGAGCAGAGGACTCATAATCCTTTGGTCCACGGTTCAAGTCCGTGTGGGCCCACCAGACAAATCAAAGGCTTACGCTTAACGGCGTAGGCCTTTTTTGTTGGCCGGGTGGTTTTCGTACCTGTATAAAGCCTATAGAACATAAGGACATAAAAAGCCTTGCGAGGCTTTTTTCTGGTTGCGGACACCACTCAGGGATCATCATGTTTAAGAGCAAAGCTGCACTTCTTCTCGCAATTCTGGTCGGCGTTACTGCATGCTCAACCAGCGGCACATCGATTTTGATCGGTGAAGGTGGTGCGCTTCCACCCACAGACCCTGGCTCGGTCTCGCTGCTCCTGGCGCCACCGCAGAAAAAGCACACGGTCATTGCACTGGTTGAGGGCGTCGCGGCAACAGACGACTACTTCACGAAAGCAAAGACTGAAGCCGCTGCGATCACGGCCATGAAGGAAGAGGCTGCCAGGATTGGCGCCAACGCCATTGTGCTAACCGGTAAGGGCACCCAGCCTTACGGTCAAGTAATGGTCGGGAACAGCACCGGCGCGGCGTACGGTTCCGTGACGTCTACTGGCTTCAATGCCAACGCTTACGCCACCACCGTCAGCTCTTCGATGGGCTGGGAAAAGATTACCTTCAGCGGCACAGCAATCCGCTACACGGATGAGTAGGCTGGCGTTTCAGGTTGGGGTGACACTCAATGCAAGCTAGGCTTAGGCCCGCCCAACGCCAAACGCTGGTACTCACCAACGGCAGTGTGCGGACCGAAAGGTGTACTAGCTAACTATAAATGAGTGGGATCACAGCGGAACGGATAGATGCTCTCAGTCGCTTAATAGAAAGCCATACTAAAGTTGTGAGCAATGCGATTCGAGCTAGCTTAGAACGATGGAGTATTATTCCTAGGACGTAGAACAGTCTATTTAAATCTTCCTAGCTCGCTTGGCAGCAGCCACAATACTCGAATGACTTTATTACACCATAAATTTGCTTTTGTATTTGAGAATTTATAATATGCCACCTTCATTATTAAAATCTATATCTTCATTCTGTTCGCAAGCTTTCAACCATCCGGAGCGGTTAATTTCTTTAGCCGCACTTACCGTAGCCAGTGGTGCCTTATGCGTGTCTTTATGGCAACTCAATATAGGCAAGCAACACAATATTCTTTCCGTACGGCCATTCATTATGGTTACCCCTCACTTAGCCGGAGTAGGAGGTAGGAATGGTTTATACATAACCAATGAAGGCGTCGGCCTTGGATTAATTACCTCGCTGAGTGTTTCAGTTTCCGAAAAAAACTACTCCGGCTTAGGCATGAATAAATGGCCGATAATTCTGCGAGACATGGGGCTGGATCCACACTGTTTCTCTATTGCATGGCCCGCAAAGCTCGCGGCCCTGAGACCAGGCGCAGAGATAGAAATATTAGGCCTCTCTAAAAAATCACAACCGGGCTGCGAGATCGCCCTGATGAGTTTTCTGGCACGCCGAGATATCTCAATTGAGCTGCACTACACCTCACTATACGGAGAAGAGCATAAATTCTCGGGAGACGCCTTCATGAATCTTTGAATTCTGATTCTTTCCCGACTGTAAGTCCGAAATCCTGAGACACTCAACCGGGGCCCCTCCGAACCTGAGATTGTGTAGAGCCTCCAGCTCAGCTATCGAGGGTTTTTCTGTTACCGCAGGCGTCACGAGCTGTCGGATGAGAGCTTGACTGTGGTTGCTCATCTGACAAAGCAACCCATCGCTGGAGACACTCCACTGCCGGCCCCCGCATGCTCGTTGGCTTCGTTCTAGGCGCTTTGCTCGGGTGTCGAGGCGCGATAATCTAGGACGTTTTGGTCTGTAATCAACGGTATGTAAGTGGTTTCAGTCCTAGCGAACTGCTAGGCCAGGTTGGGAGCAGCCTTAGCAAGGCCGCCAGTCCGGCACTCAATACACGGCCCCCTCCAGTCAAGGGTAATTCTCTAAGATCTTGACCGCTTCACTGCGCGCAAGCAGCACCTTTTAGCGTGATTTTCGATCATCAATCGTGCATCATGGCAAATAGCCATGATTATCAGCTAGGCGAAGACTCACTCCTGAGAGGTACGGTACACTAATGCTATATCATGCAACCTACAGGATATGCCTGTCCGCTTCAGAAAACCGGATAGCGTAACAGCCTAACGAGACGTCGCCCAAGCAGGCGCCCATCAGGAGATAATTATGGCTAGAGCCGACTTGCTTGTTAGCCTAGTACAATCAGGAATGAAAGGCGATAAGGCGAAATTCAGAAAAATCACTGAAGCCATTATCGTTGAAGAAAGATCGAAACAACACAAGGTTTTGGCGGACCGTCTTGATTCAGCCTTAGCCAGATCTTTTGAACCACCCGTACAAAACTTTAGCACAAATACTGTCTCAAATTCATCGACGGCACGCGATCTCTTAACAGAGATTTCTTCACCTCAAAAAAGAATACAAGACATTATTCTCCCAAATCAGATCCAAGAAATAGTTAGTGAAATAGTTCAGGAGCATCACAGAGCGGACCTGTTGCGATCTTACAACTTAGAACCCCGAAATAGGCTGCTTTTGATTGGACCACCGGGCAACGGTAAAACCTCACTAGCTGAGGGGATAGCAGAGGCTCTGATGGTTCCTCTTTTAGTGGTGAGGTATGAAAGCATAGTTGGCACCTATCTCGGTGAGACAGCTGTCCGCCTGAAAAAGCTATTCGAGTATGCCACCACAAGAAAGTGCGTTCTTTTTTTCGACGAATTTGAGACATTAGGCAAAGAGCGCGGAGATACTCACGAAACTGGGGAAATAAAGCGCGTCGTTAGCTCTTTATTATTACAAATTGACAATCTACCTAGCCATGTCGTTGTGATCGGAGCGACCAATCATGCGGAGCTTTTAGATAGGGCCGTATGGAGGAGATTCCAAGTTCGAGTCGAAATACCACAGCCAACCAGAGAGCGATTAACCGAATGGTTCGAGCGTTTTCAACGAAAACACAAAGTTGACTTTGGGTATTCCTCATCTGCTTTAGCCAAGCGTCTGTATGGTTGTAATTTTTCAGAGGCCGAGCAATTTTGCATCAATATATTAAGAAAGCATGTTCTGGAGCTTCCCGACCAGAACGTCAAAGCCATAGTAACTAAAGAACTACAGCTTTGGTCCACTCAAACAGTAAAAACTAGGCATCAGGACGACCAGGAGTAAAGGATGACCGACCGCCCACTATTATGGTTTCCGCAGCCGGAACCTGCTTCGCGCACAAAGCTGACCGCTGTTCCCGGTAAAACGAGCAAACCTTCACACGAGCGGCAGGGAGAGCGTGTTGCTCTTAAGCTAACTCAGCTTCAACAAGCGTTTGAAGCACGCCGGGCCGAATTAGTCAGGAACGCTGCGGGAGTTGATCCTGAGCAGGTTTTAGTTATCGAAACCGTAGGGGCAGTTGAAGATTTTTCCAAGGCAGTTAAAAAAATCGAAGGGCTGGAGTGGTTAGGTGAGATTGAAATTGACAATCTGTCACCTGACGAAGATTTCCACAACCTAGAGCATCCAGAAAAGCCCTTAAAAGGCAGACTTTATCTAGTACTAACTAACCAACAAGCGCTAACCGAGCTACTATCACTCTGGCGCCGATACAAAGAGCAAGATGATCCAAAGATGAAGTTTGATACTGGACTCACAAAGTTCAGAGATGTCTTCTGCCATCTTTGGGACATCAGACGCTGGGGACCTGCTGACCGACTCGTTGAAACTGGCGTACTGGACATTTGGCGGGAAGAACTTAACGATCCGAATCTTCAAAATCGCCCGGTACGATTTGAAGCTGAGCTTTGGTACCGAGAATCAGCTGACAAAAGAGCTGAAAGTGAAAATACGGTTCGGGATCTTGTTAATGCCCTAGAAGGGCAGGTGATAACCGTGGGAACCGTTCCCGGAATACGTTATCACGCGATACTTGCAGAACTGCCAGCAAATCGCATTCAAGAAATTATCGACGCTCCCGAAACTGAGCTGGTTAAATGTGACAACATCATGTTCTTCCGTCCAGTGGGACAGATGACATCCGGCGAAACCCCATCAAACGATTACGCCGAAACCGTAGCCATCGAAAACAATGAGCTCCCTATGGGCCCCCCTGTATTAGCTATACTTGATGGTTTGCCCTATGCAAACCATCAATGCCTGGAAGGCAGGATAATTGTTGAGGATCCCGATGGTTGGGCAGAAGACTACTCTGCATCCGAGCGAATGCACGGAACCACCATGGCATCTCTAGCAATACATGGCGATTTGAGTGAAGGAGCTGAATCACTCTCGCGCCCAATCTATATGCGCCCAATAATGCGTCCGGACGCCAGAGATTTCCGCCGCCCTCGTCTAGAAGTAATACCAACAGATGCACTTCCCGTTGACCTCATACACCGCGCTGTAAAGCGCATGTTTGAAGGTGAAGGCGAGCACCCAGCGTCCGCCCCTTCGGTAAAAATCATTAACTTGTCTGTCGGAGATTACAGCCGAGCATTCATGCAGAGCATGAGCCCACTGGCAAGGCTTTTAGACTGGCTAAGTTCCAAGTACAACGTTTTATTCATAATTAGCGCAGGAAACCAGTTAGAATCCATCCCACTTGGAATTACTCTAGATGAGTTTGAACAGCTCGCTCCAGATGCGATTGAACAAGCTGCAATCACTGCCATCTTAATGAATGCAAGGTCACGCTCCATACTTTCGCCATCTGAGAGTATCAATGGCATAACTGTGGGAGCTATACATTTTGACGCTGCGAACAACGCAGCGCTAGCCAATCGATTCGACCCATTCCATAACACTCTCCCTAGCCCGATCTCTCCATTCGGAAGTGGGTACAGGCGTGCGATAAAACCAGATATCGTTTTCCATGGTGGAAGACAGTGGTATGCAAAGCCGTATATTGGTCGTCACACAGTCGATTTGAATGTTAGTGGATCGATGGCTCCGCCAGGGCATAAGGTTGCTATCCCAGGACAAGCCGCATCCACCGACTCTACAGGCTATACGCGCGGCACAAGCAATGCTACAGCGTTAATTAGTCGTGCCGCCGTATACTGCTATGAAACACTTTCCCAAATAACTGAGCGCTTCACAACTGACGGTTATGAGGACAAATATACTGCTCCGCTGATCAAAGCCATGATTACGCACGGCTGTAACTGGGGCAGTATGGGACAACGCTTAGTAGATATCATCAGCCAGCAACAACATATCAAAAACCCTGTAAACTTTGCAAGCCGGTGGATAGGATATGGCGTCCCCGACATAAATCGGGTACTTGAATGCACTGACCAACGTGCAACCATCTTGGGTTATGGAGAACTCTCCGACGAGCAGGCTCACGTTTTCAAAATGCCATTACCGCCATCACTTAGTTCGATTCAGCAGTGGCGCAGACTTACTGTAACTCTTGCTTGGTTCTCTCCAGTGCAGCCAAGCAATCAGAAGTACAGGAGTGCCAGCATGTGGTTTGAAGCAAGTAATCCTATTGCAAATCAGCGGCGAGAAGCCGCTAGCGGAAACTCCGGATGGCAGGCTGTGAGGAGAGGTACCCTTCAGCATGAAATATTCGAAGGCGACTGGGCCCAGCCATTCGTCGACGGTGACAATTTGTCATTAAAGATCAATTGCCGAAAGGACGCCTCTGCTATAGACGCTCCTATTCCCTATGGAATAATTGTTTCATTCGAAGTTCGAGAAGGAGTTCAGTTACCAATCTATCAAGAGATTAGCGAAAAGATTCGTATCCAACCTGCTGTACAAGTTAGGCAGTGACTGGCATCGAAATCGAGTCTCTAATTTCGGCGCTGCTCCTACAGAGTGGCTTGTGATAGGTCGAGCTGGTTTGGCATGGACGCCGAGCCAGATCTTGGGCGGTACTTACCCGCAGCATGGACTCCAGCGCCGGCAAGAACTCCGGATCCGCGGTGGCTACCAGGCCACTTCCCCAAGTACACTATCGGTACAGCACGAAGGTTCTCGCCTGTAACGTACCGTTCGCTAACGTACTGATTGCCTTGTACTTTCACGTACTGTACCGTTTTCTCGCGTAACCCAATGAAACCTAACGCAGCGGTGTCATTGGCGAACTCATAATCCTTTGGTCCACGGTTCAAGTCCGTGTGGGCCCACCAAACAGAAAGCCGCGCAATGCGCGGCTTTTTCGTTTTCAGCGTCCCGCCCCAATAAACTTTACACCCCATCCTCGAAGGCCGCTTTCCCGGCGCCTGACGTCACTCCTCCCAAGCCCCGAGCTTAACGCTTCTCATTCCCTATCGATCGTTATTGGCGGTTGAACTCAAGCCATTACATCCGGTCAAAATTATTTACAGTTATTTACAATTCGACTTTAATAGCTGGCTAGCTATCAAGTTTTTCAGGTGCGTGCTTCCACCTGCCAGTCGCAAGGGGAATTGAAATGGACATCACCAATGCACGATCGATCGCTGAGGCCCCGATTCGCGCAAACGGTTTCGAGCACTGCCGGCAGATTGCATCAGGTGCGGTTTTCCTGATCGCATCAGGGCGTTCGGCAAAGGACTTCCCGTTTCAGGCATTCGCCGACATTCCGATGATCACGATGAATGGTTCGATCTCCATGTTCATCGATACCCCGGTTAAACCGTTCTTCCACGTCTGCACCGACCGCGACTTTTCCAACCAGCAACCGGAATTGTTTGCCGAAGCCATGCGCCGCAGTGAACGCGTTGCGCTGTGGGAAGACCACTACCAGTCCAGCCAGGCTTCGCCCACAGGCGAGCTGTACTTCTTGCGCAAGGCGCCCAAGGCCTCACTGGCGGACCTGCTGCGCAACGATCCTGAACTCGTGCGCAACCGCGTGTACCCCTGCAGCCGCAAGAAGCCGCTGGGCTTTAGCAAGAACCTGCAACGCGGTTTTTTCGACGCCCGCACCGTGGCTTATGTGGCCTTGCAGATCGCCTACCATGCAGGGTTCAACAAGGTATTCCTGGTGGGCCTGGACCTGGACCAGAACATCGGCAGATTCTATGAGCACGAGCATTCCAGGCTTTCACCCTGCGGCCTGGATCAACATTACGAAGAGCGAATCCTGCCTTCCTTCCAGCTGATGGCCGAATCGGTCATCGGCGACGACTTCGCCGTCTACAACCTGTCGCCCACCTCTCGCCTTCCACGTACGGTCGTCCCCTACAGGAGCCTCGACGAAGTGCAGGCGCTGGTTCGAAGCTGAGTGCCGGGAACTTGCTGGGCGGCAAGTGGAATGGATAGGCTAGTGCGTTCATTCCCTGCGCCGCGCAGTACGGCGTCTACAGAGAGTCCTCATGTCCGACAGCCGCTCCGTCGCCCTCGACGAAATCGACCGCCAACTGATTGCCCTTCTACAGATCAACGCCCGTGAAAGTGTCGCCACCCTCGCCCGGCAACTGGGCATCGCCCGCACCACGGTCACTTCGCGCCTGGCACGCCTGGAGAAGACCAAGGTCATCAGCGGTTATGGCGTGCGCCTGGGCCAGCGCCTGGTCGATGGCGGACTGCAAGCCTACGTGGGCATCACCGTGCAGCCGCGTTCGGGCAAGGACGTGGTGCGCCGTCTGAGCGCCATGGGCCAGGTCCAGCAACTGTGCGCCGTGAGCGGCGAGTTCGACTACGTGGCCTGGCTGCGCAGCGAGTCGCCGGAGCAGCTGGACCAGTTGCTTGACCAGATCGGCAGTGTCGAAGGGGTGGAGAAGACCACCACCTCGATCATCCTCAGCAGCAAGGTGGACCGTGGACCGGCTTGATTGGCCTTCAGTCGAAATGCATTGAAGCCTGGTCATAATGATCATTCGACATGCAAATAGACGACACTCTGCATCTTAATTACGTAACCCACTGCCCCTAAACTGACCGCCAGCTTTTCCTATACTCAAGCTCCGCATTCCGCGCAGCCCTGGCCAGGTCAGACCATGAACAAGAACAATCGCCACCCCGCCGACGGCAAGAAACCCATCACCATCTTCGGCCCGGACTTCCCGTTCGCCTTCGACGACTGGATCGAGCATCCGGCGGGCCTGGGCAGCATCCCGGCCGAGCGTCACGGTGAAGAAGTGGCGATTGTCGGTGCCGGTATCGCAGGCCTGGTAGCGGCCTACGAGTTGATGAAGCTGGGCCTCAAGCCTGTGGTGTACGAAGCCTCGAAAATGGGCGGCCGTCTGCGCTCGCAAGCCTTCGAAGGCACCGACGGCATCATCGCCGAGCTCGGTGGCATGCGCTTTCCGGTATCTTCGACGGCCTTCTACCACTATGTGGACAAGCTCGGGCTTGAGACCAAACCCTTCCCCAACCCGCTGACCCCGGCGTCGGGCAGCACGGTGATCGATCTGGAAGGCCAGACGCACTACGCCGAGAAGCTCTCCGACCTGCCCAAGCTGTTCCAGGAAGTCGCCGACGCCTGGGCCGATGCCCTGGAGGATGGCGCCCGCTTCGGCGATATCCAGCAGGCCATCCGCGACCGCGACGTGCCGCGCCTCAAGGAGCTGTGGAACACCCTGGTGCCGCTGTGGGACGACCGCACCTTCTACGACTTCGTCGCCACCTCCAAGGCCTTTGCCAAGCTCAGCTTCCTGCACCGGGAAGTGTTCGGCCAGGTCGGTTTCGGCACAGGCGGCTGGGATTCGGACTTCCCCAACTCGATGCTGGAAATCTTCCGCGTGGTCATGACCAACTGCGACGATCACCAGCACCTGGTGGTCGGCGGCGTCGAACAGGTACCACTGGGCATCTGGCGCCATGTGCCGGAACGCTGCGCCCACTGGCCGGCGGGCACCAGCCTGAGCTCGCTGCACCGTGGCGCGGCGCGCCCGGGGGTCAAGAGCATCAGCCGCGATGCCGACGGACGCCTGGCCGTGACCGACAACTGGGGCGACACCCGCCATTACGCCGCCGTGCTCACCACCTGCCAGAGCTGGCTGCTGACCACTCAGATCGAATGTGAAGAATCGCTGTTCTCGCAGAAGATGTGGATGGCCCTGGACCGCACCCGCTACATGCAGTCGTCGAAGACCTTCGTGATGGTCGACCGGCCGTTCTGGAAGGACAAGGATCCGGAAACCGGCCGCGACCTGATGAGCATGACCCTGACCGACCGCCTGACCCGCGGCACCTACCTGTTCGACAACGGCGACGACAAGCCAGGGGTGATCTGCCTGTCGTACTCGTGGATGAGCGACGCCCTGAAGATGCTCCCGCATCCGGTGGAAAAGCGCGTGAAGCTGGCCCTCGATGCGCTGAAGAAGATCTACCCGAAAGTGGACATCGCCTCGCACATCATCGGCGATCCGATCACGGTGTCCTGGGAAGCCGACCCGCACTTCCTCGGGGCCTTCAAAGGTGCCCTGCCCGGCCACTACCGCTACAACCAGCGCATGTACGCGCACTTCATGCAGCAGGACATGCCAGCCGAACAACGCGGCATTTTCATCGCCGGTGACGACGTGTCCTGGACTCCGGCCTGGGTCGAAGGCGCGGTGCAGACCTCGCTCAACGCGGTGTGGGGTATCATGAATCACTTCGGGGGCCATACCCATCCGGAAAACCCAGGCCCAGGCGATGTGTTCCACGAGATCGGACCGATCGCCCTGGCCGACTGACGGGAGATTCGCCATGCGCATCGCGCTGTATCAAGGTGTTCCACAGCCACTGGATGTGCCCGGCAACCTCGAGCGCCTGCACCAGCAGGCGCAACTGGCCGCCGCCCGCGGCGTCGATCTGCTGGTATGCCCGGAGATGTTCCTGACCGGCTACAACATCGGCAGCGACGCGGTGATGCGCCTGGCCGAAGCCGAGGATGGCCCGTCGGCCATGGCCGTGGTGGAGATCGCCCAGAGCAACCGCATTGCCATTGCCTACGGTTATCCGGAGCTGGCCGACGATGGCCAGGTGTACAACGCCGTGCAGTTGATCGACGCCCATGGCAGCAGCCTGTGCAACTACCGCAAGACCCACCTGTTCGGTGGCCTGGACCGGGCGATGTTCAGCCCGGGGCCCGACCACTTCCCGGTGGTTGAGTTGAACGGCTGGCGTCTGGGCGTCTTGATCTGCTACGACATCGAGTTCCCGGAAAACGCCCGGCGCCTGGCCCTGGCCGGGGCCGAACTGATCCTGGTGCCAACGGCGAACATGGTGCCCTACGATTTCGTTGCCCAGGTCACCGTGCGCGCCCGTGCCTACGAGAACCAGTGCTACCTGGCCTACGCCAACTACTGCGGCGCCGAGGATGAAATCCATTACTGCGGACAAAGCAGCATTGTCGGACCGGACGGCAGCATCCTGGCCATGGCCGGCCGCGACAGCCTGCTGTTGCAGGCCGACCTCGAACTGCACCGGGTCCACGAAGGACGGGCCAACACGCCTTACCTGCACGACCTGCGTCCGGAGCTCTACGGCGCGCCGCGTCAGCAATAATCCGCTAGCATGACGGTTCGCGCTGCACGGGAACCGTCATGCCCTCCACCCTGCGACACCTCACCCTCGACAATGGCCTGCAGGTCACCCTGCGCCACGCCCCGCAGCTCAAACGCTGTGCGGCAGCGGTGCGGGTCATGGCCGGCAGCCACGACACCCCGCGCCGCTATGCCGGGCTTGCCCACTTCCTCGAACACCTGCTGTTCCTCGGCAATGAGCGCTTCCCTCTCGACGATGCCCTGATGCGCTATGTGCAACGCCATGGCGGGCAGGTCAATGCCAGCACCCGCGAGCGCACCACCGAGTACTTCTTCGAAGTGCCGCAGGCAGCATGTGCCGGTGCGCTTGAACGCCTGTGCGAACTGCTCGCCCGGCCCTCGTTCGATATCCCGCGCCAGTTGCGCGAGCGGGAGGTGATTCACGCCGAGTTCATCGCCTGGTCCCGCAATGCCCAGGCCCAGGCGCACTTCGCCTTGTTGCAGCAGGCGTCAGTTCGACATCCGCTGAGTGCCTTCCAGGCGGGCAACCGCTTCAGCCTGCCGGTGCATAGCCACGACTTTCAGACGGCCTTGCAGCACTTCCACCAGCGCTACTACCAGGGCGGGCAGATGCGCTTGAGCCTGAGCGGCCCGCAAAGCCTCGATGACCTGCAAGCACTGGCGCAACACGCCGGGAGCAGCATCGCCAGCGGTACAAGCATTGCCCAGGCAACACCACCGGCGCTTGTCGACCAGCCGCTGGCGCCGACGTTGAACGGCCAGCAACTTGACCTGCTGCTGGCCGTCGAGCGGCAGCCTGCCGGTCTGGACCAGGCCATCGAGTTCCTCGTTACCTGGCTGACCGACACACATGCCGGCGGACTGCAGGCAGCCCTGCGTCAGCGCGGATGGCTGGAGGCATTCGAATGCTCGCCGCTGTACAGCTTTGCCGGGCAGGCACTGCTGCATGTGCGGGCAACCCTCAGCGATGCCAGCAACGCCGGTCAGGTCCAGGCCTTGCTGTTCGACTGGTTGAGGTTCTTCCGCGATGCCGACTGGCGCCTCCTGAACCAGGAATACGCACGCGTGCAGCAACGCCGCGAACAGACTGCCACCGCCCTGGACCTGGCCCGCCGCGACAGTAGCGCTCAGCCGTACCTGGCCCTGGGCGCAGAAGCCGAGGCAGCGCTGCGTACCTTGCTCGACGACGTGCTGGAACACAGCCCGCCTGCCCACGAGCACCCCTGGTGCCTGCCGCCTGCGCAGCCGCTGCTCGATGTGCCACGCAGCGAGCTGACGTTCACGCCTGCCCCTGCCGGACTGGTGGTGAGTCCCCTGCTCCCCGCGCAGCGCCAGCACGGTGTCGTCTACCTGCGCTGGCAACTGGCCTCAGCCTTGCGTAACCCGCTCTGGCAGGTACTCGACCAGGCCTTGCGACCCTTGCGTGAGCGTGCAGGCAGGGCTGCCATCGAGCTGCGGTTCGAAGCCACCGGCCCCTTCTGGCAACTGCGCTGCAGCGGCATACCGTCAGCCGTGGTCATGGTGGTGATGGAGGCGCTGGAAACGTTGCGCCGTCCGTCTCCAGCCAGCTGGACGCCGAAGACCGCAAGCGAGCCGGAGCCGATGCCGATCCGCGCCTTGCTCGGGCAATTGCCTGAACAGCTGGTCGGCCAGAGCAAGCCAACCTTGCCCACCGGTACCCTGAACCAGAGCGATGTGGATGCCCTGTGGGCACATGCCCATTGGCAGGGCTTGGCCACAGGTTTCGATGAACCCACCCAACAGGCACTCAACCGTGCCCTGCAGGCCGTGCCCGGACACCCGCAAGCGCAGCGCCCGGTAGCGGTCGAGCCGGTACGACGCTGGCAAACGCTGCTGCCACCGGCCAGCGAACACGCCGTGCTGTTGTTCTGCCCGCTTGCCGATGAGGCCTGTGCCCGCTTGCTGGCACACCACATCCAGGGACCGTTCTACCAGCGCCTGCGCGTCGAGCTGCAACTGGGTTACGCCGTCTTCAGTGCCTTTCGTCAGCTTCAGGGCTGCAGTGGCTTGCTGTTCGGCGTGCAGTCGCCGAGTGCCACCCCTGCACAGATCCTCACTCACATCCGCGAGTTCCTGGCTGCGTTGCCTCACACCCTGGACGGTAACGCTGATATCCGCCAAGCCCTGGCCGAGCAACTGGACGAAGCCAGCATGAGCAACGCCGAAGTCGCCGAATGGGCCTGGCAGGCGCAACTGTCGGGGCGGCCGCAAGCCAGCCTGGAGAGGTTGCAGGCCACTGTCCTCACTGTCGATCAAGCCCGCCTGCGACAGTGCGCCGAAGACCTGCTGCAGGCCAGGCAGGGTTGGCTATGCCTGGCCAACGGCCCCGCCCCTTCCGACGACTGGCAGGCCACTACCTGATTCTTACCGGGAATGTAACGGCATTTATCTTAGATTTAACCATTCAGCAGGTAGTTTTTTAGTAAGATAGCGCAATCTCGGCTATTGGAACCCCTCGACCGGAGGGTGGACTAAATAAGTAGCTGCCAACCCCAGGACCTATCCGGAAGGAGTAAACCCATGTGGACCAAACCTGCTTACACTGACCTGCGTATCGGCTTTGAAGTGACCATGTATTTCGCAAGCCGCTGAACCTGCTTGCGGTACAACGCCTCGGTCCGCCGGGGCGTTTTTATTTCAAGACGCGGCAGGAGACGCCATGTACATCCAGATCCTAGGTTCCGCCGCCGGTGGCGGGTTTCCACAGTGGAACTGCAACTGCGAGAACTGCAAGGGCTTTCGCGACGGCACCTTGCGGGCCACGGCGCGCACCCAGTCGTCGATCGCGCTGTCTGACGACGGCGTGCACTGGGTGCTGTGCAATGCCTCGCCGGACATCCGGGCGCAACTGCAATCCTTCGCGCCCCTGCAGCCGGCACGCGCCCTGCGCGACACCGGCATCGACGCCATCGTCCTGCTCGACAGCCAGATCGACCACACCACGGGCCTGTTGAGCCTGCGCGAAGGCTGCCCGCACCAGGTCTGGTGCACCGAAATGGTCCACCAGGACCTGAGCACCGGCTTCCCGTTGTTCACCATGCTCAGCCACTGGAACGGCGGCTTGCAGTGGAACCGGATCGAGCTGGAAGGCAGTTTTGTGATCGAAGCCTGCCCGAACCTGCGCTTCACCCCCTTCCCGCTGCGCAGCGCCGCGCCACCCTACTCACCCCACCGTTTCGACCCGCACCCGGGCGACAACCTCGGGCTGATGGTCGAAGACCTGCGCAGCGGCGGCAAACTCTTCTATGCCCCGGGCCTGGGCCAGGTCGACGACAAGCTGCTGCGCATGATGGGTGAGGCCGACTGCCTGCTGGTCGACGGCACCTTGTGGGAGGATGATGAAATGCAGCGCCGTGGCGTCGGCACGCGCACCGGGCGGGAGATGGGCCACCTGGCGCAGAACGGCCCGGGCGGCATGCTCGAGGTGCTCGAAGGTTTCCCCGCGCAACGCAAGGTACTTATCCACATCAACAACACCAACCCGATCCTCGATGAAGACTCGGCCGAACGCGCAGAACTGGATCGGCGCGGCGTCGAAGTGGCCTTCGACGGCATGAGCATCACCCTCTAGGAGCCGACATGAGCGACGCCAAAGCACTGTCCCCCGCCGAATTCGAACAGGCCCTGCGCGCCAAGGGTGCCTACTACCACATCCATCACCCCTACCACGTGGCGATGTATGAAGGCCGCGCCAGCCGCGAGCAGATCCAGGGCTGGGTCGCCAACCGCTTCTACTACCAGGTGAACATCCCGCTCAAGGATGCCGCGATCCTGGCCAACTGCCCTGACCGCGAGATTCGCCGCGAGTGGATTCAACGTCTGCTCGACCATGACGGTGCCCCCGGCGAAGACGGCGGCATCGAGGCCTGGCTGCGCCTGGGCCAGGCGGTCGGCCTGGACCCTGACCAACTGCGTTCCCAGGAGCTGGTGCTGCCCGGGGTGCGCTTTGCCGTCGATGCCTACGTCAACTTCGCCCGCCGCGCCAGCTGGCAGGAAGCGGCCAGCAGCTCGCTGACCGAACTGTTCGCCCCGCAGATCCACCAGTCGCGCCTGGACAGCTGGCCGCAGCACTACCCCTGGATCGACCCGGCCGGCTACGAATACTTCCGTACCCGCCTGGGCCAGGCCCGCCGCGATGTCGAGCATGGGCTGGCAATCACCCTGCAGCACTACACTACAGTTGAGGGCCAGCAGCGCATGCTGGAGATCCTGCAGTTCAAGCTGGACATTCTCTGGAGCATGCTCGACGCCATGAGCATGGCCTACGAACTGAACCGCCCGCCCTATCACAGCGTCACCAGCGAACGGGTCTGGCACAAAGGAATCGCCCTATGAGTTTCGATCGCGCACAGGTCCCGGCATGGCGCCCGGGCTACCGTTTCCAGTACGAGCCAGCACAAAAGGCACATGTGCTGCTCTACCCCGAGGGCATGATAAAGCTCAACGAGAGCGCGGCGCTGATCGGCGGGCTGATCGATGGCAAGCGCGACGTCGCGGCGATCATTGCCGCGCTGGACAAGCAGTTCCCCGGTGTACCCGAGCTCGCTGACGACATCGAGCAGTTCATGGAGGTGGCCCGTGCCGAACACTGGATCGCACTCAAGTAAGGTGCCGGCAACGCCGCCGGTCGGCCTGCCGCTGTGGCTGCTCGCCGAGCTGACCTACCGCTGCCCGCTGCAGTGCCCCTACTGCTCCAACCCCCTGGACTTCGCCGCCCAGGGCCAGGAGCTGAGCACCGAGCAATGGTTCCGGGTGATGGCCGAGGCGCGGGAGATGGGCGCCGCACAACTGGGCTTTTCCGGTGGCGAGCCGCTGGTGCGCCAGGACCTTGCAGAACTGATCGGTGAAGGTCGGCGCCTGGGCTACTACACCAACCTGATCACCTCGGGCATCGGCCTGACCGAACAGAAGATCGCCGCGTTCAAGGAGGCTGGCCTGGACCACATCCAGATCAGCTTCCAGGCCAGCGACGAGCAGGTGAACAACCTGCTGGCCGGTTCGAAAAAGGCCTTCGCGCAGAAGCTGGAGATGGCCCGGGCAGTCAAGGCCCACGGCTATCCCATGGTGCTGAACTTCGTCACCCACCGGCACAACATCGACAAGATCGACCGCATCATCGAGCTGTGCATTGCCCTGGAAGCGGACTTCGTCGAGCTGGCCACCTGTCAGTTCTACGGCTGGGCGCACTTGAACCGGGTCGGCCTGCTGCCGACTCGCGCACAGCTGGAACGCGCCGAGCGCATCACCAACCAGTACCGGGAAAAACTGGCGGCAGCCGGCAACCCGTGCAAGCTGATCTTCGTCACCCCCGACTACTATGAAGAGCGCCCCAAGGCCTGCATGAACGGCTGGGGCAGCGTGTTCCTCACCGTCACCCCGGATGGCACCGCGCTGCCGTGCCATGGCGCGCGTCAGTTGCCGGTGCAGTTCCCCAACGTACGCGACCACAGCATGCAGCACATCTGGTACGACTCGTTCGGCTTCAACCGCTTTCGCGGCTATGACTGGATGCCAGAGCCGTGCCGCTCCTGCGACGAAAAGGAGAAGGACTTCGGCGGCTGCCGCTGCCAGGCCTTCATGCTCACGGGCGACGCCAGCAACGCCGACCCGGTGTGCGCCAAGTCCGCCGAGCACGGCATCATTCTCAAGGCCCGCGAAGAAGCCGAGCACGCCCACTTGAACATCGACCAGCTGACCTTCCGCAATGAGCGAAACTCCCGTGTCATCGCCCGTGGCTGAGCGCTTCAGTGCCGAGCAGGCGGTAGCCGCCGGCACTGACTTCGCCGAACTGCGGGTTGGCCCCCGGGGCCTGTTCTGGAACGAATTCCGCCCACGCGACGGCGCCTGCCGGATCTGGCACTGGCGTGATGGCCAGGCCCGCTGCCTGACGCCCGATGGCTTCAGCGTGCGCAGCCGGGTCTATGAGTACGGCGGCGGCAGCTTTTGCCTGAGTGACGATGGCCTGGTGTTCGTCAACGAGGCCGACCAGCAGCTCTATACCCAGGACCTGGCCGGCAGCGCCCCCCAGGCGCTGACCGAGGGCGAACGTCGCCACGGTGACCTGCGCTGGGCCGACGGACAGGTGCTGGCGGTGGAAGAAACCCACGGCGCCGAGCAGGTCGAGCATCGTCTGGTAGCGATCAGTGCGCAGCGACGAGAGGTGCTGGCCGAGGGCGCCGATTTCTACGCTTCGCCGACCCTGAGCTGCGATGGCTCACGCCTGGCCTGGATCGAATGGAGCCGCCCCGAGCAGCCCTGGACCGCCACCCGCCTGATCTGTCGCGAGCGCCTGGCAGACGGTCACTTCGGTGAGCCGCACTGCATTGCCGGTGACGAAGGTCCGGTGCAATCCCTGCAGCAGCCACGCTTCGATGCCGCTGGCCGCCTGTACTGCCTGTCCGACTGCAATGGCTTCTGGCAACCCTGGGGTGAAACGGACCGTGGCTGGGCTGCGCTGCCCGCCGCCCTCGCCGATCATGCCGCAGCCCCCTGGCAACTGGGCGCCAGTACCTGGCTGCCGCTGGGTGAACAACAGTACCTGGCCACCTGGTTCGAAAACGGCTTCAGCCGCCTGGGGCTATGCGATGCCGATGGCACGGTGGAACAGGTCGATACCGACTACAGCCGCCTGCGTTGCCTGGACCTGGATCAGGACCACCTCTATGCCATCGCTGCTTCGGCGACACAGCCTCCTGCAGTGATCGCCATCAACCGCCGCGATCACGCGGTCAGGGTACTGGCCGGTGGCGTACCGCCCTTGCCGGCCGAACGTATCAGCCGACCACAGCCCTTGCGCTACCCCAGCGGCGAAGGCACCGCGCATGGTTTCTTCTACCCGGCCATGAACGGGGCCAGACGCCCTCCCTTGATCGTCTTCATCCACGGCGGCCCGACCTCGGCCTGCTACCCGGCGCTCGATCCGCGTATCCAGTACTGGACCCAGCGCGGCTTTGCCGTGGCCGACCTCAACTACCGCGGCAGCAGTGGCTATGGCCGCGCCTATCGCCAGGCCCTGCACCTGCGTTGGGGTGAGCTCGATGTGGAGGATGCCTGCGCAGTAGTCGGGCACCTGGCCGGGCGCGGGTTGATCGATCCGGACCAGGCCTTTATCCGCGGCGGCAGTGCCGGCGGCTACACCACACTGTGCGCACTCGCCTTCCGCAATGTGTTTCGCGCCGGTGCCAGCCTGTATGGCGTCAGCGATCCCCAGGCTCTGGCCCGCGCCACGCACAAGTTCGAAGGTGACTACCTGGACTGGCTGATCGGCGATCCCGTGGCCGATGCCGAACGCTACCGTCAGCGCACCCCGTTGCTGCATGCCGCGCAGATCGAGGTGCCGGTGATTTTCTTCCAGGGTGAACTGGACGCCGTGGTGGTCCCCGAACAGACCCGCTCGATGCTCGCCGCGCTCAAGGCCAATGGCATCAGGGCAGAAGGCTATTTCTACCCTTCCGAGCGCCACGGGTTTCGGACTGCGGCCAACCTGGCCCATGCGCTGGAGGAAGAGTGGAGGTTCTACCGCCAGGTGCTAGGAGATTGATGCCCCTGTAGCCGCTACCAAGGAACAAGGCGGGACCAAGACCCGGAATCAGGGACAGGCCTTAGCGCTTGGCGATGATGTACACCGCATGCACGATCCCCGGAATGTACCCAAGCAAGGTCAACAGGATATTCAGCCAGAAGGCGCCGCCGAAGCCGACCTGCAGGAACACGCCCAGCGGCGGCAGGAGAATGGCGATGATGATGCGGATAAAGTCCATGGCGCAGCTCCCTTCAGTGATGTTCTAGAACTGACTCTAGCGCTGCATCAGGGTTCAACCGGCAAACTGCAGACAAAAAAACGCCCCAAGCCAAAAACTGCAGGCCCGGGGCGATGCGCAGGAACGCGAGACGGTTCGTAGGATTCTTAAGCGCCTGGCAATCAGGCCGTGGCTTCGCGCCGCTGGTGCTGTTGTGCCGAATGCACGCGGGCAAAGGCCCGGGCCAGACGCAGGAGCATTTCGTCGATATTGCCCTTGCTCACTGTCAGGGCCGGCGAGAAACGCAGCACATCGGGCTGCGGGGCGTTGAGCAGCAACCCTTCGTGCAGGGCCGCCGCCACCAGCTCGGCGGCAATGTCCTCACCCAATTGCAGCGCCCAGAGCAACCCCTGGCCGCGAACCTCGCGCTGGCCATAACGGCCGGCCAGGCGGCTCAGGCCATCACGCATGTGCCGACCGGCCTCTTCGACCTGCTCGAAAAAGCCCGGTTCCAGCACGGTTTCCAGCACCGCAAGCCCGGCTGCGCTCATCAGCGCATTGCCATGGTGGCTGCCTTCAAGCTCACCCGCCTCGGCGCAGCAGGCACTGCCACGGGCCAGCAAGGCCGCCAGCGGCACGCCGCCGCCCAGGCCTTTGCCCAGGGTGATGATGTCGGCACGTACGCCGTAGGTCTGCTCGGCCAGCAAGGCGCCACAGCGACCTACGCCGGTCTGCACCTCGTCGAGGATCAGCAGGATGCCCAGCTCGCGACACAGGCGCTCGACGCCCTTGAGGTATTCAGCCGTGGCCGGAATCACCCCGGCCTCACCCTGGATCGGTTCGAGCATGATGGCCACGGTGCGCGAATCGACCGCGGCATGCAGCGCCTCCAGGTCGTTGAACGGCACCTTGCTGAAACCTGGCAGGCCCGGTTCGCAACGGTTGCACGGCGACGGATCGGAGGCCGACAGCGCGCCCAGGCTGCGCCCGTGGCAACTCTGGCTGGCGGTGATGATGTGATAGGCGCCATTGCGATGCAGCTGGCCCCATTTGCGCGCCAGCTTGATCGCCCCTTCGCAGGCCTCGGCGCCACTGTTGAGCAAGTAGGCCTGATCGCTTTCGGTGCTCTGGCAGAGCAGGTTGACCAGCGCCAGCAAGCCACGGCTATGAAAACCGGCACCCGGATTGATCAGCGCCTGGGCCTGGCTGCCCAAGGCCTTGACCAGCACGCTGGGGCTATGACCGAGGCTATTGACCGCACAGCCCTGGGTGAAATCGAGATAGGCGTGGCCTTCGCTGTCCCACAGCCAGGACCCCTGACCGCGGACGAACACCTGCGGCGCACGTTCGATAGCTGGCATCAGGCAATCGCGTGACAGTGCATCAGTGGAGGTCGCGACAACCGGCACAGGCTTGCGCTCGGTCACGACGGGCGCAGGACGTCGAAAACTGAATAGATTCATGTTTTCAAACCTTTTGCCATGCCTATGCAAACAACATCTTGATACACGGTGTTCATCGCGCCTTGTGGCCCTGCAAGCCTTGTGAATACGGGATAGACTAGGCGTATTGGCGGTCAACGGCCATTTGGTTTTTCGAGCATTTTTGATAAGTAATTCTTATGGATTTTCGCCAACTGCGTTATTTCGTCGCGGTCTATGAAGAAGGCCATGTGGGCCGGGCCGCCGAGCGCCTGTCTTTGTCGCAACCGGCACTGTCGCAACAGATCCGCCAGCTCGAACACAGCCTCGACGTCAGCCTGTTCGAACGGGGCAACAAGCGCCTGTTGCCGACCCTGGCGGCGCATACCCTGTACAACCATGCCCTGCCCCTGCTCGACGGTTTACAACGGGCCCGCGAGGCCCTGCGCAACTTCAAGGGCCAGGCACTGCGCACCCTGGCCATCGGTGTGCTGCAGACCGTGCGCCCGAGCCTGGTGCCGCAATTACTCGACCGGGTACGCAAGGCCCAACCCCACCTGGTGGTGCAGATCTATGAGCTGTCGGGGCTTGAGATCGAACGGCGCCTGCTTAATGGCAGCCTCGACATCGGCATCAGCTACCTGCCGCCGCGTCAGCCGGGGTTGCATGGCCTGATGCTGTACGAAGATGAACTACAGCTGGTCATCCCCAACACGCACCCATTGCGCGAATTCAAGAAGGTCTCGCTCAAGCAGGCCGCGGAACTGCCCATGCTGCTGCTGGGCGAAGAGTTTCAGGTGCGGCAGATCTGGCAGACGCAACTGGCGAACCTCGGTCGACGTCCGCAGGTGCAGGCCGAAATGAACAACATGGGCGGGATTCTCGACAGCCTGGCGCATACCTCGCTGGCAACGGTGCTGCCCGGCCGTGCCAAGGAAGTGGTCGAAGACGACCAGGAACTGCTGTGGAAGCCACTGAGCGAGCCACGGGTGCCGCTGAAGATAGGCCTGGTGTTTCGCGACGCACAGCGCCAGCAAGCCTCGGTCGAGTTGCTGCACACGCTGCTGGAGGAGGAAGCCGATCCACGGCAGATGGGTGTCTCACCGCTGGATGTGCTGGGCTGAAGACTTTTCTTCAGGCAAAAGAAAACCCCGCCTAGGCGGGGCTTTGCAGACTGTTTCCCTGACATCCATTTCGCCCCACCATCCTGGCAGGAATCCTTCGTGTCCGTGTTCTGTACTTTGCGCTTCCTGCGCTACGTCCATGTGAGAAGATTAGCTGTGGATCCAATCTTCCGATAGAGGCGAAAAGTCACCACGTCACGTAAGAGAATGCTTACAAGCACGCCATACCGTCAAAATTGAGCTGCATCGAGCAGGTACAGCGACTCACTACCGGCCTTGACCGAAGCGCTGAGCGAATGGATACGTGGCAACAGGCGAGCGAAATAGAAGCGCGCAGTGCCCAGCTTGGCGGCGTAGAAATCGTCTTCGCCCTGCTTGGCCAGTGCCGTGCGTGCCATCAGCGCCCACATGTAGGCATATGCGGTATAGCCGAATACCTGCAGGTATTCCACCGACGCGGCGCCGATTTCGTTCGGGTTGCTCCTGGTCCGGTCCAGGACCCAGGCGGTCAGCTCGTCGAGGTTGTCCAGGGCGGCATTCAGCGGTTTGGCGAACTCGTCCAACTCAGTGCCGGCACTGGCGGTGAACTGGCGGATCTCGTCGGCGAACAGTTTGTACAGTGCGCCACCGCTGCCCACCACCTTGCGTCCCATCAGGTCCAGTGCCTGGATGCCGTTGGTACCTTCGTAGATCTGGGTGATGCGCACATCACGCACCAGTTGCTCCTGGCCCCACTCGCGAATGTAGCCATGGCCGCCGAACACTTGCTGGCCATGGACCGCCGACTCAAGGCCCAGGTCGGTGAGGAACGCCTTCGACACCGGCGTCAGCAGCGCCACCAGGTCTTCGGCACGTTTGCGGGTGCCAGCGTCCTCGCTGAACTTGGCAGTGTCCAGTTGCATCGCCACGTAGGTGGAGAAGGCCCGGCCACCCTCGTTCAGCGCCTTCATGGTCAGCAGCATGCGGCGCACGTCAGGGTGGACGATGATCGGGTCGGCCACCTTGTCCTTGGCCTGCGGACCCGTTGGCGCACGGCTTTGCAGGCGGTCACGGGCGTATTCGACGGCGTTCTGGTAGGAGCGTTCAGCAGTCGCCAGGCCCTGGATGCCGACGCCCAGACGCTCGTAGTTCATCATGGTGAACATCGCCGCCAGACCCTTGTTCGGTTCGCCGACCAGGTAGCCCACGGCGCCGTCGAAGTTCATCACGCAGGTGGCCGATGCCTGGATACCCATCTTGTGCTCGATCGAGCCGCAGTTGGCCGGGTTGCGCGCACCCAGGCTGCCATCGGCGTTGACCAGGAACTTGGGCACCAGGAACAGGGAAATGCCCTTCGGCCCGGCCGGTGCGTCCGGCAGCTTGGCCAGCACCAGGTGGATGATGTTTTCGGTCAGGTCGTGTTCGCCACCGGTGATGAAGATCTTGGTGCCGCTGACTTTGTAGCTGCCGTCGGCCTGGGGCTCGGCGCGGGTGCGGATGATGCCCAGGTCGGTACCGGCGTGCGGCTCGGTCAGGCACATGGAACCGGCCCAGGTGCCGGCATACATGTTCGGCAGGTATTTGTCCTTGAGCTCGTCGCTGGCATGGGCGTTGATCGACAGGCAGGCGCCGGCGGTCAGCATCGGGTACAGGCCGAAGGCCAGGCTCGAAGCGTTGACCATTTCCTCGACCTGGGCCGAGATCACCTTGGGCATGCCCATGCCGCCATAGGCCGGATCACCACCCACGCCTACCCAGCCGCCTTCGGCGTAGGTCTTGTAAGCGTCGATGAAGCCCGCCGGAGTGCGCACTGCACCGTTGTCCCAGTGGCAACCTTCTTCGTCGCCACTGCGGCTGAGCGGGGCGATGCTCTTGCCAGTGACCTTGCCGGCCTCCTCCAGCACCGCCAGGGCGGTCTCTTCGTCGACGGCTTCGGCCAGCCCGGGCAGTTGCGCCCAGAGCTTGGCCACTTCGAAGACTTCATTGAGGACGAAGCGCATATCGCGCAGGGGCGCTTTATAGTCAGCCATGGCAACCTCTCACACTTGAGTCGGGGGACGGCCCCCGAAGGACCGTTTCACTGTTATGCCGGCAGTGTAACCGAACAACTTTTGCGAGACATAGGGTCATCTAGCGACCATATAGTCACATCCGGTCACGCCATGCGCACCGCTCCACGCCTGGCTTGAACCCCATAGGCCATGACGCAGTTACGCCCCGCGCCCTTGGCACTGTACAAGGCCTGGTCCGCCGATTTGAGCACCTCATCGGGCGATCGGTGATCGACCAGGCGCTCGCTCACACCGATGCTGATGGTCACCGACACACTGGAAGCGCCTGACACTCCGCGCCGCTGGCGACCTTGCTGATCGTCCTGGGGCCGGCTGTCCTGGTTGCGCAACTGGATGTTGTAGTTGGCGATCACCTCACGCACCGCTTCCAGGTGCGGCAGACATTCCTCGACCGTCTTGCCGGCGAACACCAGGGCGAACTCCTCGCCACCATAGCGGTAGGCCCGGCCACCGCCGGTCACCCTGGACAGTTTGCTCGCCACCAGCCGCAGCACCTGGTCGCCGACGTCATGGCCATGGGTGTCGTTGAATTTCTTGAAGTGATCGACGTCGGTCATCGCCAGCACATAGTTGCGCCCCAGGCGCTGCATGCGCTCGTTGAGGGCGCGGCGTCCCGGCAGCCCGGTCAGTTCATCGCGAAAGGCCATCTGGTAGGCCTCGTGTGAGACCGCCGCGGCAATCATCAGCATCACCTGGCTGCACATGATGTTCAGGGTGAAGGGCAGGATGAACGTCTTGGGCAACATCCAGAAGATACCGATCAGACCGATGATCTGCGCGGCATGCAAGGGGCGTGGCTGGCGCAGGTACTGCACCACCAGCAGGACGAAGGCAATGAGGAACACCGGATAGGCCAGCTGGATCAGGCTCATCCACTGGCCGTGCAGCGATGGCCAGCGAATCTCCGCCAGCCAGCCCAGCAACGCCTGGGGAAAACTTTGTTCCAACCCCAGGGCAACACTGCCCACCGCCAGCAATACGGCGAAGCGCGCCACCATGTCCTGGAACAGGTGGGTGCGTTCCTGCCAGGCACCGTACAACGCGAACATCAACGGCAATAACAGGCAGACCAGATGAAAGACCACCGCCGCATCCTCGCGAACGCGACCGTTGTCACGGTAGAAATCGGTCTGGGTGTCGAGCAGGAAGTAGGCGATGTACACCGTGACCATCAGAAACAGTTCGCGCTGTCGGCGATAAACAGCACAGTAGGCACCGCCCAACAACAGCACCAGGGTAGGCAGGACATTGAACAGCGACGTGAAGAAGACGCTGAGGTCCCTGACATAGGCAGCCGCGAGCCCTGACACCAGCAGGCAGGCTGATGGCAGAAAGTGGCTCAGGCGTACAGCGGATAAACGAAACAAGGGTAATCTCCGACCCGGCAGATCAATAATGGCATTGTGCCGTCAATGTATCGGCAACGCACATGAATAGATGAACCCGAGGTCGGTCTCTTTTACTGGCAGCCGACGAAATGACCTGCAGGAGTCGTCGCCCCGCAGCTTCTACAGAACAAACAAAAACGCCTGCCGGTGAGGGCAGGCGTTCTGGTTACAGCGCAGGACTCAGTACGAAAGGCCGAAGTGCTCTTCGTTCATGTCCATCAGGTTGTTGGCGCCCGACAGCATGGTCGCAACGTGGGTGCGGGTACGCGGCAGGATGCGCTGGAAGTAGAAGCGCGCAGTCTGCAGCTTGGCGGTGTAGAACGCCTCTTCGCTGGTGCCGGCAGCCAGTTTCTCGGCAGCCAGGCGTGCCATGTCGGCCCAGAAGTAGGCCAGGCAGGCATAGCCGGAGTACATCAGGTAGTCCACCGACGCCGCGCCGACTTCCTCGCGGTCTTTCATCGCGGCCATACCGACCTTCATGGTCAGCTCGCCCCACTCCTTGTTCAGCTGGGCCAGTGGCTCGACGAATTCCTTGACGGCGTCGTTGCCTTCCTGGGACTGGCAGAACTTGTGCACGATCTTGGTGAAGCCCTTGAGCGCTTCGCCCTGGGTCATCAGTACCTTGCGGCCGAGCAGGTCCAGCGCCTGGATGCCAGTGGTGCCTTCGTACAGCATGGAGATACGGCTGTCGCGCACGTTCTGCTCCATGCCCCACTCGGCGATGAAGCCGTGGCCGCCATAGATCTGAACGCCGTGGTTGGCCGCTTCGAAGCCGACTTCGGTCATGAAGGCCTTGGCGATCGGCGTCATGAAGGCCAGCAGTGCGTCGGCTTTCTTGCGCTCTTCTTCGTCCTGGCTGTACTTGACGATGTCGACCTGCTTGGCGGTGAAGTACACCATCGCACGGTTGCCTTCGGCGAAGGCTTTCATGGTCAGCAGCATGCGACGCACGTCCGGGTGGACGATGATCGGGTCAGCCGCCTTGTCCGGTGCTTTCGGGCCGGTCAGCGAACGCATTTGCAGGCGGTCGCGCGCGTATTTCAGGCCACCCTGGAACGCCACTTCGGCGTGGGCCAGGCCTTGCAGCGCGGTACCCAGGCGAGCGGTGTTCATGAAGGTGAACATGCAGTTCAGGCCTTTGTTGGCCGGGCCGATCAGGTAGCCGGTGGCCTCATCGAAGTTCATCACGCAGGTGGCGTTGCCGTGGATGCCCATCTTGTGCTCGATGGAACCACAGCTGACCTTGTTGCGCTCACCGACGGTGCCTTCGGCGGTCGGCAGGAACTTCGGAACGATGAACAGGGAAATGCCTTTGGTGCCGGCCGGTGCATCGGGCAGGCGAGCCAGAACGATATGAACGATGTTGTCGGCCATGTCGTGTTCACCGGCCGAGATGAAGATCTTGGTGCCGGAGACTTTGTAGGAACCATCAGCCTGAGGCTCGGCCTTGGTGCGCAGCATGCCCAGGTCGGTACCGCAATGAGGCTCGGTCAGGCACATGGTGCCGGTCCATTCGCCGGACACCAGCTTGGTCAGGTAGGTCTCCTGCTGCTCGGCGGTGCCGTGCTCGGAGATGGTGTTCATCGCGCCATGGGACAGGCCCGGGTACATGCCCCAGGACCAGTTGGACTCGCCGACCATCTCGCTGATCGCCAGACCCAGCGACTCGGGCAGGCCCTGGCCACCGTGGTCGACGTCATGGGCCAGGCTCGGCCAGCCGCCTTCGACGAACTGGTTGTAGGCTTCCTTGAAACCGGTCGGCGTCTTCACGCCCGACTCGCTCCAGGTGCAGCCTTCCAGGTCACCCACACGGTTCAGCGGGGCCAGTACCTGTTCACAAAACTTGGCGCCTTCTTCGAGGATGGCGTTAACCATGTCTGGAGTAGCGTCCTGGCAAGCCGGCAGGCTCTGATAATGCGCTTCGTAGCCGAGCAGCTCGTCACGAACGAAGCGAATATCACGCAAGGGGGCTTTGTAATCAGGCATAGCGATGAACCTCTGCTGATGAATCCTGGATAGGGAGACCGCGACAGACCGACCAGCTCTTGGCGGCTTTCGGTCAAACAGTTGTTTGAAACATACGTTTACGCCGAAAGCTTGTCAAGCATCAACCAGAGGGCAGTTCCGCCATGGCACACTGCGCGAAGATCTGCACAAAAACTTGCACGAACGCGCACGAACGCGCAGCCGAACGCCGACCGGCAAGGCCAGGTTGCTGATACTTAAAGATTAGTTGAAGCCGCGCTAAAGGCACGGCAGGACGTTTCAGGCGTAAGTGTCGATGAGGGTGCCGAGCATTTCGTCCGATGCTTTGGCCACTTTGACACCGAGCTCGACCTGGTGCTTGCCCAGGGCCATTTCCACCGTGCTGGTGGCCAGGTCCATCTGCTGGCTGCGATCGACCGCGCGCAGGCGTTCGACCTGGAAGTCACTGGACTGGCTGGTGGCGCTGCGCTCGACGCTGGTAGTGGCGATCTGGCTGGCAGCCTGATCGACGCGCTGCTGGCCGGCCTGGATGGCGCCCAGGCCTGCATAAAATACCGAGTTGCCCGAGATTTCCATGTCAAAAACTCCCTGACGCTGAAGGCGAACAGCCTCTATTGAAGCAGACCTGAAGGTAATATGCCCGTTGAAATCAGTAATGGCATGTTGCCATTCGATAGAAACGGGCTAGTCCAGCAAATCCAGCTGCAAGTATTCGGCAACCTGCTGCGCCGAAGCCTGCTTGAGCTTGGGTACCCGCCCCAGGCAAGGGGCCGGCAAGCGCTCGGCGAGGGTCGCGAGGTTCTCTTCCAGGCGCGAGGTGCGCGGATCGATGATGTTGGCCACCCAGCCCGCCAGGGGCAGGCCATCGCCGGCGATGGCTTCGGCACTCAATAACGCATGGCTGATACAACCCAGGCGCACACCCACCACCAGGATGACCGGTAGTTGCAGGGCCATGGCCAGGTCCGACAGGTTGGCCTGGTCGGACAGCGGCACGCGCCAGCCGCCGGCCCCTTCGATCAGGGTGAAGTCGGCGCCTTGGGCAAGAACATGACGCATGGGCGCCAGCAGCGCCGGCACGCTCAGCGTCACCCCCGCCTCGCGGGCGGCCAGGTGCGGGGCGATGGCGGGTTCGAAAGCGAACGGGTTGACCTGCTCGTAGGGCAGCTTGAGCGAGCTCTGCGCCATCAGTGCCAAGGCGTCGTCATTGCGCAACCCTCTGGGGCTGGCCACGCAGCCGGAAGCCACCGGCTTTGCGCCCAGGGTGCTCAAGCCAGCCTGATGCGCCGCATGCAGGAGTCCGGCAGCGATAGTGGTCTTGCCGACGTCGGTGTCGGTTCCCGCGATGAAATAGGCCGGGCTCATCTGATTAACCTCCTGGCAGCGGCTTTCGCAATACACCGTAGACCACTTGATAGGTCGCCGGCAGTCCCTGGGCGTCCCGGAACTGTTCGTAGGCCTGCAACAAACCCTGCATCCGCGCCCGTCCGGTAAGGCCTGAGGGGCGGCCGGGGTTGAGATTGTGTGCGCCCAGGGCCTTGAGCTCGTGGGTCAGGCTGCGCACGTCGGGGTAATGCAGCACATGGGGGCGCGTCTGCAGGCTCAGCACCTGCATCTCGCTGGCGCCACACAGGCGCTGGTAGTCCTCCAGGCGCCGGAAGCGGTTGACGTGTACCAGCCCGTCGACCGCCTGCCAGCTCTCGCGCAGCTCATGCAGGGTGCCAACGCACAGACTGGAGAACGCCAGCACGCCGCCTGGCTGCAAGACCCGCCGGGCTTCCTCCAGCACGGCGGCAAAATTGCCGCACCACTGCACCGCCAGGCTGCTGAACACCAGACCCACGCTGGCTTCGCGCAGCGGCAAACGCTCGGCATCCCCGGCGACATAGTCACGGGCACCACCCTGCTGGCGAGCGTGTTCGAGCATGCCCTGGGCGATATCCACGGCAATACCGGGCGCTTCGGCGAAGCGGGCGGCCAGTGCCCGGCTGAAATAGCCGGTACCGCTGCCAAGATCCAGCCAGCGCTGCGGTTGCAGGTCTGCAGGCAGTTGTTCGATCAAGGCCGTGCCGACGGCGCGCTGCAACTCGGCGACGCTGTCGTAGCTGGCCGCTGCACGGGAAAACGAAGCCGCCACCTGACGCTTGTCGGGCAACGCGCCGGGCAGGCCCGGTTGGGAAAGATCAGTCATCGCCGCTCTCATGCAGGAAACTCTTGATGCTGGCAGCCAGCTCCTGGGGATACTCGAGGAGGAAGGCATGGGAACAGTCTTCCACCAGGCCCACCTCCACGTCGGGTAGCAACTCGATAAGGCCTTGCGCGGCCTCGGCAGGCACCAGCGCATCGCGACCAGCGAACAGATGCAACTGCGGCCCGGTATAGCCTTGCAGTGCCTCGCGGGTGTCCAGTTCGGCCAGCACTTCCAGGCCCTTGGCCAGAAACACCGGATCGGTATCGGGGATGCCAACGCCCAACTGGCGGAGCAGGCTGCGTGGCTCGGCAGCACCTTCGCTGCACAGTGACCTGAAGCGCTTGAGGGTGACCTGAGTGTGGCTGCGACAACCGTCGAGAAAGGTCTCGAAGGTATCGGCAGGCATCGCATGGGGCCAGTCCTTGCGGGCGACGAAACTCGGGTTGCTGGCCAGGGTCAGCAGGCCACAGCAATGATCGCCCCGGCGCGCCGCCAGCTCGGCAGCGAGCATGCCGCCCAGGGACCAGCCACCCAGCCAGGCATCGGTAGGCAAACGCCGGTCGAGGTAGTCCAGCCAGTGCTCCAGGCTGCCTTCGGCAAGCTCCGGCAGCGGTGCCAGTTCAACCTGCAGCTTGGCATCCTGGGCTCGCAGGCTTGCCGCCAGCGGTTGCAGTGACGCAATGCCCAGGCCCCAGCCTGGCAGCAGAATGAGTCGGTTACGCATCAGCAGGCTCCAGCAACGGGTAACAGTCGGCCAATGCATCCAACAATAGCTGCACCTGCGCCGCGCTGTGCGCCGCGCTCAAGGTCACCCGCAGGCGCGCGCTGCCGGTTGGCACCGTCGGCGGACGAATCGCCGTGACCAGCAAGCCGCGTTCGCGCAGCATCTGCGAGAGCCGCAAGGCACGGGCGCTGTCACCGATCAGGATCGGCTGGATCGGGGTGAAGCTGTCCATCAACTGCAGGCCGATCTGTTCGGCGCCGCTGCGAAACTGCTGGATCAGCGCCGCCAGGTGCTCGCGGCGCCAATGCTCGCTGCGCAGCAGTTGCAGGCTGCGCAAGGTGGCGCAGGCCAGGGCCGGTGGCTGGCTGGTGGTATAGATGTAGGGGCGGGCGAACTGGATCAGGCACTCGATCAACTCTTCGCTGCCGGCAACAAAAGCGCCAGCGGTACCACAGGCCTTGCCCAAGGTGCCGATCAGCACCGGCACCTGCTCATGGCTCAAGCCGAAATGCTCGACGATCCCGCCACCGTTGCGCCCCAGGGTGCCCAGGCCGTGGGCATCATCGACCATCAGCCAGGCATCGCGGGCCTTGGCGGCCGTCACCAGGGCCGGCAGGTCGGCAATGTCGCCATCCATGCTGAATACACCGTCGGTGACCACCAGGGTGTTGCCTACCGCCTTGTCCAGGCGGCTGGCCAGGCTGGCTGCGTCGTTGTGCAGGTAGCGGTTGAAACGTGCGCCGCTGAGCAGCCCGGCATCGAGCAGCGAGGCGTGGTTGAGGCGGTCCTGCAGCACCGTGTCGCCCTGGCCAACCAGGGCGGTCAAGGCACCCAGGTTGGCCATGTAGCCAGTGGAAAACAGCAGCGCGCGCGGTCGCCCGGTCAGTTCGGCGAGGGTTTCCTCGACCTCGTGATGCGGTGTGCTGTGGCCGATCACCAAATGCGAAGCACCACCGCCAACGCCCCAGCGCTCGGCCCCGGCACGCCAGGCGGCAATCACTTCGGGGTGATTGGCCAGGCCCAGGTAGTCGTTACTGCAAAACGCCAGCAACGGCTGGCCGTCGACCACCACTTGCGGGCCTTGCGGGCTTTGCAGCAAGGGCCGCTGGCGATACAGGTCGGCGGCGCGGCGTTGCTCCAGGCGCGCGCGAAGATCAAAGGCCATGACCGCCTCAGGCCGAGGCGGCGTTGTAGAACAGTTCGCTGCTCTTCTGTTCCACCAGTGCCTGTTCGATGGCGGCCTGGTGGACTTCGTCAGCGTGCTCTTCGCGGGCTTCGGGCTGGATGCCTAAGCGGGCGAACAGCTGCATGTCCTTGTCGGCCTGCGGGTTGGCGGTGGTCAGCAGTTTCTCGCCGTAGAAGATCGAGTTGGCACCGGCGAAGAAGGCCAGGGCCTGCATCTGCTCGTTCATGGCTTCACGACCGGCCGACAGGCGTACATGGGATTTGGGCATGAGGATCCGGGCCACGGCGAGCATGCGGATGAAGTCGAACGGATCGACTTCCTCGGCGTTCTCCAGCGGCGTTCCGGCCACTTTCACCAGCATGTTGATCGGTACCGACTCAGGGTGCTCCGGCAGGTTGGCCAGCTGGATCAGCAGACCGGCGCGGTCGTCCAGCGACTCGCCCATGCCGAGGATGCCGCCCGAGCAGATCTTCATCCCGGCGTCGCGCACATAGGCCAGGGTCTGCAGGCGCTCACTGTAGGTGCGGGTGGTGATGATGCTGCCGTAGAACTCAGGCGAGGTGTCGAGGTTGTGGTTGTAGTAGTCCAGCCCGGCCTCGGCCAGGGCCAGGGTCTGGTCCTGATCGAGCTTGCCCAGGGTCATGCAGGTTTCCAGGCCCATGGCCTTGACCCCTTTGACCATCTGCAACACGTAAGGCATGTCTTTGGCCGACGGGTGCTTCCAGGCCGCACCCATGCAGAAACGGGTCGAGCCGATGGCCTTGGCCCGGGCCGCCTCTTCGAGGACCTTCTGCACTTCCATCAACTTCTGCTTTTCCAGCCCGGTGTTGTAGTGGCCGGACTGCGGACAATATTTGCAATCTTCCGGGCAGGCGCCGGTCTTGATCGACAGCAGGGTCGAGACCTGTACACGGTTGGCGTCGAAGTGCGCGCGGTGCACGGTCTGCGCCTGGAACAGCAAGTCATTGAACGGTTGCTGGAACAGCGCCTTTACCTCGGCCAGGGTCCAGTCGTGACGTGTTGTTGCAGTTGTGCTGGCGCTCATCGGCGGTTCCTTGTTTAGGCTTTGACTGGCGCCGGTACAGGAATGCCCGCCAGCGCATCACGGATAGCTCGCATAGTTAAGGAAGCCCGATGCACTGTCAACCACAACTCAAAACCATGGTTTACAACTGGTTAAATAATAACCATGCATGCCTGCTCTGCAGTGAACCCGCCGAACAGTGCTACCCCCTGTGCGTGGCCTGCGAGGCGGAGTTGCCCTGGCTTGAGGATGGCTGCCAGGTATGCGCCCTGCCCTTGCCGATGAACGGCCTGACCTGCGGCCAGTGCAGTCGCCGGGCACCGGCCTTCCACAGGGTCGAGGCGCCCTGGCACTACGGCTTTCCCCTGGATGCGTTGATCAGCCGCTTCAAATACCAGCGCCAATGGCCGCTGGGGCGCTTGCTGGCGCAGTTGCTCGGGCGCTGGCTCATGCACCGCTTTGACGAAGGCCTGGCTCGGCCGGCCGCGCTGCTGCCCGTACCCCTGGCTCGCCGGCGCTTGCGCCAGCGCGGCTACAACCAGGCGGCCATGCTGGCACGCTGGCTGGCCGGCCAGATCAACATCCCCTGCAACGAGCGGGTACTCAGACGTCTGGTCGATACCCCGGCACAACAAGGCCTCACAGCACGGGCACGCAAGCGCAACCTGCGCCAGGCCTTCATCGTGGAACACGCCGAGGCTATCGAAGGCCGCCACCTGGCCCTGATCGACGATGTACTGACCACCGGTGCCACGGCCCAGGCCCTGGCCAGCCAATTACTCAAGGCCGGCGCCCTACGGGTCGATGTCTACTGCCTGGCGCGCACGGCCAAGCCCGGCAGCGCTTGACTTGCCGTCGGGGTGCGGGCACTTTCGTGACTGAATCTTTCCTCGTCCCCGTGCCGCTCATGTCCTTGCCCGCCTTGCTCACCCAACACATCGTTCGCCGTCCGCAGCGCATCGCGTTGTTGCAGCATATCGCCGAACAAGGCTCGATCACCCGCGCGGCGAAAAGCGCCGGCATGAGCTACAAGGCCGCCTGGGACGCCATCGATGAACTCAACAACCTGGCCGCAAGTCCCTTGGTCGAGCGCAGTGTCGGGGGCCGTGGCGGCGGTGGCGCCAAGCTGTCGCAGGAAGGCCAGCGGGTGCTGCGCCTGTACCAGCGCCTGCAGGCGTTGCAGGCGCAGATCCTGGAAGCTGCCGAAGACGCTAGCGACCTGGACCTGCTCGGACGCCTGATGCTGCGCACCAGTGCCCGCAACCAGTTGCACGGCCGGGTCAGCACCATCCAGGCCGAGGGGCATTACGACCGCATCCGCCTGGCCCTGGCCGGGGACTTGAACATCGACGCCCTGATCACCCGCGACAGCACCCAGCGCCTGGAACTGACCCCGGGTACCGCCGTCTGTGCCCTGATCAAGGCCGGCTGGTTGACCTTGCTCTCGCCACAGGAACAGCCGCAGACAGACTGCAACTGCCTGCAAGCCAGGGTCGAGGCCTTGCTCGAGGATCCCCAGGGGCCAACCGAAGTGCGCCTGACCTTGGGCAACGGACAAACCCTGTGCACCTTCGCAGACCCCGTGTGGCTTAGCGCTCACGCCGTCACAGCCGGAAGTGACCTACGTGTTCAATTTCAGCCGTCCTACGTGCTTATCGGAACGCCGTTATAAAAACGGACACAAAACCGTCACAAGCCCTGACTAAGGTGACTGCCAAACTCGCAGGAAGCCTGTCATGCACCTACTCGAAGAACACCAGAACACCGACCTTGAAGACTTGGTCAGCCTGAGCCGTCGTCGCTTCATCGGCGCTGGCGCCCTGTGCGGCGCCGCCCTGTTCCTGGGCGGCAATCTGCTCAGCCGCAGCGTCATGGCCGCCAGTATCGGCGCCGCCAACAGCAACCTGCTCGGCTTCACCAGCATTCCGAGCGCAACCGCAGACAGCATCAGCCTCCCGCCTGGCTACAAGGCCTCGGTACTGATCAGTTGGGGCCAGCCACTGCACACCGATTCGCCCGCCTTCGATACGTCCGGCAATGGCAGCGCCAAGGCCCAGGAACTGCAGTTCGGCGACAACAACGATGGCATGAGCCTGTTCCCCTTCCCCGGCGACGACAACCGGGCGTTGATGGCCATCAACAACGAGTACACCAACTACCGCTACCTGTTTGCCCATGGCGGACAACCCGCTTCGGCCGAGGAAGTGCACAAGGCCCAGGCCGCCGAAGGCGTTTCGGTGATCGAGGTGAAACGCAAGGATGGCCAGTGGCAGTTCGTCCAGGGCTCGCCGTACAACCGACGCATCCATGGCAACACGCCCATCCGTGTCAGCGGCCCGGCAGCGGGCGACGCCCTGCTCAAGACCGCGGCAGACAACAGCGGCCGCAAGGTACTCGGCACCTTCCAGAATTGTGCCAACGGCAAGACGCCCTGGGGCACCTACCTGACGTGCGAAGAAAACTTCACCGACTGCTTCGGCAGCAGCGACCCGGCCCAGGCCTTCGACGCAGGACAAAAGCGCTACGGCGCCTCGGTCAGTGGCAAGGAAGTCGGCTGGCACCAGCATGACCCGCGCTTCGACCTGGCGAAGAACCCCAACGAGCTGAACCGCCACGGCTGGGTCGTGGAGATCGACCCGTTCGACCCGAAATCGACACCGGTCAAACGCACCGCTCTGGGCCGTTTCAAGCACGAGAACGCCGCCCTTGCCGAAACCCGTGATGGCCGCGCGGTGGTGTACATGGGCGACGACGAGCGTGGCGAGTTCATCTACAAGTTCATCAGCCGCGACCGCATCGACCACAAGAACCCCGGCGCCAACCGCAACCTGCTCGACCACGGCACCCTGTACGTGGCGCGCTTCGACGATGGCGACAAGAACGCCGACCATCCGCGCGGCAAAGGCCAGTGGCTGGAGCTGACCCATGGCAAGAACGGCCTGATCGCCGCCAATGGATTTGCCAGCCAGGCCCAGGTGCTGATCCATGCCCGCCTGGCCGCCAGCCAGCTCAAGGCCACGCGCATGGACCGCCCGGAGTGGATCGTGGTCAGCCCCAAGGATGGCCAGGTCTATTGCACCCTGACCAACAACGTCAAACGTGGCGAAGAAGGCCAGCCGGCAGGCGGTCCCAACCCGCGCGAGAAGAACCTCTACGGGCAGATCCTGCGCTGGCGTGAAGGCGGTGACGACCATGGTGCCATGACCTTCGACTGGGACCTGTTCGTGGTTGCCGGCAACCCTGCCGTGCACGCCGGGGACGCCAAGGGCGGCTCCAGCAACATCACCCCGCAGAACATGTTCAACAGCCCCGATGGCCTGGGCTTCGATGCCGATGGCCGGCTGTGGATCCTCACCGACGGCGACTACAGCAACAGCGGCGACTTTGCCGGCATGGGTAACAACCAGATGCTCTGTGCCGACCCGGCCAGTGGTGAGATCCGTCGTTTCATGGTCGGCCCGGTGGCCTGCGAAGTGACCGGCATCGCCTTCGCTCCGGACCAGCGCACGCTGTTCGTGGGCATCCAGCATCCCGGTGAAACCGGCGGCTCGACCTTCCCCGAGCATTTGCCCAATGGCAAACCACGCTCATCGGTGATGGCGATCAGTCGCGAGGATGGCGGCATCGTCGGAACCTGATTTGTAGGGCGACTGACTCGTTGTAGCCGCTGCCGCCAGGCTGCGATCGGCCGCGAAGCGGTCGTAGAAATTAACCTGACCCACCGAGGTGACCGGATTGCGACTGCGTTGCAGTCGATCGCAGCCTGGCGGCAGCGGCTACGTGTTGCGCGGATATCCGTCGCGGGGCCTGATGTGCGTTACCATGCAGGGAACCTTGCGGCCACCTGCCGCGCAGCAGGAGCGAACATGTCCCACCCCTTCGATACCCTCACCCCCGACCTGGTGCTCGACGCCGTCGAAAGCATCGGCTTTCTCAGCGATGCCCGCGTCCTGGCGCTCAACAGCTACGAGAACCGTGTCTATCAGGTAGGCATCGAAGGGGCCGAACCACTGATCGCCAAGTTCTATCGCCCGGATCGCTGGAGCGATGCGGCGATTCTCGAAGAACATCGTTTCACCGCCGAACTTGCCGACTGCGAAGTGCCGGTGGTCGCGCCGCTTGTCCACAACGACGCAACGCTGTTCGAACACAAAGGCTTTCGCTTCACCCTGTTCCCCCGTCGTGGTGGCCGGGCGCCGGAGCCTGGAAACCTCGACCAACTCTATCGCCTGGGGCAGCTACTCGGTCGTCTGCATGCGGTCGGCGCCACCCGCCCTTTCGAGCACCGAGAAACGCTGGCGGTGGATAACTTCGGTCATGCCTCGCTCGACACCCTGCTCGAAGGCAACTTCGTACCGAAAAGCCTGGTACCGGCATTCGAGTCAGTAGCCCGCGACCTGCTCAAGCAGATCGAAGCCATCTACGCCGACACTCCGCACCAGACCGTCCGCCTGCACGGCGACTGCCACCCGGGCAACATGATGTGTCGCGACGAGGTGTTCCATATCGTCGACCTCGACGACTGCCGCATGGGTCCGGCGGTCCAGGACCTGTGGATGATGCTCGCCGGCAGCCGCCAGGAGCGCCTGGGGCAACTGGCCGAACTGATGGATGGCTACAACGAGTTCCATGACTTCGATCCCCGCGAGCTGGCCCTGATCGAGCCGCTGCGCGGCCTGCGCCTATTGCACTACAGCGCCTGGCTGGCGCGGCGCTGGGACGACCCGGCGTTCCCTCGCAGTTTCCCCTGGTTCGGCCAGGAGCGTTATTGGGGCGACCAGATTCTCGCCCTGCGCGAACAGCGGGCGGCCCTGGATGAAGAACCGCTGAAATTGTTCTGAAGTGCAGGCAAGTCTGTCTACAATAATCACCGTTTTAGTTAGCTGCCTAAGCAAGGACTCTGCATGCAAGCCGCCAACCCGCGCCGCGGGTACATCCTGGGCCTGAGCGCCTACATCATCTGGGGCTTGTTCCCGCTCTACTTCAAAGCGCTGCAAAGCGTGCCCGCCGTGGAGATCATCGTCCACCGGGTGCTCTGGTCGGCGCTGTTCGGTTCGCTCCTGCTGCTGGTCTGGAAACACCCGGGCTGGTGGCGCGAGCTGCGCGACAACCCGCGACGACTGGCGATCCTGGCCTTGAGCGGATCGTTGATTGCCGGTAACTGGCTGACCTATGTCTGGTCGGTGAACAACGGACGCATGCTCGAAGCCAGTCTGGGTTACTACATCAACCCGCTGATCAACGTGTTGCTGGGCATGCTGTTGCTCGGCGAGCGCCTGCGCCGGCTGCAATGGCTGGCGGTAGGGCTGGCGACCGTGGGCGTGGCGCAACAGGTGTGGCAGGTCGGCAGCCTGCCCTGGGTGTCGCTGGTGCTGGCCTTGAGCTTCGGCTTCTACGGCCTGATCCGCAAACAGGCACCGGTGGCGGCGCTCCCCGGCCTGGTGGTGGAAACCTGGATGCTGGTGCCCCTGGCCGTTGGCTGGCTGCTGTTCAACCCGCTGGCCGCCAGTGCCCAACCAAGCTTCTATACCAGCACTGAAGCACTCTGGCTGGTGGCTGCCGGGCCCGTCACGCTGATCCCGCTGGTGTGTTTCAACGCCGCAGCCCGGCACCTGCCCTACACCACCCTGGGCTTCCTGCAATACCTGGCGCCAACCCTGGTGCTGCTGCAAGCCGTGTTGCTGTTTGGCGAGCACCTGTCGAGCAGTACCCTGGTCGCCTTCATGTTCATCTGGGCCGGCCTTGCCATCTATAGTGTCGATGCCTGGCTGAGTCTGCGTCGACGCGACTGATCAAAAAACAGACAAACCTCTACAGGCCACGTATATCGTGGCCTGCAGCAAGCTCTCCCAAGGTTATCCACACCCTCATCCCCGCGCTTTGTGCACAAGCCACTGATTATTGGTGGTTTTTTGTTCAAAGTCGGCAAAGCCGCGGCCTGCCTGGGCTGGCGAGGGCTTCCCCCAGCTTATCCACAGGCCGGTCCCCGGCAATATGGGATAACTAGTCTTCCGGACGCAGTTTCAGCTCCACCATCAGGTCGTCGGCCAGCGCCTCAAGCTTGCGCTGCAAGTCGTCCAGGGACAGGGTCAGTGGCATCGCCAGCAAGGCATCAGCATAAAACAACGGTTCACTGCTCATGGGGGCCGGCCTCACATCGGTATTCAGACGCTCGACATTGACGCCCTGATTGGCCAACAGGCTGGTGATTTCACGGACGATACCCGGGCGATCATTGCCCACCAGCTCCATGGCGATCGGCTTCCAGGTGCAGGATGGCTCGATGCCACTCTTGGCAATCAGCACACGAATATCATGCTTGACCAGGCCTTGCAGCGCTACGACCAGCTCATCGTAGGACTCAGCCGGCACCGCCACCTTGAGGATCCCGGCAAACTGCCCAGCCATCCGCGACATGCGGCTCTCCAACCAGTTACCGTTATGCTCGGCAATGCATTCAGCGATACGTTCGACCTGGCCGGCCTTGTCGGGAGCGATCACTGTCAGTACGAGATGATCCACGCGGTAACCCTCTGCTTTTAAAGGTTAGGCCCCTGAAATCAAAGGGCGCGCAGAAAGTATAGGCAAGGCGCGGCAACCTGCCGCAGAGGGTTCGCGAAACGAATCGTGTACTGTTTCAAGATTTATCTGGAACAATCTGCCACTTTTTTGAGAACATACTGTCTCCCAGCGTGACCTTCTGCGACCAATTGGTCGCAGAACGACGTATTTAGTCTGATTTTCACAACCGCCGCGCATCATGTAGTATGCCGCAGCGCGGACTACAAAACGTCGAATCGATGTCTGCCAAGGCGCCTGTGAAAATACGCCAATGCCCGCCAGCCTGCCTGGCAGGCCGCACCCAGCCGCCCATCGGGCATGTTCTGGTGCCGTGTTTAGAGAAGCGCGCAAGGCTTAAATTGAAGAGCTGAATAGCTGAGCAGAGTGAGGCAAGCAATGACTGAACACGTTCAAGTCGGTGGCCTTCAGGTCGCCAAAGTCCTGTTCGACTTCGTGAACAACGAAGCCATTCCCGGAACCGGCGTAAGCGTCGAGCAATTCTGGGTCGGGGCGGAAAAGATCATCAACGACCTCGCTCCAAAGAACAAAGCACTGCTGGCCAAACGTGACGCACTCCAGGCTCAGATTGATGCCTGGCACCAAGCGCGCAAAGGCCAGGCCCACGATGCCGTGGCTTACAAAGCCTTCCTCCAGGACATCGGCTACCTGCTGCCAGAAGCTGCAGACTTCCAGGTCTCGACCCAGAACGTCGACGACGAAATCGCCCGCATGGCCGGCCCGCAGCTGGTCGTGCCGGTAATGAATGCGCGCTTTGCCCTGAACGCTTCGAACGCCCGTTGGGGTTCGCTGTACGACGCCCTCTATGGCACCGACGCCATCAGTGAAGAAGGTGGCGCCGAAAAGGGCAAAGGCTACAACAAGGTCCGTGGTGACAAGGTCATTGCCTTCGCCCGCGCCTTCCTCGACGAATCGGCTCCTCTGTCTGCCGGCTCCCATGTCGACTCCACCGCCTACCGCATCGAAGGCGGCAAGCTGGTTGTCGCCCTCAAGGGTGGCAGCAATAGCGGCCTGCGTGACGACGCTCAACTGATCGGTTATCGCGGCGATGCCTCGGCACCGACCGCGATCCTGCTCAAGCACAACGGCCTGCACTTCGAAATCCAGGTCGATGCCAGCACCCCGGTCGGCCAGACCGACGCTGCGGGCCTGAAGGACGTGCTGATGGAAGCCGCCCTGACCACCATCATGGACTGCGAAGACTCGGTGGCCGCTGTCGACGCCGATGACAAGGTCGTGGTCTACCGCAACTGGCTCGGCCTGATGAAAGGCGACCTGGCTGAAAGCGTCAGCAAAGGTGGCCAGACCTTCACCCGGACCATGAACCCGGACCGCGAATACACCGCGCCCAACGGTGGCTCGGTGACCCTGCACGGTCGCTCGCTGCTGTTCGTGCGTAACGTCGGTCACCTGATGACCATCGACGCCATCCTCGACAAGGACGGCAACGAAGTGCCCGAAGGCATCCTCGATGGCCTGGTCACCAACCTGGCGGCGATCCACAACCTCAACGGCAACACCAGCCGCAAGAACAGCCGCACCGGCTCCGTGTACATCGTCAAACCGAAGATGCACGGTCCTGAAGAAGCAGCGTTCACCAACGAGCTGTTCGGTCGTATCGAAGAAGTGCTGGGCCTGGCGCACAACACCCTGAAGGTCGGCATCATGGACGAGGAGCGCCGTACCACGGTCAACCTCAAGGCCTGCATCAAGGCCGCCAGCGAGCGCGTGGTGTTCATCAACACCGGCTTCCTCGACCGTACGGGTGACGAGATCCACACCTCCATGGAAGCCGGCGCCGTGGTGCGCAAGGGCACCATGAAAACCCAGAAGTGGATCGGCGCCTACGAGAACTCCAACGTCGACATCGGCCTGGCTACCGGCCTTCAGGGCCGCGCCCAGATCGGCAAAGGCATGTGGGCCATGCCGGACCTGATGGCCGACATGCTCGAGCAGAAGATCGCTCACCCGCTGGCCGGTGCCAACACCGCCTGGGTGCCGTCGCCGACCGCCGCCGCGCTGCACGCGCTGCACTACCACAAGGTCGATGTCTTCGCTCGCCAGGCGGAGCTGGCCAAGCGCGCGCCTGCCTCGGTGGACGATATCCTGACCATCCCGCTGGCGACCGACACCAACTGGTCGGCCGAAGAGATTCGCAACGAGCTGGACAACAACGCCCAGGGCATCCTCGGCTATGTCGTGCGCTGGATCGACCAGGGCGTCGGCTGCTCGAAAGTACCGGACATCAACGATGTCGGCCTGATGGAAGACCGCGCAACCCTGCGTATCTCCGCCCAACTGCTGGCCAACTGGCTGCGTCACGGTGTCGTCACCGAGGCCCAGGTGCTGGAAAGCCTCAAGCGCATGGCGCCGGTGGTGGACAAGCAGAACGCCAGCGACCCGCTGTACCGCCCGCTGGCACCGGACTTCGACAACAACATCGCCTTCCAGGCGGCGGTCGAGCTGGTGGTAGAAGGCACCAAGCAGCCAAATGGATACACCGAGCCGGTGCTGCATCGTCGTCGTCGTGAGTTCAAGGCACGTAACGGCCTGTAACACGATCCGCGAGTAAAAGAGCCTCACACCCTTCGGGTTGTGAGGCTTTCTTTTTGCCCTACATAACACGGCGAGATGTGCCATGGGTTTTTCAACCCAATCGGATTTCATCTGCCCTGCCAATGGCTGAAGCTGCTGTCCACCTCTACGCGCAAGGATGGACACAAGCATGAATGATGCGCCCAGCTTGAATCGACGCCGGTTCTTGCAGGGACTTGGACTGGCCTCGACCGGCCTGGCCCTATCTCCCCGGACAATCCTGGCACACCAGGAAGAACAGCTTTTCGCCAACGGTACGCGGCCGCTGGTCACCTTTGCGCAAAAGCGTCCGATGATGCTGATCACCACGCGTCCGCCTCACCTGGAGACCCCCTTCAGCGTATTCAATGAAAGCCTGCTGACCCCTAACGATGCTTTTTTCGTCCGCTACAACCTGGCTACTATCCCGACCAGCATCGATGCCTCTGAGTATCGACTGAGCCTCAAGGGCCTGGTCGAACGTCCACTTTCAATCAGCCTTGAGCAACTCAAGCAGTTGGGGCCAGCCGTAGAGCTGACTGCAGTCCAGCAGTGCTCCGGCAACAGTCGCGGATTCTCCTCGCCTCGGGTGTTTGGTTCGCAACTGGGCAACGGCTCGATGGGTAACGCGCGCTTTACCGGCTTGCCGCTCAGGACACTGCTCGAACATGCCGGCGTAAAGGCCAATGCGCGTCAGGTCACCTTCCAGGGCATGGACCGGCCGGTACTGCCCGACACCCCGCCCTATATCAAGGCACTGGACATCGACCTGGCACTCAGCCCGGAACCAATGCTGGCCTGGGCCATGAACGGAGAAGAACTGCCCTTCCTCAACGGCTACCCAATCAAGCTCATCGTGCCTGGCTACTTTGCAACTTACTGGGTCAAGCACCTGAACGAGATCGAAGTAATCGATGACGTGTTCACCGGGGCGTACATGAAATCCCGCTACCGCATCCCCGACAACGAATGCGAGTGCACTGCGCCCGGCAAAAGTGCAACGCACACCCGCCCTATCGGCGAAATGAAGGTGCGCTCCTTCATCACCAGCCTCAAAACCGGTGACACTGTTTCGGCAGGTGGGCCAACCGCCCTGCGCGGCATTGCCTTTGACGGTGGCAGCGGCATTGCCAGGGTCGATATCTCGGACGACGGCGGCAATAACTGGCAAGCCACCACCCTGTCGCAGGACATGGGGCGCTTCGCCTTTCGTGAGTGGAAGACTACCTGGAGAGCCCGTACCAGCGGCCCGGTCACTCTGCTGGTACGCGCCAGTAGCAAGCGCGGCGAGATACAGCCGGCGCTGGCAACCTGGAACTCCAGCGGCTACTCACGCAATGTCATTGAAGCCCTCGACCTGATCGCTGTATAGGAGCTGTTACACATGAAGCCGTCCGCATTCCCCTGCTCGCTTCTTTTCGGTCTGCTCATCGCATCACTGGCCAACGCCTCCCCTGTGAGCATCCAGCTTCCTGCCGAAACCATCGCACTGCGCAGCGCCGATATGCCAGGCTACACCCTGGCTACTCAGAAATGCGGCATCTGCCACTCCGCTGACTACGTCGAGTTCCAGCCCCCAGGCATGGACCAGTCACAGTGGACCAGCCTGGTGCGCAAGATGCGTGATGCCTACAAGGCGCCGCTGGAAGACAGCGAAATACAAAGCATCGGCCATTACCTGAGCGTTGCCTATGCCGGGCCCGCGGGCACGCAAGTCGCCAAGGAAACAGCCAGCGATGTCGATGAGCTGCTGGCCCGCAATACCTGCATCGGCTGCCACAGTATCGACCAGAAAATCGTCGGGCCGGCATTCAAGGACATCGCCAAACACTACCAGACAAACAAACAAGCGGTTGCCACCGTGGCCAAACACATCGCCGAGGGCGGATCTGGACGCTGGGGCGCGATACCGATGCCACCTTACCCGGGGCTATCTGAAACCGAGCGCGAACAACTGGCGCGCTACATCCTTGCCCAGTAACGAACACGGGCCATGGCGGCACTCAGCCGAGGCCCAGTTCCTTGCGAACCAACCCCACCAGCTTGTCCAGATCGATCGGCTTGAGCAGAAAATCGACGACACTCAAATGCATCGCCGCAATGGCGTCCGGTACATCGGCATCGCCAGAAACGATGATGATCGGCAGAGCAGCATTTTCCGATTCGCGAATCCGGCGAATCAGCTCCAGGCCATCGACAGGCCCCATGCGCAAGTCAGTGATCAGCACACCGATTTTACGCTCGCCTTTGAGGCACGCCAGCGCCCGCTCGGCATTCTCCGCCGTTACGCACTTGATACCCTTGCCCTTCAGGTAACTGGCCAGCGCTTCACGGGCTACCAGGTTGTCATCGACGATCAATACTTTTTGCGGCTCAGCCGCAGGTGCGGTCACCGTGGCCAGCGCTTCACGCTCGGCGTCACTCAGTAAGTCGTCTGGTTCGGACATGGCTGTCTCATCGTCAATGACTTGTAAAAATGTCCCTTGAATCAAGTTCAGACTGCTTTTGATCCACTTGCAACCTGCCTTTCGTCGTGTCTTTGACACCTGTCGCCTGGCTCATGCTGCCTGCCGCCATTTATAGACTTACGTCCAATGGGCACTGGCCGGCAGGCGACCGACCATGAGGGACGAGAACAACAAGGTCGATGTAAACAGCTCGACACAAAGACGCGGTAATGCTCATGAGCAAAATGGACGCCTTCGCCCAGGCAGGAAAGACTGCAGTCATGCAGAACATCCAGGGGACCCTGCAATTCCTGCAACGCTTCCCACCCTTCAATCAGATGGAGAGCGCCCACCTGGCGTTTCTCGTCGAACAGTGCCAACTGCGCTTTTATGCTGCCAACGACAGCATCATCAAGCCCGCCGATGGCCCGGTCGAGCACTTCTACATCGTCAAGCAGGGCCGGGTAGTCGGCGAGCGCCAGCACGTCACCGGCGCGGGCACCGAAACCACCTTCGAAATCACCACCGGCGAATGCTTTCCCCTGGCCGCCTTGCTCGGAGAGCGTGCGACCCGCACCGAACACCTGGCCGCTGAAGACACCTTCTGCCTGCAATTGAACAAGGCGGCGTTCATCCGTCTGTTCACCCTCTGCGAGGCCTTTCGCGATTTCGCCCTGCGCGGGGTGAGCAGCCTGCTCGACCAGGTCAACCAGCAGGTCCAGCGTCGCGCCGTGGAAAACCTCGGCAATCAATATTCGCTGAACACCCGCCTGGGCGAGCTGGCCATGCGTCACCCGGTGGTCTGCGCAGCGCAAACGCCCCTGCGCGAGGCCGTGCGCCTGATGCACGAGCAGCAGGTCGGCAGTATCGTCATCGTCGATGAACAGCGCTTTCCCATCGGCATCTTCACCCTGCGCGACCTGCGCCAGGTGGTGGCCGACGCCAGCGCCGATTTCACCGACTCCATCGCTGGCCACATGACCGCCGGGCCGTTCTACCTGAGCCCCCAGGCCAGCGCCTTCGACGCCGCCATCGCCATGACCGAACGGCACATCGCCCATGTCTGCCTGGTCGAAGACAAACGCCTGTGCGGCGTGGTCTCCGAGCGTGACCTGTTCTCCCTGCAGCGGGTCGATCTGGTGCACCTGGCCCGGACCATCCGCCACGCCACCCGGATCGAAACCTTGGTGTCATTGCGTGGCGAGATCGGCCAACTGGTCGAGCGCATGCTGGCCCACGGTGCATCCTCGACCCAGATCACCCAGATCATCACCCTGCTCAACGACCACACCGTATGCCGGGTGATAGAGCTGGCCATAGAGGACAAGGGTGACCCGGGTGTGCCTTTCAGCTGGCTATGCTTCGGCAGTGAAGGCCGTCGCGAGCAGACCCTGCACACCGACCAGGACAACGGCATCCTCTTCGAGGCCCGCGATGCCGCCCATGCCGCCGAGATCCGCGGTCGCCTGCTGCCCCTGGCCCAGTACATCAACCAGGGGTTGGCCCAGTGCGGCTTCACCCTGTGCAAGGGCAACATCATGGCCGGCAACCCCGAGCTGTGCCTGTCCCGTGCCGAATGGGCGCGGCGCTTCGCCGCCTTCATCCGCGAGGCTACGCCGGAAAACCTGCTGGGTTCGAGCATCTATTTCGATTTGCGGCTGGTTTGGGGCGACGAGCGTGCTTGCGAGCAGCTGCGCCAGGGCATTCTCGAGCAGGTGGCCGACAATCGCCTGTTCCAGCGCATGATGGCCGAGAACGCCTTACGCCAACGGCCACCGGTGGGGCGTTTCCGCGAATTCGTGCTGACCCGCCAGGGTAACGACAAGGCGGCGACCCTGGACCTCAAGGTGCAAGGCCTCACCCCCTTCGTCGACGGTGCACGGCTGTTGGCCCTGGCCAATGGCATCAGCGCCATCAACACCCTGGAGCGCCTGCGCGAGCTGGTGAGCCGTAAAGTAATCGATCCTCTGGATGGCGCCGCGTATGAAGAGGCCTACCACTTCATCCAGCAGACCCGCATGCAGCAGCACCAGTTGCAAAGCCGACAGAACCTGCCCTACTCCAACCGCGTCGACCCGGACAACCTCAACCACCTGGACCGCCGCATCCTGCGCGAGTCCCTGCGCCAGGCCCAGCGCCTGCAGAGCAGCCTGGCCCTGAGGTATCAGCTGTGAGCCTGTTCACCTGGCTGCGCCCGCGGCAGATCAACGACCAGGTGCGCCAACGGGTGAGCCGGCTGACGCCGCCGGCGCCGCTCGGCGAACACACCCTGCGCAACCAGCGCTGGGTCGTGCTGGACCTGGAAACCAGTGGTCTGAACACCAACCGTGACCAGGTGCTGGCCATTGGCGCGGTGGTCATCGAAGACGGAGCCATCGACTTCAGCCAGCAGTTCGAACGCACCCTCTATCAACGCAACCACAAGCTCACCTCCAGCGTGCTGCTCCATGGCTTGAGCCCCAGCGCCATCGCCGCCGGCTGTGATCCGGTCGAGGCCTTGCTCGACCTGATGGATTTCATTGGCGACAGCCCGGTGCTGGCCTTCCATGCCCCCTTCGATCAACGGATGCTGGCCCGGGCCTTGAAGGACCACCTGGGTTACCTGCTGCAACATCCTTTCTTCGACCTTGCCGAACTGGCCCCGCTGCTCAACCCGCAGATCACTTTGCGCGAAGCCGGGCTGGACGACTGGACCGCCTGTTTCGGCCTGGAGGCCATCGAGCGTCACAACGCCAGTGCCGACGCCATGGTCACTGCCGAACTTGCGCTGATCCTGTTCAGCCATGCCCGGCGCCAGCACCTGGACAGCCCGGCGCTGCTCGACCAGCACCTGCAGCGCTGGCGGCGCCGACGGCAACAGAGTCACGGTTTCTAGCGTCATCCGATGAGCGTCAATTGCGTCCTGCGAGTATATTCTGCAACAATCGCGAATAATTCTCGTTAGTTAACGCATCTTTTTCGGGGAACGCCTTGTCGTCCGTGCAAAGCCCACACAGTGAGCTGGTCGGTACCCTTTATCGCGATCACCGCAGCTGGCTGCTTGCCTGGCTGCGGCGCAATATCGCCTGCGCCGAGCGCGCCGAAGACCTGAGCCAGGACACCTTTGTGCGCTTGCTCGGTCGCGACCAATTGCCGCCGCCACGCGAACCCCGCGCGTTCCTCATGGCCATTGCCAGGGGCCTGTTGTTCGACCACTTTCGCCGCGCGGCGCTGGAGCAGGCCTACCTGGCCGAGCTGATGCTGATCCCGGAAGCCGAACAGCCCTCCCCTGAAGAACAGCACCTGATCCTCGAAGACCTCAAGGCCATCGACCAACTGCTGGGCAAGTTATCGAGCAAGGCCCGTGCAGCCTTCCTGTACAATCGCCTCGATGGCCTGAACCATGCCGAGATTGCCGAACGTCTGGGGGTTTCCGTTTCCCGGGTACGCCAGTACCTGGCCCAGGGCATGCGTCAGTGCTACATCGCCCTGTACGGAGAGCCTACATGAACAGCAAGCCGGTCAGTGCCCGGGTCCTGGACGCCGCGATCGCCTGGCAACTGTGCCTGGACTCGGGCAGTGGTAGTGCCGAGAGTCGCGCCGAATTCGCTCGCTGGCACGCCGCCGATGAGGAACACGCGCGCGCCTGGATGCAACTGCACATGCTCGACCAGCGCTTCAGCGCCGCCGCAGGCCCTGCGCGCCAGGCCTTGCTGCAATCGCGCGCGCAGATGCGCCAGCGTGTACGCAGAGTAGGCAGCGGCCTGGCCAGCCTGGTGCTGGCGGCCGGCCTGCTCAGCTGGGTCAGTGCCTACCAGTCGCTTGGCTACTGGCTCGCCGACCAGCGCACCGCCACCGGCGAGCAACGCAGCCTGCGCCTGAGCGACGGCACCCTGATCAGCCTCAACACCCATTCGGCGGTGGACATCCGCTTCGATGAGAAAGAACGCCTGATCGTGCTGCACGAAGGCGAGATTTCCATCGAGACCGGGCACAAGGACGATCGCCCGTTCATTGTCGCCACCGAAGATGGCCGCTTGCGCGCCCTGGGCACCCGCTTCCTGGTGCGCGTGGAAGAACAAGGCACCCGCCTGAGCGTGCTGCAGTCAGCCGTGGCCGCCAGGCCCCAGGACAGCGGCGACGAGCAGATTCTTCACGAAGGCCAGCAGGTGCTGATGAACCACGACCGGCTCGGCACGATTGCCGGCCTGCCCCTGGGCATCGATGCCTGGACCCGCGGCATGCTGGTGGTCGACAACGTGCGCCTGAGCGAGCTGGTCGGTGAACTTGGCCGTTACCGCAGCGGATACCTGGGCGTGGCGCCGGAAGTGGCGGACCTGCGCATTACCGGCAGCTTCCCGCTCAACAACACCGATCTGGCCCTGACCTCGCTGCTGCCGACATTGCCGGTGCAGATCGAGCAACACACGCCCTGGTGGGTATCGGTGGTGGCCAAGTCCGACAAGCCTTGAGGGCCTCATCGCAGGCTTCGCCAGCTCCCACGGGTCCAGCGCACACCTTGTGGGAGCTGGCGTAGCCGGCGATGGCTGCAACGCAGTCCTACCTACAATAAAAATCGAAATAATTTTCACTAACCCCTGTCACTTTTTCTCTCTCGCTCGGCAAGGAAGCTAGTTAGCACTTATCCGTCGAGGAGCCGCTGCATGACCCGCGCTTTTGAAACCCTCCTGCGCCCCAGCCTGCTGGCCATGGCCATTGCCCTGTCCGTCCCGCTGGCGAGCAGCCCGCTGCTTGCTGTCGAGCAGCCCGCCAGCCTGCGCAGCTACAACCTGCCCGCCGCACCGCTTTCCACCACCCTGAACCAGATTGCCAGCCAGGCCGGCATCGCCCTGGCCCTGGACCCGAGCGTAACCAGCGGACGCACATCGGCACCGGTCAGTGGACAATACAGCGGCGTCGACGCCCTGCAGGCCGCCCTGCGCGGCACCGGCCTGCAATTGCAGCAAAGTGGCGCAGGGACCTTCACCGTGGTCGCGGCACCCGAAGGGGCGATGTCATTGCCGGTGACGGATATTCGTGCCGAAGGCGACCTGGAAAGCGCCTGGGGCCCGGTAGAAGGCTATGTCGCCAAGCGCACGGCGGTGGGCACCAAGACCGATACCGCGCTCGTCGAAGTACCGCGCTCCATTTCCGTCGCCACCCGCGAGCAGATGGACGACCGCAGCGTGCACAGTCTCGATGACGCCGTACGCTACATGCCGGGTATCGTCTCGGCCAGCTTCGGCAGCGACACGCGCTTTGACTGGATGCGCGTGCGCGGCTTCGAGCCGACCCAGTTCCTCGATGGCCTGCCCCTGCCCAAAGGCGTGTACGCCAACCCGAAAGTCGAGACCTGGAACCTGGACCGGCTCGCGCTGCTGCGTGGCCCAGCTTCGTCGGTTTACGGCCAGACGCCACCGGGTGGCCTGCTGGACATGGTCAGCCGTCGCCCGCAGGCCGAAAGCAGTAATGAAGTCCAGCTCCAGTACGGCAGCGACAACCACCGGCAAATCAACTTTGCCAGCACCGGCAAGATCGATGATGAAGGCCAGTTTCTCTACAGCCTCAGTGGCGTGGTGCGCGATGGCGGCACCCAGATCGATCATGTCGACGACAAGCGCTACAACATCGCCCCGAGCCTGACCTGGAACATCGACGAAGACACCACGCTGACCTTCCTGTCGCAGTTCACCCGCGACGATACCGGCGTCACCAGTCAGTTCCGCCCGATCCAGGGCACCAAGATCGACATGCCGTTCGGCGAAATCTCCCACCACAAGAACCTGGGTGACCCGAACTACGAGTTCTACGACCGTACCTACTACGCGCTGGGCTACGCCTTCGAACATCGCATCAATGATGTCTGGCAGTTCCGTCAGAACCTGCGCTACACCAAGTCGGACCTGGCTTTCCAGACCATTACCGTCAACAGCTACATTCCCGAGTTTGCAGACTTCGGCTTTGTCGTGGACGACGAGGGCAACACCGGCCGCGGGACCACCAACGTCGACGAAGACATCAGCCAGTTCGCGGTCGACAACAACTTCCAGGCTGACTTCGCCACCGGCAACATCAACCACACCCTGTTGATCGGCCTGGACCACCAGCGCAACAACACCAACTACCTGTCGATCTTCGGCACTGCACCGGACATCAACGTCAATCACCCTGAATACGGCTTGCCGATCACCCGCCCGCCACGCTCCGACGCCTTCTACGACTACAACCAGAAGACCCGTCAGACCGGCCTCTACGTCCAGGACCAGATGGCCCTCGACAACTGGCGCCTGACCCTGGGCGGGCGTGAAGACTGGGTGCACACCGGCACCAAGTTCTTCAACAAGGGCGATGCTACCAACACCGAGCGCGACACGAATTTCAGCGGTAATGCTGCGATCAGCTATGTCTTCGACTCGGGCTTCGTGCCTTACCTGTCGTACGCCGAGTCCTTCCAGCCGACCAGCAACGCCAGCGCGGACCCGGAGCAGTCGTTCAAGCCGACCGAAGGCAAGCAATGGGAGCTGGGCATCAAGTACCAGCCGCCAGGCTCCAACACCCTGCTGACGGCTGCGGTGTATGACCTCACCCAGAAAAACGTCTCGGTCACCAACAACGTCGGCAACGTTACCGTCACCAGCCAGACCGGCGAAGTGAAGGTCCACGGCCTTGAGCTTGAAGCCGTTTCCGACGTCACCAAGAACCTCAAAGTGATTGCCGCCTACACCCTGGCCAAATCCGAAGTGCAGGACGGCGAGTTCAAAGGCAACCGCCTGCAACTGATGCCGAACCAGCAAGCCTCGCTGTGGGCTGACTACACCTGGCACGACGGTGTGCTGGACGGCTTCGGTATCGGCGCTGGCGCACGCTACACCGGCAACACCTACGGCGACCAGGCCAACACCGAACTGGGCAAGGCCGATGCCTACACCGTGTTCGATGCCTCCGTGCACTACGACCTGGGTCGCCTGGACAACAGCCTCAAAGGCGCATCGCTGGCCGTCAACGCCAACAACGTGTTCAACAAGGACTACATCTCTACCTGCGACGGGTTCTACTGCTACTACGGCGACCTGCGCAGCGTTGTCGCCAGCGCCACCTACAAGTGGTAATGGCCTGACTGTGTACGCGTGATGACCAGGCCGTCCCACCGGGGACGGCTTTGGTTTTTCTGAAAGCCGAGAAATAAAATGAAATGAAAAGCTCAACCATACGCCGCTGGTCCTCGGTCCACACCTGGACCAGCCTGATCTGCACCCTGTTCCTGCTGATGCTGGCGCTGACCGGTTTGCCGCTGATCTTTCACCACGAGATCGACCATTTGCTGGGCGATGCGCCTGTGCTCAAGGATATGCCGGCCGACACCCCGAAGCTGGACCTGCAGGAGCTGGTACTCAAGGCCCAGGCCCACCGTCCTGGCGAAGCGATGCAGTATTTCGGCTGGGATGAGGACGACAGTAACGGCGTGGTGACGATCATGGCGGCCACCGCCGGCACCGAACCGAACGCGTCGCACACCTTCATGCTCGACGCGCGTACCGGTGACGTGGTGGAAATGCCCTCGGCCAACGGCGGGTTCATGATGACCATGCTGCGGCTGCACGTGGACATGTTCGCCGGCCTGCCGGGCAAGCTGCTGCTGGCGTTCATGGGCTTGCTGTTCGTGGTGGCGATCATCTCCGGTGTGGTGCTCTATGCCCCCTTCATGCGCCGCCTCAAGTTCGCGACGGTGCGCCATGACAAGTCCTCGCGACTGCGCTGGCTCGACCTGCACAACCTGATCGGCATCGTCACCCTGACCTGGGCACTGGTGGTGGGCGTGACCGGGGTGATCAGCGCCCTGTCGGACCTGGTGATCGCCGCGTGGCGTAATGAAAGCCTGGCCGCGATGGTCGCGCCCTACCGTGATGCGCCGCCTTTGACCCAGCTGGCGCCGGTCAGCCGGGTGTTGGAGATCGCCGCCGACGCCGCACCGGGCATGCAACCGGACTTCATTGCCTTTCCCGGCACGCGCTTCTCCAGTGAGCACCACTACGCAGTGTTCATGAAAGGCAGCACCCACCTGACCGCCCACCTGCTCACGCCGGTACTGATCGACGCCAGCACCCTGAAGGTCACGGCCATCGGCGAGCGCCCCTGGTACATGGACGCCATGGGCCTGTCGCAACCGCTGCACTTTGGCGACTACGGCGGCCGGCCGATGCAGATCCTCTGGGCAGTGCTGGATGTGCTGACCATCATCGTGCTGGGCAGCGGTGTGTACCTGTGGGTGGTACGGCGTCGCGCCGTTGCGACCGTTTCGGCCGCGCGGGCGGAGGTGGCGGGATGAAACGTCAGACGTCGAACCTGTGGACGGTGTTCGCCATGCCCGGCCTCATCGCTCTGCTCGGAGCGCTGGGGCTGTTTGCCGCGTTGCTGGGCGATGGTGGCTGGGATGCGCTGGCCTGGGTCGGACTGGGGCTGTCGGCCTGGTATGGGCTGCGGGGGTTCTTCAGATAACCCCGCCCACGTAGCCGCTGCCGAGGAACGAGGCTGCGATCGACTGCCTGTAGGGGCGGCGGTGCGACGACTCGACTTGCCCCGCGAATCGTCGCAGAGTCCAATCGCGGGGCAAGTCGAGTCGTCACGGCAGCGGCTACACGGGTTTGGTCTATCAGTCAGCCAGCTTCGGCAGACACTCATCCAGCCGCTTGTGCAGCGCACTGTCACTCGGCCAGTTGCGCAGCAAGCGCGCCCGGTCACGGGCAAAGGCCGGCGCGAAACTGAGCTGGGTGGCGTGCTGGCACATCGCATCCAGGTCGATCAGCGACCACTGGCCATCCTGCCAGAACAGGTTGTGGCCCTTCATGTCGCCATGGCTGATGCGCTCGTGAATCAACTGCTCCAACACATGCTGCAGCGCCTGCAGTTGTTCGTCAGGCACCTCACCCGACGCAACATAGGGCGCAAAGCATTCCAGCAGGTCCGGCCCGTCGGCATACTCGGTGACCAGGTAGGCGCGGCTGCGCAGCCCCATGAAGCGCAGCTCCTGCACCGCCAACGGCCTGGGCGTGGCAATGCCGAGGAACTCCAGGCGATGCCCTTCGATCCACGAATGCCAGGCGCGGCTCGGGCGCCAGAAGCGCTTGAACCAGTGGGCGGTGTTCTTGATGTTGTAACGCTTGAGCACCAGCGGCCGCCCGTCCGCCTCGACCCGTGCGACACTGGCCGCGCCACCGGTCTTGTACAGGTGGCCCTGGTCGATCAGCACATCGGCCTGCTCCAGCACCGGCAGCATGGCCGCCAGCTCAGCGCGCCGGATCGAGCGCAGGCCGGACGGGCCACGTTCGACACTGAACAGCGTGCACTCGCGTCCTGCCTTTTCCAGGTAATCCTTCAGGCGCCAGCTGCGCACCTTGTCGATCTGCTTTTGCAACGCTTCCAGCGGCAAGGCATGCTCGGCGTTGGCCAGCAGGTAATGCACCAGCAGCTCCTCGATGAAGGGTTCCAGGCGCTTGGGCAACTGGGCGAAGAGCACGCCGAGGTTCTGCAGCACCTGGGGACGCGACAACGGCTTGCCCGGGGTCTCGGCCTTGATGCCGGCGCCGTCGATCAGGTACAGCTGGCCGCCATGACGCAGCAGGTTGTCCAGGTGCAGGTCTTCCTGCCACAGGCCCTTGGCGTGCATCCCGGCCACGGCCGCCAGGGCTTCGCCGAGCACCCGTTGCTGTTCATCGGCCAGTGGCTTCAAGGCTTCGACCTCAGCCCAGGCGTCGGCCAGGCTCTGGGCGTCTTCGAGAAACTCGAACAGCAGCCAGCCACCTTCGCCCTCGCGCAAGCCATCGGCCAGCAGCAACGGCGTGGTCAGCCCTTGCGCCGCCAGTAGCCGCGCACCGTCGAGCTCACGCTGGAAATGCCGGGCGGCACTGCTGCCCACCAGCAACTTGGCCAGCACCGGCTTGCCGCGCCAGATCCCGGCGCCCACATAACGCTGCCCGGGCAGCACCCGCAGCAGGCTGAGCAACTGCAGCTCGGCACTGCCGGCGGCGTCGGCCAGGCTGATGTTCAGTGGCAGATCCGGGCTGCGCCCGGCTTCCTTGAGTTCGGACAAACGCATCAGCGAGCCTCTTTCTCACGGCGGCGGCGCGTCAGGCGCTGCAGCCAGGTATCGACCAACGGGCTGTCGGCGGGCTGGTCCAGGTAGGACGACAGCAGCACGCGTACTTCAGCTTCGCTCCAGACCGGTGCGCGACGCAACAGCGGCTCAAGGTCCTTGAGCCGGTCGCGCATGCCCAGCCACAAGGGCCGGGTCTTCTCCAGGTCGATCAGTTGCGCCTGCCAGCCATCGCTGCGCGCGCGCAGGAAAATATGCTTGGGATAAAAGCAGCCATGCACCTGGCGTGCGCGGTGCAGCGTACGCGCCAGCAGGCCACAGGCGCGCAGGATGCCCTGGCGCTGGCCGATGTCGAGTTCCGGCCACTGCCCGAGCAGGCTGTCCAGGTCGTTCCAGTCATCCAGGGCACGGGTCATGAGGATGGCCCGACGTTCGCCATCGACCTTGCGCTCGCCATAGTACACCGCCTGCAAGGCAGGGATTCCGAGCTTCTGGTAGCGACTGATGTTGCGGAACTCGCGGGCGAAGGTCGGCTCGCCGAACGGTCGGTGCAAGGTGCGCGTCAGGTAGTCGCTCTGGCGCTTGAGGTAGTACCCCTTGCCTTCGAGCTCCAGGCGATAGACGCTGCTCCAGCCTCCACGACCGGTGTTGGGCTCGTCCACCGCATCGAGTTGCAGCGCCCAGAGCTGGTCGAAGCCATTCAGGCCATGGCGCTCAAGCAGTGCCATGTCGGCACTGGCGAGAAAATCAGTCATTCGCGTCCCTCGAAAAACGTCACGATATGCCGGATGCGGCGCTTGTCCGACGCATTCAGGCGTTCGCGCCTGCGGTACTGCAGGTAGAAGCGCAACCGCTGGGTGGCTGACAAATGATATTTGGCCACTTTGTCCAGGCACGCCAGGTCCTTGGTGATGCGGTAGCGCAGCATGAAGCTGCGCCAGAAATCACCGGTCGGGCAATCGATGAAAAACAACATGGCCCGGTCATCCACCAGCAGGTTGCGCCACTTCAGGTCGTTATGGGTGAAATGGTGATCGTGCATCATCCGGGTATGCCGGGCGAGCTGGCGGCTGATGTGGTCGACCCAGCCGCGATCGGCCAGGCGCGGGTCCTTGCGTTCGGCCAGGGCCGAGAGGTCTTCGGTACGCGGCAGCTCGCGGGTGATCATCGCCCCGCGGCCAAATGCCAGGCCCCGGCGTTCAAGCCCCCAGGCCACCACCTCGGCGGTGGGAATGTCCCACTTGGCGAACTGCTTGAGGTTCTGCCATTCGGCCTTGATCCGCGGGCGTCCCAGGTAACGGCGCAGGCCCTTGCCGGCACCGATGTAGCGTTTGACGTAATAGTTGACCCCGTCGCGCTCGACGCGGATCACTTCACTCAGCGGGTCGTGGGTCAGGCGCTCGCCCTTGAGAGCGAAGACCGCCTCGAGGCTGCCAAAGTCCGCCGCCAGTGCCTGGTAACCAGGCGCCAGTGTCCACCCCGCCATCAGAGCGCGTCCCCGTATCGTTGTTTACGCGCATAGAGTTTGCGCGCCTTGCCTTCCAGCCAGCGCAGCAGCGTGGCTTCCTCGGCCAGGATCCGGCGCAGCGGCTGCTGGAAGTAGCCACGCAGGAAGCGCAGCTTGTCGCGCCGGGTCAAGCCGATGTCGAGCGCCGAGAAATACAGCGCCGCCAGGTCCTTGTTGCGCCAGCGCCGGGAGATACTCGTACGGGTCTGGGCGCGATGCAGGTCGATGACCGACAGTTTGAAGTCATCGGCCGTCACTTCACGATCGGTGTGCAGGAGGAAGTGGCAGATATAGCAGTCGCGGTGATTGACCCCGGCGCGGTGCATCATGCCGGTCATGCGTGCCACCTCGGCGACCAGCGCACGCTTGAGGCGTGGCACAGGCGGTTGCTTGACCCAGTCGATGCTGAAGTCTTCCAGGCTGATGGTCGGCGCCAGTTCCTCGGTGACAATGAACGAGTGCTGCTGCGCCGGGTTGCTGCCGCGCTCGCCATAGGCGACGGCGGTCATGGTCGGCACGCCAACTTCGTGCAGGCGCTGGATCGCCTGCCATTCCTGGCCGGCACCGAGCACCGGCAACTTGGCGGTGAACAGGTTCTTGAAAATCTCGCCCCAGCCGATGCCGCGGTGGATCTTGACGAAATAACCGCGCCCCTCGACTTCGGTACGCAAGGTGCGACGTCCTTCCAGCTCGCGGTACACCTGCCCTTGCAGGCCCTCCACGGCATCGAAGGCATCGCGCCCGGCCCACAGGCGCTTGAACGGCTCGGCCAGTATCAGTTTCATGGGCGCTCCGGGGCCAGGATCACATCGGCGGCATGCTCGGGCATGCTGTAGAGGTCGGCGGTTTCGGCGAACGCCAGGCCGTTGCTCGCCCAGGCGCCACGGGCCGCATCGTCTTCGAGCATGCGCTGCAGGTAGCGGTTGAGCTGATCCTGCTCGAACGGCTCATCGAGCACCAGGCCGCTGTCGGCCTCGGCGATGTAATGGGCATAACCGCAGACCGCCGAGACCAGCACCGGCAGACCGGCCACCAGCGCCTCAAGCAGCACGGTGCCGGTGTTCTCGTTGTAGGCCGGGTGGATCAGCAGGTCGGCGCCCAGCAGGAAGCGCGGAATATCGCTGCGGCCCTTGAGGAACTGCACCTGATCGGTCAGGCCCAGGGTCGCGCTTTGCAGTTGGAACACCTTGGGGTCGTCCTGGCCGATGACCATCAGCCGGGTGCGCTTGCGCAAGGCCGAGGGCAAGGCTGCCAGGGCCTTGAGGGTGCGATCGACGCCTTTGGTCTTGAACCCGGAGCCAATCTGCACCATCAGCAGTTGATCGTCTTTCAGGTCGAATTCGCGACGGAACTCGACGCGGATTTCGGCGGCATTGGCCGGCGCCCGGCGATCCTGGCTGATGCCCGGTGGCAACAGGTGGAAGCGCTCGATCGGCGTGTCGTAATGCTTGATGAACAGCGGTTGCTGGACCTCGGAGATCATCAGGACCTCGGTTTTGGCCTCCCTGGCGAACACCGCCCGCTCGTACTCGGCGAAGTGCCGGTAGCGACCCCAGCGCCGGTACAGCGAGTTGCGCAGGTTCTGCGCCTTGTCTTCGAAGCAGCCGTCAGCGGCGTAGTAGACGTCCAGTCCGGGCATCTTGTTGAAGCCGATCAAGCGATCCACCGGACGCTTGGCCAGGTCCGCTTCCATCCAGGCGCTGAGCTTCTCGTTGCGTCGATGGTTGAACAGCGCCTTGACCGGCGCCACCAGCACCTCGAAGCCCTCAGGCACGTCGCCTTCCCAGATCAGGGTGTAGACGCGGATCTTGTGGCCACGACGCTGGCACTCCAGGGCGATGCGCATGAAGTCACGCTGCAGGCCACCGAAGGGGAAATACTTGTACAGAACAAAAGCCAGTTGCATCAACGAACATCCTCAGCCAGCAGCAACGCGCGCAATTGGCTCGCCACACGCTCGGGATTCAGGCGAGTGAAGCACAGTGGCCACTCGCGTTTGAGATCGAACCGGCGCTGATCGTCAGCGCTCGGTTTGTAAGTGCATTTTTTCTGCAGGCACGGGGCGCAGGCGAAATCGCTGGCCAGGTGCACCTGGGACTTGCCGTAGGCGCCGGTCAGCCCCGGGTTGGTCGGGCCGAACAGTGACAGGGTCGGCACATCCAGGGCCGCCGCCAGGTGGCCAAGGCCGGTGTCCACCGCCACGCAGGCCTTGGCGGCCGCCAGCACGCGGGCGACACCCGCCAGGTTTAACTTGGGCAGTACCTGGCAGTTATTCAAGCCCTTGGCGATGCGCTCGGCGCGGGCCTGCTCGGCCGGGTTGCCCCACGGCAGGCGTACCTCAAGCCCTTGCTGACCCAGGCGCTCGGCCAGCTCGCGCCAGTAAGCCTCGGGCCAATGCTTGGTCGCCCAGGTGGTGCCATGCAGGAACACCACGAAGGGCGCGGCCGGCGGCAACTGCAGGCGATCGAGGTCCAGACCGTAGTCGCCCAGGCCTGCCGGCAAGTCGTAACCCAGGGCCAGGCCGAACAGCTGGCGCACCCGCTCCACCGCATGTTGCCCGCGCTGCACCGAGAAGCGTCGGTCATAGAAGCGACTGGACAGCCCTTCACGGGCCGAATAGCGGTCGAGGCCGGCCACCGGCGCCTTGACGTAGCGCGTCAGCCAGGCCGACTTGACCAGGCCCTGGGCGTCGATCACCAGATCGTACTTGTTTTCGCGCAGGCGCTGCTTGAACTGGCGCCACTCGCCGCTCTTGAAGGTCTGCCAGAGGTTCTTGCGCCAGCGGCGGATCGCCACCGGGATGACCTTGTCCACCGCCGGGTGCCAGCTGGGAATTTCGGCGAAGCCTTCCTCGACCACCCAGTCGAAGCGGATGCCGGGAATCGCCCGGGCCGCATCGGTCAGCGCCGGCAGCGCATGAATCACATCGCCCAGGGAGGACGTCTTGATCAGCAATACCCGCACTTAGTCGACCTCGGCCATGACATCGATCAGGGTCGGGCCGTTCAGGCGCTGCAACGCGGCCACCACGGTATCCGGCTCAAGCTGGCGCAGGCAGTTGTAATGACCGTAGCGGCAGGTGCGGTCGAAACACGGGCTGCATTCGAGCCCCAAACGCACCACTTCGACCTGGTCGGCCAGCGGCGGGGTGAAACCCGGCGAGGTCGAGCCATAGACCGCCACCAGCGGTCGGTTCAACGCCGCGGCCACGTGCATCAGGCCCGAATCGTTGGACACCACCGCGTCGCTGCACGACATCAGGTCGATGGCCTCGGCCAACGACGTTTCACCGCTGAGGTTATAGGACTCTTCGCGCAAGCCCGGGATCAGTCGATCACGAATCGACTCGCCCACGGCGTGGTCGTTCTTCGAGCCGAACAGCCAGACCTGCCAGCCTTCACGGATCTTGACTTCGGCGACCTTGGCGTAATGCTCCGATGGCCAGCGCTTGGCCTCGCCGAACTCGGCCCCCGGGCACAGCGCCAGCACCGGCCGGTCCAGGCTCAGGCCGAACTTGGCCAGGGCCGCGTCGCGGCTGGCGGCTTCGATCTGCAGGCTCGGGCGCGGGTACGGCTTGGGCAACTCGGTGCCCACCGGGTAGGCCAAGGCCATGAAGCGTTCGATCATCAGCGGGTAGCGAGCCTTGTCGAGCTTGCGCACATCATTGAGCAGGCCAAAGCGCAGCTCGCCGCGCCAGCCGGTACGCTTGGGAATGCCGGCAAAGAACGGCACCAGCGCCGACTTCAGCGAGTTGGGCAGCAGAATCGCCTGGTCGTACTGGCCAGCCAGGGACTTGCCGATGCGCCGGCGGGTCGCCAGCTCCAGTGCGCCGTGGCCGAGCGGAAAGCTCAAGGCCTGGCGGACTTCAGGCATGCGCTCAAGGATCGGCCGGCTCCACTCAGGGGCCAGCACATCGATCACGCACGCCGGGTGCTGTTGCTTCAGGCACTGGAACAGGGTCTGCGCCATTACCATGTCGCCCACCCAGCTGGGGCCAATGATCAAAATTCTCATGCTTTATCCAGAAACGATCAGGGAGGCTGCAGCCTGTCCGCGAACAGCCTGGCCTCCCTTCTTTATATTCAGGCTATAGAGGGACCAGTGTACGCCACTCGGGCTGTACTGTGGTCAAGGCTGGCCTCCTGCCGCCTGATTCGCCTGGTTCAACCGCTCAGCTCAGGCCCAGTTCGGACCAGATCCGCCGTACCTCGCCGCGCTCCTGCACGAACTGCCCGGCATCGATCACCCCGGCCTGTTTCTGCAGGGCCTGGCGGTGCGCGGCCGAACGGAACGCCTTGTACACCTCACGCAGCAGTACCGCGTCGCTGGCGGGCATCAGCCCGGCCTGCTCGAGCTCTTCGAGGATGCGGATGTTGTCGGTCCAGCGCAGCAGTTCCGGATGGTCGTGAGACCAGGCCAAAGCGGCGTATTGCACCATAAATTCGATATCGACGATACCACCGGAGTCCTGCTTGATATCGAAGGGCACCCCGGCCTCGAAGGCATTGGCACCGGTGCCGGCGGCAGTGACCTTGGTCCCCAGGTTGTCGCGCATCTTGGCGCGCATCTCGCTGACTTCCGCCTGCAGTTTCGGCAGGTCGCGAGCCTGGCCGAGGATCCGCGCACGCACCGCCTCGAAGGCTGCGCCCACTTGCGGGCACCCCACCAGCACCCGGGCACGCACCAGGGCCTGGTGCTCCCAGGTCCAGGCTTCGTTCTGCTGGTAGCGCTCGAAAGCGCCCACAGAACTGACCAACAGGCCCGATGCGCCGGAGGGACGCAGGCGCATGTCCACGTCGTAGAGCTGCCCGGAGTTGGTCTGGGTGGCCAGCAGGTGAATGATCCGCTGCCCCAGGCGGGTGAAAAACTGGGCGCTGTCGATGGGCTTGGCGCCGTCGGTCTCGGCCTGCGAGTCGCCGTCATGGATGAACACCAGGTCCAGGTCCGAACCATGGCCCAGCTCGATACCCCCGACCTTGCCGTAGCCGACGATGATAAAGCCCGGATCGCACAGGCTGCCGTCACTGCGCTTGGGCTGGCCGTGTCGGGTCACGGTCTGGCGCCAGGCCAGGGCCAGCACCTGGTTGAGGATGGCTTCAGCCAGCCAGGTCAGGTAATCGCTGACTTTCATCAGCGGCAGGTTGCCGGCGATTTCCGAGGCGGCCACCCGCAAGCTGTGCGCCAGCTTGAAGTGCCGCAGGGCTTCCATTTGCTGCTCCAGATCGTCCTCGGGAATCCGCGTCAGACGCTCGCGCAGTTCTGCGGCCAGTTCCGGCGCCTTGGGCGGGCTGAACAGGCGACCTTCGTTGAGCAGTTCATCGAGCAGCAACGGGAAGCGGGTGATCTGCTCGGCGATCCAGGGGCTCGCGGCGCACAGGGTCAACAGCCGACGCAGCGCCCCCGGGTTCTCGGTGAGCAGCACCAGATAGGCCGAACGCCGGGCAACCGCCTCAACCAGCGGCAACACCCGCTCCAGCACCAGGTCGGGGTCGGCATGCTCCACCGCCTGGGCCAGCAGGCGTGGAATAAAGGCATCCAGACGCTCGCGCCCCAGGCGCTGCATGGCGCGCAACTGCGGACTGCTGCGCAGCCCTGCCAATTGTCTGAGCGCCTTGCCCGGGTCGGTAAAGCCGGCGTCCTGCAACTGACGGCAGGCGGCATCTTCATCCTGGGCTTCCTCCCAGAGCGGCAGCCATTCACCGCCGACGATGACCTCGCCCTCTTCTTCATCCTCGTCCGGATCGGCAATCACCTGGCGGAAGTGCCAGTCGATACGGCCGCGCCAGTGCATCAGTTGGGCGTGGAAGCCCGACCAGTCGGCAAAGCCAAGCATGAAGGCGATACGCGCGCGGTCCCGCTCGTCGTCCGGCAACATCTGGGTCTGGCGGTCGGCGATGGCCTGGATGGCGTGCTCGGTGTAACGCAGGAACTCGTAGCCCTCGCGCAGCTCGGCCACCACCGCCGGCGGCAGGAAGCCCTGGCCTTCCAGGGTCGCCAGCACCTTGAGCAAGGGCCGCTGTTGCAGGCTCAGGTCGCGGCCACCATGGATCAGTTGGAACGCCTGGGCGATGAACTCGACTTCGCGGATGCCACCGGCACCGAGCTTGATGTTCTCGGCCATGCCCTTGCGCCGCACTTCCTGCTGGATCAGCTGCTTCATGGTGCGTAGCGCTTCGATCGCCGAGAAGTCCAGATAGCGCCGGTAGACGAACGGTCGCAGCAGCTCCAGCAACTGTGCCCCGGCCACTTGGTCGCCGGCCACCACCCGCGCCTTGATCATCGCGTAGCGTTCCCAGTCGCGGCCCTGGTCCTGGTAGTACTGCTCCAGGGCATTGAAGCTGAGCACCAGCGCGCCGGAGGAGCCATAAGGGCGCAGGCGCATGTCGACGCGGAACACGAAGCCATCGACGGTGATCGGGTCCAGGGCCTTGATCAGGCGCTGGCCCAGGCGGGTGAAGAACTCCTGGTTATCCAGCGAGCGCTTGACCCCTTCGGTCTCGCCGCCTTCGGGGAAGGCGAAGATCAGGTCGATGTCCGACGACAGGTTCAGCTCCACTGCGCCGAGCTTGCCCATGCCCAGCACTACCATATGTTGTGGCTGGCCGCTGCGATGGCCGATGGGGGTGCCGAACTGCTGGCAGTGACGCGGGTAGAGCCAGTGGTAGGCCTGGTCGATGCACGCGTCGGCGAGGTCCGACAGATCGCGGCAGGTCTGCACCAGGTCAGCCTGGCGGTTCAGGTCGCGCCAGATGATCCGCACCTGCTGGCGGTTGCGCTGGCGGCGCAGGTTGCGCGCCAGCGCGTCTTCGCTTTCGGCCGCCTGGCTGGCAGCGGCGATCTGCGCGCAAAGCTCTCCCGCGCCGAAGCTGCGGTCGAGTTCACCGCTACGGGCCAGCTCAACCAGCATCGCCGGATCGCGCACCACTTGTTCAAGGACAAAATCGCTGGCTGCGGTGACCCGGGCAAACTGTGCCCAGCGCTCATCGCTCCAGTCGTCGACCGTCAACTCAGCCTGTTGGGCCAGCGCAGTGCGAAACGAATGCTCATTGCGGCTGACCAACGGTGCGAGGGTAGCGGGCAGTTCAACCAGCAGGGGCAGGCTCATGGTCTATCCTTGATCGGCGAGAAAAGATTGGCGGCAGTGGGAGCGGGCTTGCCCCGCGATGCAATTGGCCCGACAGAATGCGATCGCGGGGCAAGCCCGCTCCCACCGGCACGGTTGGACTGTCATACAAAAGTTAGAAATAGCTGAAAATTCTGATTTTCTGGCAGAAACCATCGCAGCGAACCTTTTTTTGACTAGCTTTTAACCACCGGTATCGTTTTTTCCCACAACCTGAACAGAGGCCACGAGCCATTTTTCTGTAGTTTTACTACTGTCTTTTCACTTCAAAAGCATGAAATGGTGATTCATTTGTAGTAAAACTACACAACGCCGGTACACTCTCCGGTAATCCAAGAATTTCATGTCGTCTGCCCAAAAGGCCAGTCGCAAACTCAGGCAACCGATTCTGGAAGCCTTTCCGCCCTGGAGCAAGCCATGCAAGACCTCGATCCCGTCGAAACCCAGGAATGGCTGGACGCCCTGGAGTCGGTTCTCGACAAAGAAGGCGAAGACCGCGCTCACTATCTGATGACCCGAATGGGCGAGCTGGCCACCCGTAGTGGCTCCCAGCTGCCATATGCCATCACCACGCCATACCGCAACACCATCCCCGTCACCCACGAAGCACGCATGCCTGGCGACCTGTTCATGGAACGCCGCATTCGCTCGATGGTACGTTGGAACGCGCTGGCGATGGTCATGCGCACCAACCTGAAAGACTCGGACCTGGGCGGCCACATTTCGAGCTTCGCCTCCAGCGCCACCCTGTATGACATTGGCTTCAACTACTTCTTCCAGGCCCCGACCGAAGAACACGGCGGCGACCTGATCTTCTTCCAGGGCCACGCCTCGCCTGGCGTCTACGCCCGCGCCTTCATGGAAGGTCGCATCAACGAAGACCAGATGAACAACTTCCGTCAGGAAGTCGATGGCAAGGGCCTGTCGAGCTACCCGCATCCTTGGCTGATGCCTGACTTCTGGCAGTTCCCGACCGTTTCCATGGGTCTGGGCCCGATCCAGGCGATCTACCAGGCTCGCTTCATGAAGTACCTGGAAGCCCGTGGCTTCATCCCGGCCGGCAAGCAGAAGGTCTGGTGCTTCATGGGCGACGGCGAGTGCGACGAGCCGGAATCCCTGGGCGCAATCGCCCTGGCCGGCCGCGAGAAGCTGGACAACCTGATCTTCGTCATCAACTGCAACCTGCAGCGCCTCGACGGCCCGGTTCGCGGCAACGGCAAGATCATCCAGGAACTCGAAGGCGTGTTCCGTGGCGGCGGCTGGAACGTCAACAAGGTGGTCTGGGGCCGTTTCTGGGACCCACTGTTCGCCAAGGACACCAACGGTGCCCTGCAGCGCCGCATGGACGAAGTCATCGACGGCGAGTACCAGAACTACAAGGCCAAGGACGGCGCGTTCGTCCGTGAGCACTTCTTCAACACCCCAGAACTCAAGGCCATGGTCGAAGACCTGTCCGACGAAGAGATCTGGAAGCTCAACCGTGGCGGCCACGACCCGTACAAGGTCTATGCGGCCTACCACCAGGCGGTCAACCACAAAGAGCAACCGACCGTCATCCTGGCCAAGACCATCAAGGGTTATGGTACCGGTGCCGGCGAAGCCAAGAACACCGCACACAACACCAAGAAGGTCGACGTCGACAGCCTGCGCCAGTTCCGCGACCGCTTCGACATCCCGGTCAAGGACGACGAGCTGGAAAACCTGCCGTTCTTCAAGCCTGAGGAAGGCAGCGCCGAAGCCCGTTACCTGGCCGAGCGCCGCACTGCCCTGGGTGGTTTCGTGCCACAGCGCCGTGCACAGAGCTTCAGCGTGCCGACCCCGCCACTGGAAACCCTGAAGGCGATCCTGGACGGTTCGGGCGACCGCGAAATCTCCACCACCATGGCTTTCGTGCGGATCCTCGCGCAACTGGTCAAGGACAAGGAAATCGGCCAGCGCATCGTCCCGATCATCCCGGACGAAGCCCGTACCTTCGGTATGGAAGGCATGTTCCGCCAGCTGGGCATCTACTCGTCCGTCGGCCAGCTCTACGAGCCAGTCGATAAAGACCAGGTGATGTTCTACCGCGAAGACAAGAAGGGCCAGATCCTCGAGGAAGGCATCAACGAAGCCGGCGCCATGTCGTCGTTCATCGCTGCCGGCACCTCGTACAGCTGCCACAACCAGCCGATGCTGCCGTTCTACATCTTCTACTCGATGTTCGGTTTCCAGCGTATCGGTGACCTGGCCTGGGCCGCTGGCGACAGCCGTACCCGCGGCTTCCTGATCGGCGGTACTGCCGGCCGTACCACCCTCAACGGTGAAGGCCTGCAGCACGAAGACGGTCACAGCCACATGATGGCCGGTACCATCCCGAACTGCCGCACCTACGATCCGACCTACGGCTACGAGCTGGCGGTGATCATCCAGGACGGCATGAAGAAGATGACCGAAGAGCAGCAGGACATCTTCTACTACATCACCGTGATGAACGAGTCCTACCAGCAGCCTGCCATGCCGGCCGGCGTCGAGGAAGGCATCATCAAGGGCATGTACCTGCTCGAGGAAGATACCCGCGAAGCGGCGCACCACGTCCAGCTGATGGGCTCGGGCACCATCCTGCGCGAAGTGCGTGAAGCGGCGAAGATCCTGCGTGAAGAGTTCAACGTCGGCGCCGACGTGTGGAGCGTCACCAGCTTCAACGAACTGCGTCGCGACGGCCTGGCCGTAGAGCGCAGCAACCGCCTCAAGCCTGGCCAGAAGCCACAGCAGACCTACGTCGAGCAGTGCCTGAACGGTCGCAAGGGTCCGGTCATCGCCTCCACCGACTACATGAAGCTGTTCGCCGAACAGATCCGTCAGTGGGTGCCGAGCAAAGAATTCAAAGTCCTGGGTACCGATGGCTACGGTCGCAGCGACAGCCGCAAGAAGCTGCGTCACTTCTTCGAAGTCGACCGTCACTTCGTCGTGCTGGCTGCCCTGGAAGCCCTGGCTGACCGTGGCGAGATCGAACCGAAGGTGGTGGCCGACGCCATCGTCAAGTTCGGCATCGACCCGGACAAGCGCAACCCACTGGACTGCTGAGGAGTATTTTTAAGTGAGCGAACTCATTCGCGTACCTGACATCGGCAGCGGTGAAGGTGAAATCATTGAGCTGTTCGTCAAAGTCGGCGACCGCATCGAAGCCGACCAGAGCCTGCTGACCCTGGAGTCCGACAAGGCCTCCATGGAGATCCCGGCTCCCAAGGCCGGCGTGATCAAGTCGCTGAAGGTCAAGCTGGGCGACCGCCTGAAGGAAGGCGACGAACTGCTGGAACTGGAAGTCGAGGGTGCCGCCGCGGCACCCGCGGCTCCCGCCGCCGCAGCGCCTGCCGCCGAAGAGAAGCCTGCCGCAGCCCCTGCTGCTGCGGCCGCTCCGGCGCCGGCTGCCGCCCCTGCTGCTGCCAGCGTCCAGGACATCCACGTTCCGGACATCGGCTCCTCGGGCAAGGCCAAGATCATCGAAGTACTGGTCAAGGTCGGCGACACCGTCGAAGCCGACCAGTCGCTGATCACCCTGGAATCGGACAAAGCCTCGATGGAGATCCCGTCTCCAGCCGCAGGCGTGGTCGAAGCCGTGATCGCCAAGCTCGATGACGAAGTCGGCACTGGCGACCTGATCCTCAAGCTGAAAGTGGCAGGCGCCGCGCCTGCCGCCGCACCAGCACCTGCCGCTGCCGCTCCGGCGCCTGCTGCACCTGCTGCCGCTCCGGCTGCTGCACCTGCACCGGCTGCCCCAGCCGCTGCTCCCGTTGCTGCGCCTGCAGCCGGCAACGGTGCCAAGGTTCACGCAGGCCCTGCCGTGCGTCAGCTGGCCCGCGAGTTCGGCGTCGAGCTGAGCGCGGTTGCGGCCACCGGCCCGCACGGTCGCATCCTCAAGGAAGACGTGCAGGTCTACGTCAAGGCCATGATGCAGAAGGCCAAGGAAGCTCCAGCCGCCGGTGCAACCGGTGGTGCAGGCATCCCGCCGATCCCTGAAGTCGATTTCAGCCGTTTCGGCGAAATCGAAGAAGTGCCGATGACCCGCCTGATGCAGATGGGTGCTACCAACCTGCATCGCAGCTGGCTGAACGTGCCTCACGTCACCCAGTTCGACTCGGCCGACATCACTGAGCTGGAAGCCTTCCGCGTTGCGCAGAAAGCCGTTGCAGAGAAGGCCGGCGTCAAGCTGACCGTCCTGCCGCTGCTGCTCAAGGCCTGTGCCCACCTGCTCAAGGAACTGCCGGACTTCAACAGCTCGCTGGCCCCTAGCGGCAAGGCGATCATCCGCAAGAAGTACGTCAACGTCGGCTTCGCAGTCGATACCCCTGACGGCCTGCTGGTCCCGGTGATCAAGAACGTCGACCAGAAGAGCCTGCTGCAGCTGGCTGGCGAAGCGGCGGCCCTGGCTGAAAAAGCCCGGACCAAGAAGCTGTCGGCGGACGACATGCAAGGCGCCTGCTTCACCATCTCCAGCCTCGGCCACATTGGCGGTACCGGCTTCACGCCGATCGTCAACGCGCCGGAAGTGGCGATCCTGGGTGTCTCCAAGGCCACCATCCAGCCAGTCTGGGACGGCAAAGCCTTCCAGCCGAAACTGATGCTGCCGCTGTCGCTGTCCTACGATCACCGCGTGATCAACGGCGCCGCTGCCGCGCGCTTCACCAAGCGTCTGGGCGACCTGCTGGCCGACATCCGCACCATGCTGCTGTAATGCTGTTTCCTGTCTCCCCTGCCGGGGAGACAGGCTCCCTTTTCGAGCTGCCACGCTCGTACCTCAACCCCGTCACTTTGGCGGGGCTTTTTTTGCCTGCGATTTCCCTTCTGTAGCCGCTGCCGCCAGGCTGCAATCGGCCGCCCCCACAGCATCCCTACCGCGCCATGCTTAAGAATCCGGCCAAGCAGCCGAAACAGTTAGCGCAGAGGTCTCGGTATGGCTTGTCAGCCTCCTGCGCATCATGCAACCTTGCCCAACACGCGTAGTAGCAGATTGCGCTATCTGCACGGACTGTTTTCTTGAAGCGAGCACTCGATGAAAAGCCAACCTGATGCCGCCAGCCGTATGGCGGCCGAGGTAGTGACGCAGTTGCCCGTGCCCTCGCGGCTCGGCATGCTGCGCTTCGAGCGCCTGAATGAAGCCAGCTGGGCGCTGCTGTACCTCGATCCCGCCTGCGAACGCCAGTTCGGCATGGCTGCCGTCGATCTGTGCGCCCTGGTCGGCTCGCCCTACGCAAGCCTGATGGAGCCCGAGGCGCGCTACAAACTGCATGACGATATCCAGCTGCAACTTGGCCAGCGCTCGCACTACCGGGTGCGCTACACCCTGCATACGGCCCAGGGCCCGTTGCATCTGCTCGAATCAGGAGAAGCCTACAAACAGCACAACCGCCAGTTGCTGCGCGGCTACCTGATGGTGATCGACACCCAGCCAGGCGATGCGCCGAACCTCGGCGCCGCCGAGCTGGAAACCCGCAACAACCGCCTGCAGATCGCCTTGCAGCTCAACCAGCGGGCCCAGCAGGAACAGCTCGAGCACCTGGAACGGGTACGGGCCCAGCAGGAGCTGATCCTGCACCTGGCCCGCCACCGCTACAGCGCCAGCAACTCGCTGCTCGAAGCGGCCGAACTGATCACCCGCAGCGCCTGCGAGATCTACAGGATCGACTGCGCGAGCATCTGGTACCTGGAAGGCCAGCGTCTGGAGCCGATTTCCGCCTACTACCGCGAGACCCAGGAATACCACCTGCCCGAGCCGATCGACGCCAGCCGCTTTCCTGACTACCTCGACGCCCTGCACACCAGCCGCGCCATCGACGCCCACAATGCCACCCATGACCCGCGTACCCGGGACATGGCCGAGAGCCTGCGTCCGCGCGACATCAACGCCATGCTCGATGCCAGCATCCGCATCGATGGCCAGGTGGTCGGCGTGCTGTGCCTGGAGCAGACCGGCTCGGCGCGGGCCTGGCAGACCGATGAGATCGCCTTTGCCGGTGAGCTGGCCGACCAGTTCGCCCAGGTCATCAACAACCACAACCGGCGAACCGCCACCAGCGCCCTGCACCTGTTCCAGCGCGCGGTGGAACAAAGCGCCAACGCCTTTTTGCTGGTGAACCGCGACGGCGTGGTCGAGTACGTCAACCCCAGCTTCACCGCCATCACCCAGTACAGCACCGACGAGGTCCACGGGCACCGGCTCTCGGAGCTGCCGGCCCTGGAAAACCTCAGCGAACTGCTGTTCGACGCACCGTCGAGCCTGGCCATGAGCAACAGCTGGCAAGGCGAATTCAAGAGCCGGCGCAAGAACCTGGAGCCCTACTGGGGACAGCTGTCGATTTCCAAGGTCTACGGCGACAACCGCGAGCTGACCCACTACATCGGCATCTACGAAGACATCACCCAGAGCAAGCTGGCCCAGCAGCGCATCGAGCGCCTGGCCTACACCGACAACCTGACCAGCCTGGGCAACCGTCCGGCCTTCATCCGCAACCTCGATGAGCGCTTCGCCCGCGACAGCGACAGCCCCATCTGCCTGTTGCTGGTGGACATCGACAACTTCAAGCGGATCAACGACAGCCTCGGCCACCAGACCGGCGACAAACTGCTGATCAGCCTGGCCCGGCGCCTGCGCAACAGCCTGAGCACCGGCGGCAGCCTGGCGCGCTTTGCCAGCAACGAGTTCGCCGTGTTGCTCGAAGACACCGACCAGGACAGTGGCCAGCAGATCGCCTTGCAGTTGCTCAGGACCCTCGACAAACCGCTGTTCGTCGACAACCAACTGATCAGCGTCACCGGTTCCGTGGGCCTGGCCTGCGCCCCGTTGCATGGCCGCGACCCGCAGACCCTGATGAAAAACGCAGGCCTTGCCCTGCACAAGGCCAAGGCCAACGGCAAGCACCAGGTCCAGGTGTTCACCGAAGCGCTCAATGCCGAAGCCAGCTACAAGCTGTTCGTCGAGAACAACCTGCGCCGGGCCCTGACCCAGAACGAACTGGATGTGTTCTACCAGCCCAAGCTGTGCCTGCGCAGCGGCCGCTTGCTGGGCCTGGAGGCACTGCTGCGCTGGAACCACCCGGAAAAGGGCATGATCCGCCCGGACCAGTTCATCAGCGTCGCCGAAGAGACCGGCCTGATCATCCCCATCGGCAAGTGGATCGCCCGCCAGGCCTGTCGCATGAGCCAGCAATTGCGCACCGAAGGGCTGGGCAACCTGCAGGTGGCAATCAACCTGTCGCCCAAGCAGTTTTCCGATCCCGACCTGGTCAGCTCGATCGCCAACATCCTCAAGGAAGAAGCCCTGCCGGCGCACTTGCTGGAGCTGGAACTGACCGAAGGCCTGCTGCTGGAAGCCACCGAAGACACCCACCGCCAGCTCGATCAGCTCAAGCAGCTGGGTTTGACCCTGGCCATGGACGACTTCGGCACCGGCTATTCCTCGCTCAGCTACCTGAAGAAATTCCCGATCGACATCATCAAGATCGACCGCAGCTTCATCCACGAGATCCCCGACAACCAGGACGACATGGAAATCACCTCGGCGGTGGTGGCCATGGCCCACAACCTCAAGCTCAAGGTGGTCGCCGAAGGCATCGAGACCGCCGAACAACTGGCGTTCCTGCGTCGCCACCGCTGCGACGTCGGCCAGGGCTACCTGTTCGACCGGCCAATTCCAGGGGCCGAACTGGTGGACAAGCTCAAGCGTTATCCGCGTGGTCCCGGCGCCTGACAGCGGCGTAACACTCGGGCACACTACAGGTCTAATCCCTGTCGTCCTATCGTGAAGAGGAATGGGTCCATGGTCCTGCGCTCGGAAATCCTGGTGAACAAAAACGTCCTGCCTACCGCGGAACAGGCCCTGCCTGGCCGCGAAACCCCGATGGCCCTGCCAGAAAAGCACTTCGTCTTCGAAGACACCCCGCTGCTGGGCCCGTTCTTCCAGAACGTCGACTTTGCCATCTTCGGCCTGGGTTGCTTCTGGGGCGCCGAGCGCCGCTTCTGGCAGCGTGAGGGTGTGGTCAGCACCGTGGTCGGCTATGCCGGTGGCTTCACCCCCAACCCCACCTACGAAGAAGTCTGCTCGGGCCTGACCGGGCACACCGAAGTGGTGCTGGTGGTGTTCGACAAGGACAAGGTCAGCTACCGCGAGCTGCTGGCGATGTTCTGGGAACTGCACAACCCGACCCAGGGCATGCGCCAGGGCAACGACATCGGCACCCAGTACCGCTCGGTGATCTACTGCACCTCCCCCGAGCAGCTGAAATTGGCCCAGGCCAGCAAGGACGACTACCAGGCCGAGCTGGACAAGGCCGGTTTTGGCCAGATCACCACCGAGATCGACCAGGCGCCGACCGTCTACTTCGCCGAGGCCTACCACCAGCAGTACCTGGCCAAGAACCCGGACGGCTACTGCGGTATCGGTGGCACCGGTGTCTGCCTGCCGCCCAGCCTGCAAGGCAACTGAGGGATCGCCATGTCCGCGCCAAGCATGATGTTGTTCCACTCGCCGGCCTCCCCCTTCGTGCGCAAGGTCATGGTGCTGCTGCACGAGACCGGGCAGAGCGAGCGGGTTGCCGTGCACAGCATCAACCTGTCACCGGTGACCCCCGATGCCGATCTCAACCAGGGCAACCCGGCCGGGAAGATCCCGGCCCTGCGGCTGGACGATGGCACCGTGCTGCACGACAGCCGGGTAATCTGCGAGTACCTCGACCTGCAGCATGTGGGTAACCCGCTGATCCCCCGTGAAGGCCCGGCGCGCTGGCGTCGCCTGACCCTGGCGTCCCTGGCCGATGCGATCATGGATGCCGCGGTGCTGACCCGTTACGAGACCTTCCTGCGGCCCACGGACAAGCAATGGGACAGCTGGATCGAAGCGCAACAGGACAAGATCCGTCGCGGCCTGAGCAACCTTGAGCAGGAGCATATCGCCGAACTGGCCTCGGTGTTCGACATCGCCGCCATTGGCGTGGCGTGTGCCCTGGGTTACCTCGACCTGCGCTTCCCCGACTCCGGCTGGCGTGAGCAACAGCCGAAGCTGGCGGACTGGTACGCGCAGGTGAGTCAGCGACCCTCGATGCAGGCGACCGACCCGTCGCGCTGAAGCCCCCCCTGTAGGAGCTGGCAACGCCAGCGATGCAGACGCCGCGCAGCACCTGACACCGCAGCGATCTCATCGCCGGCCATGCCGGCTCCCACAGTGATCTGCGCCGACCACAGATTACCGATGCCTGCCGCCAATACAGCCCCCTGGCACCTTTCCTCGCGCAACCCACTCATGGTTGCCTCCCCAGGCCAACCCCATACCAGTCCAGACGCCGGGTCAGGACCATGAACACGCCCAGCAAGCCGAACAGCAACAACGCCCCCATCAGCAAGGCATAGTCCTCGGCGCTGAGCAGTCCGTAGAGCATGCCGTAGAGCACCACCAGCCCCAGGGCAAAACCCAGCGCCCGCCCCAGGCTGCGCAGCACGTGGCACAGGTAGAAGCCGATCAACACAACACAGGCCCCGGCAGACAACAGGTAGGCCAGGCCGAACCCCAGGTGCTCGGACAGCGACAACAGCAACAGGTAGAACAGCACCAGGGCCGCGCCGACCAGGGCGTACTGGATCGGGTGGACACTGAGGTTGCGCAGCACTTCGAAGAGAAAGAATCCGGCGAAGGTCAGGGCGATGAACAGCAAGGCGTATTTGATCGCCCGTTCGCTCTTGAGGTACTGGTCCACCGGATCGACAAAGCTGACCCCAAAGGCCTGGCTGCGAAAATCCTCGCAGCTGGCATTGCTCACGCACTGACTCAGGGCGTCCTCCAGGTTGGTGGAAAAGAACGAAGCTTGCCAGCGCGCAGAGAACCCTGCGGCATCGACCTTGCGGCTAGCCGGCAGGTAGTTGCCGATAAAGCTTGGGTGCGGCCAGTTGGCCGCCATGCTGACGCTGGTACTGCGCCCGACCGGCAGCACATGCAGTTGCCCGGTGCCCTGCAGGCTGAGGTCAAAGGCATAGTCGAGCAGTGTTTCGCCTTTGCCGTCGAGCGCCCCCAGGACCACGTGCACGCCACTGCCGAGCCAGCCCAGGCGCGTGCCGGCCTGGAAGTCCAGGTGCCGGTCGTTGAGCTGCAACTGCAGGCCTTTTTCGATGCCGCGGATGTCACTGATGCCAACGGCGAGAAAAGCCGGCTCGAAGCGATAATCGTCGAAGTCTTCGCTGATGCCCCAGTGCGCGGGTAGCCTGAACTGGCCGCTGACATGGTTATCGGCGTGGAACAGGCGGGCCTGGTAGATCCCTCGCGAGCGCAGCTCGGTGTCGATGCCTGACTTGAGCACGAAGGTTTCCGGGAGAAAGTACAGCTGGCCACTGACCTGGCTGGTTTCCTGAATGCTCCGACCCTCCTGCAGCTTCCAGCGCCGTTCGGTCTTGCGGTACGGCACCACCAGCACAGGCCCGCTGATCTGCTGGCTGTAGCTGGAGCTCTGGGCAATGTCCTGCACCACGCTGTCGCGCAGTGCCTGGCGCTCGTCGATCAGGCCGCCAATCATCAGCAAGGGCACCAGCAGCAGGATGATCAGCCCGGCGATGGCGCCGAGTTTGAGACTCAAGGTTCGGTTCATGGGGCAAGGCTCCGGTTTCGATGGGCAGAGTCTGCGCACTCGATATGGAAGCCTTGAGGACTTTTGTGGAGTCTGTGTGGAGCTTGTGTGGAGTGTTCAGCCCAGGCGTTTGGCCGATAGCCACAAGCGCACACGCACGCCGTCTTCGACGTTGGCGATCTGCAGCGAGCCGCCGTGCAGTTGCATCACTTCCTCGACGAAGTTCAGCCCCAACCCTGTGCTCTTGCGCCCGCTGAAGGGGCGCGGCAGGGAGTAGAAACGTTCGCTCAAGCGGCCCAGGGCATAGTCGGGAATCGCCTCGCCCTGGTTGAACAGGCTCAGGGCCACCTGCCCTTCGCGCCGCTCCAGCTCGAACAGCAACATGCCGCCCGGTGGCGTGAAGTCCAGGGCGTTGTCCAGCAGGTTGGCAATCGCCTGGCGCATCAGGAAGGGTTCGCACAACAAATGCACCGACGCCGGCACACGCTGGCGCACCTGCAAGCCGGCGTTTTCGATTCGTGCACTGTGGGCCAGCAACAGCTCATCGACCAGGGCTGCCAGCGGCACCTGCTGCTGCTCTTCCAGCGTCTGCATCTGTTCGACCTGGGCCAGGTTGAGCAGGCGCTCGATCAATTGCTGCATGCGCGCGCTTTCGCTTTCGATATTGCCGGCAAAGCGCTGGCGCTGCTCCTCCTGCATCGGCTCCTGGAGCAGCTCCGAGGCACCACGAATGGCCGCCAACGGGCTTTTCAGTTCATGGGTCAGGGTGTGCACGTAGCGCTCGACATAGTCCTTGCCTTCCAGCCGGGTACGCATGCGCTCGACCGCCGCAGCCAGCTGGCCCAGCTCACCCCCACGAAAATGCGGCAAGACGGTGCGCTCGCCTGCACTGACGGCTTCAGCATAACCGGTCAGGCGCCGCAGCGAGCGTGCCAGCCACCAGGACAGCGCCGCACCGACCAGCAAGCCCAGGACGATCAGCCCCAGGCCCAGGTACAGCAAACGCAGTTCGGAGCGGTCGATGTAGGGTTGCAGCGACTTGTTCGGCTTGGCCACGGTGACCACGCCGATGATCTTGCCCTCATCGAGGATCGGCGCCGCGACATGCATCACCGACGAATCGGGATCGTCCGGATCGCTGCGGGTGGAGCGTGCGCCATATTCGCCGCGCAAGGTCAGGTAGACATCGTTCCAGCGCGAGTAATCCTGGCCCACGGCCGCCCCGGTCGAGTCGAGCAGGACGATGCCCTTGGCATCGGTGACATAGATGCGATGGTTTACCTGGTTCTTGGCCAGGCCCCAGATCTCGGCATTGGGTTGCCGTTGCCCATAAGCGCGCAACAGCACGGGAAGACGACTCTGGCCGAGGGTGCCGGCCTTGACGTCATCGTGCAGCAACTCGGCCAGCAGGTTGGCGGTGTCGACCAGGGTTTCTTCGGTGGACTGGCGCACCCCGGGGCGAATCTGTTCGCGCACGGTGCTGAGGATGAAATAGCCGGCCAGCCCGACGAACAGGAAATAGACCAGGAAGATCCGCATCCCCAGGCGCATCAGCTGCGCCCCGGACAATAGCTGTAGCCCAGGCCGCGATGGGTCTGGATCGGCTCGCTCTCGGCGGTCACCTGGCGCAGCTTGGCACGCAGGCTCTTGATGTGGCTGTCGATGCTGCGCTCATAACCGGCGTCGGCGGCGACCCCGGTGGCATCGAGCAGTTGCTCCCGGCTGAACACCCGCTCGGGGTGCTCCAGCAGGCGCTGCAACAGGCGGAACTCATGGCGGGTCAGGCTCAGCGTCTGGCCGCGGTAGCTGATCTGCATGCGCAGGGTGTCGACCTTGAACAACGACGTAGCCGCGACCAGTGGTTCGGCACGCGGCGCCATGCGCTTGAGGATCGCCCGCACCCGGGCCGTCACCTCGCGCGGGCTGAAGGGCTTGACCACATAGTCGTCGGCACCGATTTCCAGGCCCACTACCCGGTCGATCTCGCCATCGCGCGCGCTGAGGAACATCACCGGCACATCGGTGAAACGCCGCAGTTGCCGGCAGGTTTCAAAGCCGCTGATATCCGGCAGGCCGATGTCGAGGATGATCAGGTCGGCGGGCCGCTGGCGTTGCTGTTCCAGGGCGGCGTTGCCCAGTGTGACCCACTCGGTGCTGTGCCCCTCGCCCTGCAGGGCGAAGATCAACGTGTCGGCAATGGCGGCTTCGTCTTCGACGATGAGTATGTGGGGCATGGCGTCCGGGCCTGACCAGGGATGATGAACGTGTAGAAGATTCTAGATTGTCTTGTAGGAGCGGGCTTGCCCTGCGATGACGTACTGTCAGTTACACCGCATCGCGGGGCAAGCCCGCTCCTACAGCTCCATCAGCAATCCGGCTTGCCCGCCGTAAACCTGCGCGCCGGATTCACCGCCGCCTTGAATTCACGCAACGCCTTGGCGCCGATCAGCAGCGGGTAGTTGAAGCTGCTGCGGTCGGTCAGGTTGACTTCGACCGTGCGCTTGACGTCGCCCAGGCACAGCTCCAGGTCCACCACCGGGCGCTTGCTGATCTCGGCGCCCTCGCCGTCTTCGTCTTCATCGGCGCGGTTCTTGATCTTGCTGATGCGCGCCAGCTTGTGTTCATAGACCTTGCCGTCGCTGTCCTTGGTGGCCAGGCGAAAGCGCACCCAGTCCTCGCCATCGCGGGTGAAGGTTTCGATGTCCTTGGCCGACAGCGAGGCGGTCAGGGCGCCGGTGTCCATCTTGGCCTTGAGGGTTTCGCCGCCGAACTCCGGCAACGCGATGTATTCGTAACGACCATAGAGGGTCGGCTCGGCTGCCATGACCGGCAGGGCGAGCAGCGACAGCAGGGCAAGTACAGGTTTCACAGGATCCGCTTCCTTGAGACAAGACAGTGTTTAGACTGCGAAGGCAGGATAGGTTCGCCGCGATAGATTAACCAACACAAAGTGAAACATTTGTCCTGCCCACGCCCGCCTGAGCATTTGGCGTACGCAGGCAGGCTGCTTATCATTGCCGACCGCTTACCTGAGATAACGAGTTTTCTTATGCGCCGCTTGCTGACGGGCATTCTCGTGACCGTGCTGTTGCTGCTCAACACCCTGGTCCTGATCGGCCCGCTGATGGTCTTTGCCCTGCTCAAACTGGTCCTGCCGGGCCGTTACCGCGACTACGCCTCGTGGGCTGTGATGTGGATCGCCGAGACCTGGGCACAAATCGACAAACTGATCTTCCGCCTGTGCATCCCCACGGTCTGGGATGTGCGCGGTGCTGAAGGCCTGCGCCTGGACACCTCCTACCTGGCCATCAGCAACCACCAGAGCTGGGTGGATATTCCGGCGCTGATCCAGGTACTGAACCGGCGCATCCCGTTCTTCAAGTTCTTCCTGAAAAAAGAGCTGATCTGGGTGCCATTGCTGGGCCTGGCCTGGTGGGCGCTGGATTACCCGTTCATGAAGCGCTACAGCAAGGCTTTCCTCGACAAGCACCCCGAGCTCAAAGGCCAGGACCTGGAAATCACCAAGGCCGCCTGCGAGTTGTTCAAGCGCCAGCCGGTGACCGTGGTCAACTACCTGGAAGGCACACGCTTCACCGACGCCAAGCGCACTGCCCAGCAGTCACCCTTCAAACACCTGCTCAAGCCCAAGGCCGGCGGCGTGGCCTTCGTACTGGCGGCTTTGGGCGAACAGCTCGACGCCCTGCTCGATGTCACCATCGTCTACCCCGGTGACAAGGCCCCGGGCTTCTGGGACCTGCTCTGTGGCGCAGTCCCCAGGGTGATCATCGATATCCAGGTGCGCGAACTGGACCCGGCGCTGTGGAGCGGCGACTACGAAAGCGATCCGGCCGTGCGCCAGGCGGTGCAGGACTGGGTCAACCAGTTGTGGCATGACAAGGACGAACGTATCGAACGCCTGCGAACCGAGCTGCGCTGAGCGGCGGTCTGCCAAGGCCTGCTGTTGTGGGAGCTGGCGAAGCCTGCGATGCAGGCGCCGAGACGAACTGATACTGCGCTGATGCCATCGCCGGCGATGCCGGCCCCCACAGATAGCCGATTAAAATCTGCGTTAATAATCGAGATAAGGGAATCTTCTTTGCTATTGGCCATTTAACTGGATAAAAATCGATCAACGAACAACTACAAAAATAGCCAGGATCGATCAATGGCCAAGCAATCCAGCCCTGCTGCCCAGGCAGCCCCCGCTCAACTGCGCCGCGTCCTCGGGCTCCCTGCCCTGGTGTTCTTCGGACTGGTGTACATGGTTCCGCTGACCATCTTCACCACCTACGGCATCGTCACCGAACTCACCGGCGGACGCACCGCCGGGGCCTACCTGGTCACCCTGCTGGCCATGCTGTTCACGGCAACGTCCTACAGCTTCATGGTCCGGCGCTTTCCGGTGGCCGGTTCCGCCTACTCCTATACCAACCTGGCCTTCGGGCCGAACATCGGCTTTCTCGCCGGCTGGTCGCTGCTGCTCGACTACCTGTTCATCCCGATGATCAACTACCTGCTCATCGGCCTGTTCCTGAACATTGCCTTCCCGAGCATTCCGGTCTGGACCCTGGTCCTGGCCTCGATCGCCCTGGTCACGGTGCTCAACGTGGTCGGCATCCACTCGGTGGCCAAGGCCAGCAACCTGATCGTCGGCGCGCAGATCGTCTTTATCGGGGTGTTCGTTGCGCTGTCGTGCAAGACCCTGGGCGGCGGTCAGCCGGTCGACCTGCTCTCGCCGCTGCTGGGCGACGGCAGCCGGCCTGGCTTCAGTCATTTGATGGCGGGTGCGGCGGTGCTGTGCCTGTCGTTCCTGGGCTTCGATGCGGTGTCGACCCTGGCCGAGGAAACCCGCGACCCGCGGCGCGATGTGCCACGGGCGATCATCCTCACCACCCTCGGCGCCGGCCTGCTGTTCACCCTGCTCGCCTACATCAGCCAGCTGGTGCTGCCGGGAAGTCATTTCGAAAACACCGACGCCGCCGCCAACGAGGTGATGTTCAAGGCAGGCGGCCAGTTCCTGGCCAACTTCTTCACCGCCGCCTTCGTCGCCGGCAGCCTCGGCTCGGCCCTCGCCTCGCAGGCGGCGGTGTCGCGGATCCTCTACACCATGGGCCGCGACAAGGTCCTGCCGCAGCGCTGGTTCGGCCACCTGTCGCCACGTTTTGGCACGCCGGTCACGGCGACCCTGGTAGTGTCGGCGTTTTCCCTGCTGGCCCTGGTCATTGACCTCGCCACCCTCGCCTCGCTGATCAGCTTTGGCGCGCTGGTGGCCTTCTCGGCCGTGAACCTGGCGGTGATCCGCACCCACCTGCTCAACGAAGCCGGCCAGCGCACTCTGCCAGGGTTGCTGCACTACGGTTTGATCCCGTTGGTCGGGCTGGGGCTGACCCTGTGGCTGTGGACCAGCCTGTCGACCCTGACCCTGACCATCGGCCTTGCCTGGTTCGGCCTGGGCCTGGCCTACCTGCTGGTACTCACCGCAGGGTTCCGCCGCCCGGTACGGATGGTCAATTTCTCCGAAGCAGGCTGACCCGCGTTACACCGAAGGCGGGGCGACCGGAGCGATCGGAGCGACCGGGGTGGTCCACAGGCTGCCCAGGTTCTGCAACAGCGAAGCGGTGACACCCTGCTGGCCGAGGTACTGCAGCAGCAGCGGAGCGAACATGCCGATCATGCCGGTGTCCATCCCCAGGGCACTGAAGGCGTTGCTCAGGTCGTTGGTGTTCTTGACGTTGTTGCCCAGGGCATTGCTCAAGGCAGAGGCGTTGTCGCTGTTGCCCAGCAGCTCACCCAGGCCGCTCAGCGCACCCAGGGCATTCTCGCCGGCCAGCAGGTCCAGGCCTGGCACGGCCTTGCTCAGTTGCTCGAAGTCACCGCTGCTGAGCTGGTTGCGGGCCAGGCCCAGCAAGGCGCCAGTGCCACCGATGGCCTGTTCCGGGGTGATCTTCAACTCGCTGCCGAGGGTATTGAGCAGGTTCGCCGAGGCGGCGGGCGCCTGCACCGCCGCACCGTCCTTGTTGCCTTGCATGGCGGAAACGGCATTGGCCGCATCACTGAGGTTGAAGGCGAACACCGGGCTGGCGGCCAGGGTCATCAGGGTGACCAGTGCAAAACGTTTCATTCAAGGACCTCGTCGGCCAAAAAAGGCGGGGAAACGAGGGGTTGGACTGTGTAGACGGGGGAATGTTCCGTGGCCAGTGGCGGCCTCATCGCGGGGCAAGCCCGCTCCCACTGGGTGTATGTATTGCCGGTGGGAGCGGGCTTGCCCCGCGATTGCGGTTTGTCTGCCACATCGCATCGCGGCACATGCGCCATCGAGGACTCAGTTGCGGCAACATCAAGAACCAATCCAGCACAGTAATGCCAGCGCTCGACATCTACCTTGAATATTCATCTTTCAAGGAGCCAAGACATGGACAGTCCTGCATCCCACCGGCTACGTCGCGGTCGATTTTCCGAGCCTGGCCGCCTTTACCTGCTGAGCAGTATCACGCGTGACCGAATACCAATCTTCGAGAGTTTCCAGGCCGCACGCTGCATTGCGCACCAGTTCCGCCAGGCACAACTTGAAGGTGCCGCACGTACCTTGGCCTGGGTGGTTATGCCGGATCATGTGCACTGGCTGATCGAGTTGCAGCAAAGCTCACTGGCCTGTCTGATGCGCCGTTTCAAATCCCGAAGCCGTTGTGCGTTGTTCAAGCTGGGCAAACTGCAGGGCACACTGTGGCAGCCTGGGTACCATGACCATGCGTTGCGTCGGGAAGAAAATGTATGTGCGGTGGCGCGCTATGTAGTGGCCAACCCGCTGCGGGCCGGGTTGGTGAAGAAACTGGGGGACTATCCGCATTGGGATGCGGTTTGGCTTTGAAAGCCTATCGCGGGGCAAGCCCGCTCCCACAGATTTTGTGGGAGCGGGCTTGCCCCGCGATGAGCTTAAGCCGCGCTGAACAGCTTGTGCGGATCGATCACGAATTTCTTCGGCACGCCGGCATCGAACTCACCGTAGCCTTCCGGCGCCTGGTCCAGGCTGATCACCTGCACGCCCACCACTTCGGCGATGTTGATGCGGTCCCACATGATCGCCTGCATCAGCTGGCGGTTGTACTTCATCACCGGGGTCTGGCCGGTGTGGAAGCTGTGCGACTTTGCCCAGCCGAGGCCAAAGCGGATGCTCAGGCTGCCGATCTTCGCCGCAGCATCCACCGCGCCCGGGTCTTCAGTGACGTACAGGCCGGGAATACCGATCTTGCCGGCAACGCGCACCACGCCCATCAGCGAGTTGAGCACGGTGGCCGGGGCTTCGTGCTGGACGCCGGCATGACCGTGGCCACGGGCTTCGAAGCCCACGGCATCGACCGCGCAGTCCACTTCCGGCTCGCCCAGCAGGTTGGCGATCTGTTCATGCAGCGGGGTGTCCTGGGACAGGTCGACGATTTCGAAGCCCTGGGACTTGGCGTGGGCCAGGCGCACCGGGTTGACGTCACCGACGATCACCACCGCCGCGCCCAACAGGCGCGCCGAGGCGGCAGCGGCCAGGCCCACCGGGCCAGCACCGGCGATGTACACCGAGCTGCCCGGGCCGACGCCCGCGGTGACGGCACCGTGGTAACCGGTCGGCAGGATGTCGGAGAGGCAGGTCAGGTCACGGATCTTCTCCATGGCCTTGTCGCGGTTCGGCAGTTTCAGCAGGTTGAAATCGGCATAGGGCACCATCACGTACTCGGCCTGGCCACCGGTCCAGTCGCCCATGTCGACATAGCCGTAGGCACCACCGGCACGGGCCGGGTTGACGGTCAGGCAGACACCGGTGTGTTGTTCCTTGCACGAGCGGCAGCGGCCGCAGGCGACGTTGAAGGGAACCGAGACCAGGTCGCCGATCTGCAGGTTCTCGACGTCACGGCCCTTCTCGATCACTTCACCTGTGATCTCATGGCCCAGCACCAGCCCGACCTGGGCGGTGGTACGGCCACGTACCATGTGCTGGTCGGAACCACAGATGTTGGTGGAGACCACCCTCAGGATCACCCCGTGCTCGATCTTCTTGCCACGCGGATCCTGCATTTTCGGGTAGTCAATTTTCTGCACCTCGACCTTGCCGGCGCCGAGATACACCACACCACGATTACCAGACATGCTTTTACCTCGCTAAAGTTTGTTGTTATGTAGCGGTGCAAAGTGCGCAGCCAGAGGGCTGCGCTGTGTTACTGGAATCTGTTTTTGCCTTGAAGGCCTCATCGCGGGGCAAGCCCGCTCCTACCGGTGTAGGAGCGGGCTTGCCCCGCGATGGCGGCCGTCAGAGCACTACCGTTCTGTTGGCGTTCAAAAAGACCCGCCGCTCGATGTGATACCCCACCGCCCGCGCCAGGGTCAGGCACTCGATGTCCCGCCCCTTGGCAATCAGGTCTTCGGGGTAATGGCTGTGATCCACCGCCTCGACGCCCTGGGCGATGATCGGCCCTTCGTCGAGGTCGTTGTTGATGTAGTGCGCGGTGGCGCCCACCAGTTTCACGCCCTTGTTGTAGGCCTGGTGATATGGCTTGGCACCCTTGAAGCCCGGCAGCAGGGAGTGATGGATATTGATCGCCCAGCCATCGAGCTTGCGGCACAACTCAGGCGACAGCACCTGCATATAACGGGCAAGGATCACCAGCTCCGCGCCAGACTCCTCGATCACTTTCAGCACCTTGCGTTCCTGCGCCGGTTTGTCGTGCGGGTCGAGGGCGAAGTGGTAGTAGGGAATACGATGCCACTGGGCCAGGGGCTCAAGGTCGGGGTGGTTGGAAATCACCGCCACCACGTCCATGCCCAACTGCCCGATGCGCTGGCGGTACAGCAGGTCGTTGAGGCAGTGATCGGCCTTGGAAACCATGATCACCACCTTGGGTCGATGGTTGGGCGCGGTCAGTTCGAACAGCATGCCGAAGGCATCGCTGCGCTCGGCCAGGCCCGCGCGGAAGCTGGCTTCGTCGAACCCATCGGGCTGGCGAAATTCCACGCGGATGAAAAAGCGCCCGGACAAACGGTCATCGAACGAGTGATGCTCGGTGACATAGCACTGCTGCTCGTACAGGTAGCGCGTCACCACATCCACCGTGCCAAGCAGGCTCGGGCAGTCGGCGGTAAGAATCCAGGTGTCCGGTGCTCGGCTCATGACAACCCTCCCTAGGCTTCGATGCTCAGACCGTATTCGGCTGCTGCGTCCTGCAGCCACAGCCACCAGTAGTCGGAGAAACTACGGCGGATCAACAGCTCCCAGGTTTCCTCGCCGGTACGACGGATCACCAGCTGCGACTTGGCGAATACCGTGCCCACGGCCTTGCCGACCGGGAAGTTGTTCGGGTGTACATCATAGCTGGTGGATTTCATCAGCACGTCGCGCACGTTGGGGCCGCTCAGCTCCAGCAGGGTCTGCCCGCCGCTGACGTTGACCACCTGGATGTGCTGGCCGTCGAGGGCATCGCGAAGTTTCTGTTCGATGGCGAATTCCTGGCCGCCGGGTACGATCAGCAGCCACTCATCCGGGCCCAGCCATTGCAGCGACATGTCGCCATTGGCGACCACGGTGAGGGCCACCGGCAGCTCCAGGCCCAGGGCCTTGAACACGCCACCAGCGAAGGCCGGATCGCGGCCATCGCCACGCAGGGTCAGGTGACCGAGGAACTTGTGCTCGCGCAGGGTCACCCCGGCGTTCTTGCGGCCCTTGCCGACCAGGCTGGGCAAATCGGCGTGATGCAGTGGCGACTCGGCCTTGGCGTCGTTGCCGGGGCGTTGCTGGTAAACGTTGATTGTGCTCATGGGGCACCTACCTTGAATTCGTATGCTGTTCGGTGATCGCCCTGTGGGAGCGGGTTTGGCGCTCATCGCCGGCTACGCCGGCTCCCACAGGGTGATCACGCCACCAAGTCGATTACACGTTCTGCCGGTCGCCCTTCGGATCGAAGAACACCGAAGAGCAAATCTCCGCCTCGATCACGCTGCCGTCGGCCTGGGGCGAGTAGACCCGCTCACCGATGCGCTTGAGCCCGCCCTTGACCACACCCATGGCGAAGGAATAGCCCAGGGAGTTGCTGGCATAGCTGGAGGTGACGTGGCCGACCATGTCCATCGGGATCGCCTGTTTCGGGTCGAACACCAGTTGCGCACCTTCCGGCAGCCACTGGGTCGGATCGACCGGCTTGAGACCAACCAGCTGCTTGCGGTTCTCGCGCACGCAGTCTTCACGGTTCATGCCGCGCCAGCCGATCCACGAGAACGGTTTGGTGCGCCCTACGCACCAGCCCATGTTGAGGTCGTCCGGGGTCATCGAGCCATCGGTGTCCTGGCCGACGATGATGAAGCCCTTCTCAGCCCGCAGCACGTGCATGGTTTCGGTGCCATATGGGGTCAGGTTGTACTGCTTGCCGGCCTCGGCGATCTTCTCCAGCACGCCCATGGCGTAGTTGGCCTGGACGTTGACCTCGTAGGACAGCTCACCGGTGAAGGAGATACGGAACACCCGCGCCGGCACCCCACCGACCAGGCCTTCCTTCCAGGTCATGAACGGGAAGGCGTCCTTGTCCAGGTCGATATCGGTCACTTCGCTGAGCAGCTTGCGGCTGTTGGGGCCCGACAGGGTCAGGGTCGCCCAGTGGTCGGTGACCGAGGTGAAGTACACCTTCAGCTCCGGCCATTCGGTCTGCTGGTAGATCTCCAGCCACTGCAGTACGCGGGCCGCGCCGCCGGTGGTGGTGGTCATGATGAAGTGGTTGTCGCCGACGCAGGCGGTGACGCCGTCGTCGAAGACCATGCCGTCTTCCTTGCACATCAGGCCGTAGCGGGCCTTGCCCACGTCCAGCTTGGTCCAGGCATTGGTGTAGATGCGGTTGAGGAACTCGCGGGCATCGGGGCCCTGGATGTCGATCTTGCCCAGGGTCGAGGCATCGAGCAGGCCGACGCTGTCACGCACCGCCTTGCACTCGCGGGCCACGGCGGCATGGATATCTTCGCCGTTGCGCGGGAAGTACCACGGCCGTTTCCACTGGCCGACATCTTCGAACTCGGCGCCGTTCTTCAGGTGCCAGGCATGCAGCGCGGTGAAGCGCACCGGCTCGAACAGGTGACCACAGTGCCGGCCGGCCACGGCGCCGAAGGTGATCGGCGTGTAGTTGGGGCGGAACATGGTGGTGCCCATTTCCGGGATGCTGATGCCCATGGAGCGGGCGGCAATGGCCAGGCCATTGATGTTGCCCAGTTTGCCCTGGTCGGTACCGAAGCCCAGGGCGGTGTAGCGCTTGACGTGCTCGACCGACTCGAAGCCTTCGCGGGTGGCCAGTTCGATGGCCGCTGCGGTGACATCGTTCTGCTGGTCGACGAACTGCTTCGGCGCCCGGGCGGTGTTCTTGTCGTGGGGCACCTGGAACAGGGCCACGGTGGCTTCCTCATGACGCGCCAGGACCTTGGGCAGGCTGCCCTGCACCGCCTTGAAGCCTGCTTCGGTGGCCGCACGCACGCCGCCTTCGAAACCGTCGGCCAGGGCGTCGCCGAGGGCGAACACACCGTTGATGCCACCGACGCACACACGTTTTTGCGGGGCATCGCCCGGCACGAAGCCGAGGATGTCGTCACGCCAGACCGGCTTGCCGCCCAGGTGCGACGCCAGGTGCACCACCGGGCTGTAGCCACCGGAGGAGGCCACCAGGTCGCAGTCCAGCCATTCACCGGGGCTGGTGACTTTGTGCGCCTTGACGTCGATGGCGGCAACACGGGCAGCGGTCACATGCTTGCTGCCACGGGACTCGATCACCGCGCTGGAAGTGAGGATGCGGATACCCTTGGCGCGTGCCTCTTCCACCAGCGAACCGCGTGGGTTGTGGCGAGCGTCGGCGATGGCGACCACTTTCAGGCCGGCATCGTGCCAGTCCAGGGCCACGCGGTAGGCATGGTCGTTGTTGGTCGACAGCACCAGGTTGCGGCCCGGCGCCACACCATAGCGGCGCACGTAGGTGGAGATCGCCCCGGCGAGCATGTTGCCCGGCACATCGTTGTTGCCGTACACCAGCGGACGTTCATGGGCGCCGGTCGCCAGCACCACGCGCTTGGCGCGAACCCGGTGCATGCGCTGGCGCACCTGGCCGATCGGCGCACGGTCACCCAGGTGGTCGGTCAGGCGCTCGTGGATGGTGAGGAAGTTGTGGTCGTGGTAACCATTGACCGTGGCCCGTGGCAGCAGGGTCACTTCGCGCATGCCCTTGAGCTCGGCGACCACTGCGGCGACCCAGTCGGCGGCCGGTTTGCCGTCGAGGGTTTCGCGGCTGTCGAGCAGGCTGCCGCCGAACTCTTCCTGTTCGTCAGCGAGGATCACCCGGGCACCGCTGCGGCCAGCGGCCAGTGCTGCGGCGAGGCCGGCAGGGCCTGCGCCCACCACCAGCACGTCGCAGTGCTGGTTCATGTAGTCATAAGTGTCCGGATCGTTTTCCAGCGGCGCACGCCCAAGGCCCGCCGCCTTGCGGATGTACTTCTCGTAGGTCATCCAGAACGACTGCGGGTACATGAAGGTCTTGTAGTAGAAGCCCGGCGGCATCAGCTTGCCGCCGACCTTGCCGAGGATCCCCATGACGTCGTTGTTCACGTTCGGCCAGCCGTTGGTGCTGGTGGCCACCAGGCCGGCGTACAGGGCCTGTTGGGTGGCACGCACGTTGGGGACCTGGGTGGCTTCGGTGGCACCGATCTGCAGGATGGCATTGGGCTCTTCGGAACCGGCTGCGATGATCCCGCGCGGGCGCGAGTACTTGAAGCTGCGCCCGACGATATCCACACCGTTGGCCAGCAACGCGGCGGCCAGGGTGTCACCGGCGTAGCCCTGGTAGGTCTGGCCGTTGAAGGTGAAGTTCAAGACCTTGCTGCGATCGATGCGACCGCCGTTGGACAGGCGATAGACCTGGCTCATACCTTTTCTCCCTGACCACTGACTGCCAACTGCGGGCTGGTGCTTTTGCCGGTCACTTGCGGCTTGGCGCCAATCGGATAGGTTTCCAGAATCTCGTAGGTCACCGTGTCGCGCGTGGCGTTGAAATACTGGCGGCACCCGGCGGCGTGAATCCACAGCTCGTGGTGCAGGCCACGGGGGTTGTCGCGGAAGAACATGTAGGTGCCCCACTCCTCGTCGGAGCAGGCGTTGGGGTCCAGCGGCCGCGGAATATGCGCCTGGCCTGCGGCGTGGAACTCCTCCTCGGAGCGCATCTCGCCGCAGTGGGGACAGAAGATATGCAACATGGGAATTTCTCCTGTTAGTGGGCGACAGCGGCGGCGCCGTGTTCGTCGATCAGTGCACCGTTGTAGAAACGGTCGATGGAAAAGGGTTTGGCCAGCGGGTGCATTTCGCCCTTGGCCAGACTGGCGGCGAAGACGTTGCCCGAGCCGGGGGTGGCCTTGAAGCCACCGGTGCCCCAACCGCAGTTGAAGAACATGTTCTTCACCGGGGTCTTGGAGATGATCGGGCAAGCGTCCGGGGTGGTGTCGACGATGCCGCCCCACTGGCGGTTCATGCGCACCCTGGAGAGGATCGGGAACATCTCGACGATGGCCTGCAGGGTGTGTTCGATCACCGGGTAAGAGCCGCGCTGGCCGTAGCCGACCCAGCCGTCGATACCGGCGCCGATGACCAGGTCGCCCTTGTCCGACTGGCTGATGTAGCCGTGCACGGCGTTGGACATGATCACGCTGTCGATGATCGGTTTGAGCGGCTCGGACACCAGCGCCTGCAGCGGGTGCGATTCGATCGGCAGACGGAAGCCCGCCAGCCGGGCCATGTGCCCGGAGTTACCGGCAGTGACCACGCCGACGCGCTTGGCGCCAATGAAGCCCTTGTTGGTCTCGACGCCGATGACCACGCCGTTTTCCTTGCGAAAGCCGATCACTTCGGTCTGCTGGATCAGGTCCACGCCCAGGGCGTCGGCGGCGCGGGCAAAGCCCCAGGCCACGGCGTCGTGACGGGCCACACCACCGCGACGTTGCACGGTGGCGCCGATGATCGGGTAACGGGTGTTCTTCGAGCAGTCCAGGTACGGAATTTCTTCAGCCACCTGCTGGGCATTGAGCAGTTCGCCGTCCACGCCGTTGAGGCGGTTGGCGCTGACCCGGCGCTCGGAATCGCGCATGTCCTGCAGGGTGTGGCAGAGGTTGTAGACGCCGCGCTGGGAGAACATCACGTTGTAGTTGATGTCCTGGGACAGACCCTCCCAGAGCTTCATGGCGTGCTCATAGAGGTGCGCCGACTCGTCCCACAGGTAGTTGGAGCGCACGATGGTGGTGTTGCGTGCGGTGTTGCCACCGCCCAGCCAGCCTTTCTCGACCACTGCAACGTTGGTGATGCCGTGTTCCTTGGCCAGGTAGTAGGCCGTGGCCAGGCCGTGCCCGCCACCGCCGACGATGACCACGTCGTAGACCTTTTTCGGGGTCGGCGTGCGCCACATGCGCTGCCAGTTCTCGTGGTGGCTGAGCGAGTGCTTGAAGAGGCCGAAGCCCGAGTAACGTTGCATAGTCTTCACTCCTGAACCACTCAGCGATAAACCGGGAAATCTGCACAGAGTGCCGACACGTTCTTCGCGACATCGGCCTCGACATCGGCATCGCCGAGGTTGTCGAGGATGTCGCAGATCCAGCCGGCCAGCTCCACGCACTGGGCAACCTTGAAGCCACGGCTGGTGACTGCGGGGGTACCGATGCGCAGGCCCGAGGTGACGAACGGCGACTGCGGATCGTTGGGCACGGCGTTCTTGTTCACGGTGATGTGGGCGCGGCCCAGGGCGGCGTCAGCGTCCTTGCCGGTCAGGCCCTGACGGATCAGGCTGACCAGGAACAGGTGGTTGTCGGTGCCGCCGGAGACAACGTCGTAGCCGCGCTCGACGAATACCTGGGCCATGGCCTGGGCGTTGTCGATGACCTGCTGCTGATAGGTCTTGAAGCCCGGCTCCAGCGCTTCCTTGAAGCACACCGCCTTGGCGGCGATCACGTGCATCAGCGGGCCACCCTGGGCACCGGGGAACACCGCGGCGTTGAGCTTCTTCTCGATCTCTTCGTTGCTGCGCGCCAGGATCAGGCCACCGCGCGGACCACGCAGGGTCTTGTGGGTGGTGGTGGTGACCACGTCGGCGTACGGCAGCGGATTCGGATACAGGCCCGCGGCAACCAGGCCGGCAACGTGGGCCATGTCGACGAACAGGTAGGCACCGACCTTGTCAGCGATCTGACGGAAGCGTGGGAAATCGAGGGTTTTCGAGTAGGCCGAGAACCCGGCAACGATCATTTTCGGTTTATGTTCCAGCGCCAGGCGCTCGACTTCGTCGTAGTCGATCAGTCCAGTGACGGTGTCGATACCGTACTGCACGGCGTTGTACAGCTTGCCCGAGGACGACACCTTGGCACCGTGGGTCAGGTGGCCGCCGTGGGCCAGGCTCATGCCCAGGATGGTGTCGCCGGCCTGAAGCAGGGCCAGGTAGACCGCCGCGTTGGCCGAGGAGCCGGAATGTGGCTGGACGTTGGCGTAGTCGGCACCGAACAGCTGCTTGGCGCGGTCGATGGCCAGTTGCTCGACCTTGTCCACATGCTCGCAACCGCCGTAGTAGCGCTTGCCTGGATAGCCTTCGGCGTATTTGTTGGTCAGGCCGCTGCCCTGGGCCTGCATCACGCGCTTGCTGGTGTAGTTCTCCGAGGCGATCAGCTCGATGTGATCTTCCTGGCGTTGCTCTTCGGCATTGATCGCCGCCAGCAGTGCATCGTCGTAACCCTGGATCTGGTCTTGCTTGCTGAACATCGCAGTCTCTCCCGGCAGCGGCATCGGTTCTTGTGGGGCAATTGCCCTTTTGCAGCGATGGTATGACTGGCGCAGACAGCCCAGATGCCTACGGGCGCCACACAAAGGTGCGTTTACGACATGGGGACGCATCGCGGGGCAAGCCCGTTCCTACAGCCTGTAGGAGCGGGCTTGCCCCGCGATGGTTTGCCGCTTATTACGGTTGTATAGGCGACTTCATAAATCTTGTTTACAGTGCTCACCTGCGTCGTTCACAGGACAGTGTCATGACAGATAAAAGCCAACAATTCGCCAGCGACAACTACTCAGGCATCTGCCCGGAAGCCTGGGCCGCCATGGAAAAAGCCAACCAGGGTCACGACCGCGCCTACGGCGACGACCAGTGGACGGCCCGGGCCGCCGAGTATTTCCGCCAACTGTTCGAAACCGACTGCGAGGTGTTCTTCGCCTTCAACGGCACCGCGGCCAACTCCCTGGCGCTGTCGTCCCTGTGCCAGAGCTATCACAGCGTGATCTGTTCGGAGACTGCCCACGTCGAGACCGACGAATGCGGCGCGCCCGAGTTCTTTTCCAACGGCTCCAAGCTGCTCACCGCCCGTACCGTGGCCGGCAAGCTGACCCCGGATGCAATCCGCGAAGTGGCCCTCAAGCGCCAGGACATCCACTACCCCAAGCCACGGGTGGTGACCATCACCCAGGCCACCGAGGTCGGTAGCGTCTATCGCCCCGACGAGCTCAAGGCGATCAGCGCCACCTGCAAGGAACTGGGCCTGAACCTGCACATGGACGGCGCCCGCTTCAGCAACGCCTGCGCGTACCTGGGCTGCTCGCCGGCCGAGCTGACCTGGAAGGCCGGGGTCGATGTGCTGTGCTTTGGCGGCACCAAGAACGGCATGGCTGTGGGTGAGGCGATCCTGTTCTTCAACCGCAAGCTGGCCGATGACTTCGACTACCGCTGCAAGCAGGCGGGCCAGCTGGCGTCGAAGATGCGCTTTTTGTCCGCGCCCTGGGTCGGCCTGCTCGAAAGCGGTGCCTGGCTCAAGTACGGCGCCCATGCCAACCGTTGCGCACAGCTGCTCAGCGAACTGGTGAGCGACGTGCCGGGTGTCGAGCTGATGTTCCCGGTGGAGGCTAACGGGGTGTTCCTGCAGATGTCGGAGCCTGCCCTGGAAGCCTTGCGCAACAAGGGCTGGCGTTTCTACACCTTTATCGGCAGCGGTGGCGCGCGCTTCATGTGCTCCTGGGATACCGACGAAGCGCGGGTGCGTGAGCTGGCGGCGGATATCCGGGCTGCAATGGGGGCTTGAGGACCCTATCGCGGGGCAAGCCCGCTCCCACCGGGCCATGTGGGAGCGGGCTTGCCCCGCGAATTGACCTGATATTTCTGTCAGTTGAGCCCCTGTTTGCTGCGGTTTAGAGTGGATCCCCACAGCGATTTACTGGTGATCAATTCACCCCCAGGTCTCAAAATGACAGACATTTCAAATCTCGTTGTCTCAGCATTTTTTATTGTCGATGGCGAACCTCACAACCCCCGTGATGTGATGGGCATAGAAATGCTTTCGTCCTTCGCCATCGGCGACAATGTGCAATTCACTACAACAGCAAACAAGTACCTTAGTTTTCGTGTCTCTCAACGATATGTTTTTGAGAGTCCCAATCAAGGAAAATGGACCATTGGCATTATCGGGTATACATCGAAAGACAAAGAGCGCCTCCTCAAACTCATGACTGCTCACTCTCGACGCGGCAAGCAAAAGCATTGAGCGGGGCTACAGACGGAACCCACCCATCTGCCGTGCCAGGTCATCGGCCAGCCCGCGCAACGCCTGGCAATCCTGCCGGCAGCCCTGCACCTCGGCCGCTGTCTGCCGCGCCAGATCGGAAATTCCCTGCACGTTACGGTTGATCTCCTCGGTCACCGCCGACTGCTCTTCAGTCGCTGTCGCCACCTGCAGGTTCATGTCGCTGATGTGCTCCACCTGCCCGGTGATGGTGGTCAGGGACGCCCCCGTACGCTGGCTAGACTCGACCCCCGTACCCGTTGCCGCCTGCCCGGCATGCATCGAGGCCACGGCGTTGCCGGCGCCCTGCTTGAGGCGCTGGATCATCTGCTGGATCTCGTCGGTGGACACCTGGGTCCGCTGGGCCAGGGTGCGCACTTCATCAGCGACCACGGCAAAGCCACGGCCCATCTCGCCAGCCCTCGCCGCCTCGATGGCCGCGTTCAGCGCCAGCAGGTTGGTCTGTTCGGAAATACTGCGGATTACTGCAAGAACTTCGTCAATCGAGGCGACTTCTTCGGCCAACTGGCTGACAGCTCCTGCGGCTTGGCCAATCTCGCCAGACATGCCTTCAATATGTGCAATGGAACGCTGCACCACATCGCGGGCCTGCAGGGCTTCGCTGCGCGCCGTCTGCGAGGCCTGGGCGGCATTGCCGGCGTTTTGCGCGATCTCCTGCACGGTCAGGCCCATCTCATGCACCGCCGTGGCGACCATTTCGGTCATTTCCTGCTGCCTGAGCGAACGATCGGCGGTGTTGTCCACCACTTCGCTCACCTGACCAACCGCCTCATGCAAGCGCCCGGTGGTGCGCAACACGTCGCCGATCAGTGCGCGCTGGTTGTCGAGGAAGCCGTTGAACCCCCGGGCCAGGTCACCCAATTCATCGGCGCGGGAGGCATCCAGGCGCTGGGTCAGGTCGCCGCCACCGTTGCCGATCGCCATCAAGGCGCCGGTAACCCGGCGAATCGGTCGCACGATCCCCCGCGCCAGCAGCACCACCAGCAACAACGATACCAGCGCCACCGCCGCACCGATCAGGCTGGTCAACCACAGCGTTTCGCGCACTGGCGCATAGATCTGCGATTCCGGCACCTCGGCCACCAGGCTCCAGTTCAGGTCACGCAGCGGTAGACTCAGGGCCAGGTAGCCCTCACCATCCCGCTCGAAGCGGCTACTGTGTACGCCTTGCCCGCGGCTCAGTGCAACCTGCGCAGCCTCCTCACCGATTTGCTCGGCCAGGGTGCGTTTACCACTGAATTGCTGCTCGGGGTGGACCTGAATCAAGCCGTCGCCACGCACCAGGAAGACCCGACCGCGCTCACCGAAGCTGAAATTGTGGATCAGGGCCGACAGTTCGGTCATGCGCAGGCCCAACCCGGCTATACCCACCAGTTTGCCGGCTTTCTCTACCCGATAGTCGATGAACAGCGCCAGCTCGCCAGTGCCGCCGTCGGTGTCGATGTTCAGTAACCGTGGGTTACCACTATCGATAAAGCCGTAAAACCACTTGTCTGCCGGATTGCTGCGGCTCAGGGTCCGGTCCAGGCCTTTCTCGTTGTAGTAGTGATGGGTTTCGGTGGCGGCGAACAGTGCGGTGAATGCCTGGTTCTTTTCTCTGACCGCTTCGAGGTACTCGATAAATTGCGGCGCCTGGGCACTGTCCTCTCCGGCCGCCAACCAGTCACGCAGCAGGGTGTTGTTGGCAATGTCGGCCGCAGCGGTCAGCGGACGCGTCAACATGCGCTCGATGTCGTTACCAATTGCCTCAATGCTTGCCGGCAAGGCAGTGTCGACCAGGTAACGTTCCGTCAGGCGATTGACCGCCACCGAATAGATCCCGACCACGATGAGAACGCTCACCAGCAGGGCTGCGCCCATGCTTGCGATCAATTGCCACTGGATACTGCGCCGCCAGAACTGCATGGATTTCCCCTGGGTAAATGAGCCTTGTACTGCAATACACAAGCCAATTGTATACAGATGGAAATACAATTACTTCATTGACCCACGGCAATGCCGCCCACTGCCACAGGCAGTGAGCGAGCAAAAGAAGGGACAACGTTGGGCGCAGGACGATCAGTTGTTGCTGATGGTCCGGGCAATGACATCGACCGTGGCGCTGACTTGCTCTTGGTAACGGTCGAGGGCCTGTTGGTGCTGCTGTTGCAGTTCGATCTGCTTGGAGCACAGGTTGAGGGCTGCCAGGACCAGCAGCTTGTCACCGATCAGGGTCGGGTATTTACGCTTGGTCTCGGCCAGCGACGCATTGAGCATCTGCACGGCCTGCGCCAGGGCCTGTTCCTGGCCTTCGGGGGCCTTGATCGAATAGTCGTTGCCAAGGATCGACACGACATTGATCGGCTGTGCTGAAGTTCTCATGCGTTGACGGCACCGACGCTGGCGCGCTCGACCAGGGCCTGGATGCGCGCGGCGGTAGCGCCCTGCTTCTCTTCGTGTTCCATCAGCGCCAGCTGCAGGCTTTCGTTTTCATCCTTGGCCTGGGCCAGTTCGGCGCTGATCTGCGCGTTGCGCTCGGCCAGTTCCTGATTCTTCTGCACCAGGTCGCTGACCAGTTGTTCCAGTTGACTGAGGGAAGTTTCCAACATGATTGCCTTCTCGGGGATTTTCAGGGGGCGCACACGATAAAGAAAACTCCGCGTGGTCGCCAGGGATATCGGATCTAGACACATCGGCCTGGTGTTGATTGACCAACCGATACCCCACCGGTTCCCCTTTCATCATTGCCGCTGGTCAGGGAAAAGCTGGCCGGCCCAGATTTTTATCTTCGCCCACAACCGTCTTATCCAGACCGATAGGCGCGGCACGTCTTGGCGGCAATGCACCCTTTCCTCCAATACCTTCGGCTTGAGGCGATGCCACTGCGATACAGGGCCACCCTCGGGGGCGAAGCCGTTGTTGAACTTGGTCGCCAGCTTGTCCACGGCGTTCAACGCCGTGGTTACCGCCCCCTCCGCCCAGCCGCCCGTCCAGGAAACATCATCCCCGGCCAGGATGAAACCATCCATGGCAACGCCATTGCCGCCCTCGTAGAACTGGCTGAACAACTGCCGCTGGTTCTCATACTGCCCCGGCAGGTTCATCTTGAATGCGCCCAGGTAAAACGGCTCTTCCTCCCAGTTGATCTCCACGAAAGGATCGCTGTCGACAAAGTGCGAAGCCAGGTCCAGGCCTGGGTAAACCTTGTCAAGCAGCGTCGTGCATAGCTCGCCATGGCGCATGATCGAACGATCACCGAGAAATTTAAGGCTGTCGTTGTTCCAGGTGTAGGAAAGGAAAATGCCACTGCCCTTGTAGTCTCCTGTGTTTCGGCTGTAATCGACCAGGTAAGTGCCTCGGGTCAGGCGGTCGGAAAGCGTGATGCTCATCAGTTGTTTGCCATCAGTTCCGCGTTGGTGCCAGAAAGGCGTGCGGGTCTGGGCAAAAATCTTTGCCGATTGCATGTAGTGGCAGTACATCACCGCTTCCCACTGCTTCTGGCTTAACAATGACTGGCTGGCCTCGAGCCCCTCGACACCGTTCAAATAGCGGAATTTATCGAGAACCCGAAGGTGCGGGGTGTACACAACTGCAGCGTAGTCGCGACGAAAGTCCGCTCCGCTATCAAGGTTGTGGAATACCACCTCGAATCGGCCATCTTCCCGCCGACTGATCAGTCTGACTTCCTGACGCAGGGGGTTGACTCCCTGCAATGCGTGGAGGCTCAACTGTTCTACGGTCTCGGCGGGCAACCCGGGCACCTGCTCATCACCGAAATCGGCAGCAGGTCGTGACCATAAGCGTTGGGGCAGTTGGTCGGCGCCGTCGCGCATTAACAGGTGATTGATATCCAGGCCGGTGTACAGCACCCGCAGCACTTCGAGAAAACAGTTGGGGAAGTCTGTATTCCAGCCCCCCGTACCGAAGCCGATCTGTCCGAATACATTGATGTCTGCTGCTGACCAGCGTGCCTGCTCGACCATGGCGGCATGGAAGCTGAGGTTGTCCCAACCCTCACTGAGAATGTTGTCCCATATCTGCTTGATCAATGCTTGATCGATTGAGCCCGCTGACATGGCATTTTCCATCTCAGTGAAGCGGATGGGTTGTTGTTCAAGAAACTCGCCAAAGAACCGATCTTCTATTTCCTTAAATCGAAGAGGGCGCGGAAACGCTCCCTCATCACCTTCGAAATAATATTTATCCCCCTCGAAATCAACCACCGTACTCACTGCCGCCGAACTTCCCGGGTTAGGGAACTCCTCACTATTACCAACCATTCCGACTTTACGAAAATAGTGCATCAAGGCCTTCCCCGAAACAGGAAAGCGCATGGCACCACGCTCAAAAGGTACAGCGTCATTTACCGATTGTGAAAACAGTCTCCCACCAATACGCCCCCCCGCATCAACAACAACCGGGTGCAGCCCCATGCGCATGATCTCGTAGGCCGCAACCAGCCCGGCGGCACCCGCACCTACCACCAGCACCTGCTCCCCTGCGTGTTGCGCACTGATAGATCCAAGCGTCTTCTCCCCTCTCGCCAGAAGGTAACCACCATAATCAAATGGAAAGTCTGGAATAAGCGCACTCACATCCTTGTCCATAACGTGTTTGGCAAGGCGTATACGAGAAGGAATGGAAGACATTGCACTCTCCGCAGAAGTTAGACCTACGGAAAGAGCGTAGTGCCAGAGAATCGGGCTACTTATATTGAATTGAAATTCAAGCCAAGTTTCTTGGACTGGCAAAAATGCTAGTTGACGGCCGCAGTTAATAGCGCATTGATACATGCTCTTTCCAGGAGATAAACGCATGACCCGCACATCATTGCCTTTATGTATCGCCTGTGCCCAGATCGCCCCCAGGGTGGGCGAAGTGGACTACAACCGCCAACTGTGCAACGCGGCCATTGCCCACGCCGCGCAACAAGGTGCAGAACTGGTCGTACTGCCGGAGCTGGCGCAAAGCGGTTATGCCTTCCATGACCTTGATGAAGCCCTCGAGTCGGCGGAAGGTCTGTACGACCAGACGGTAATGGGCTGGTTCGAGTTGGCACGCCAACACGACATCATCGTTGTCGGCGGGCTCTGCGAGCGCCTGTCAGCCGTCGAAGTGGCCAACAGCGTCGTGCTGGTCGATCCCCGGGGCTGGTTGACCTGCTACCGCAAGGCCCACCTGTGGGACCGGGAAAAACTCATCTTCACCCCCGGCGACCAGCCTCCACCCATCGTGCATACGGCCAAAGGCCGCATCGGCCTGGTGATCTGCTACGACCTGGAACTACCCGAATGGGTTCGCCTGGCGGCACTCGGCGGCGCACAGTTGCTCTGTGCGCCCGTCAACTGGCCAGACCTGGGTCGTCCGGAAGGTGAAAGGCCGGCCGAGATCGTGAGAGTCCAGGCCGGCGCGGCAGTCAACCGAATGTTCATCGCCGCCTGTGATCGCCACGGCCATGAGCGCGGGATTGACTGGGTGGGTGGATCAACCATTGTCGACGCCGACGGTTTCCCCCTGGCCGGCGCCAGCAGCCTGCCCGAAGCACAATTGCTGGTGACCGACATCGATCTTGCCGAAGCCGACGACAAGTGGATCAGCGACCATAACCATGTGCACCAGGATCGCCGCCCGGAACTCTACGGCGGTGTGTGCGGCACTAGTACTCAATCCGCACATCCCCCTTGGGCACACTGCAGCAGGACAGGATATAGCCCTCCGCCACATCATCGTCAGTGATGCCGCCGTTGTGCTCCATCTCCACTTCGCCGCCCAGCTTGAGCACCTTGCAGGTGCCGCAGATGCCCATGCCGCAGGCCTTGGGGATCATCAGGCCCAGCTTGGCCGCCGCCGCATGCACGGTTTCGCCCGGGGCCACGCGGATGCTCTTGCCGGTAGAGGTGAACTCCACCTGGTGCAGGTCGCTGGCGTCGACTTCGGCAGCTTCCGCCGCCTGCTCGGCGTGTTCCACGGCATCGGCCTTGACCTCGGCCGGTGTCGCCCCGAACGATTCCTCGTGATAACGACTCATGTCGTAACCGACACCTTCGAGCAGGCGCTTGACCGCGTGCATGTAGGGGGTCGGGCCGCAGCAGAAGATTTCCCGCTCCATGAAGTCCGGCGCGATCAACTCCATCAGCTTCTGGTTCAGGTAGCCGCGATAGCCTGCCCAGGGTTCGCCCAGGCCATGCTTCTCGCAAATGATGTGCAGGCTGAAGTTGGGGATCCGCGAGGCCATCTGTTCCAGCTCGCGGTGGTAGATGATGTCTTTCGGTGAGCGGGCACTATGGACGAAGACCATGTCGACATTGCCGTTGGTGTCGTAGAACCAGCGGGCCATGGACATCACCGGGGTGATGCCGACGCCGCCGCTGAGGTACAGCACCTTGGGGCTGGGGAAGTCGATGGCGTTGAACAGCCCGACCGGCCCGTGCACCGCCAGCTCCTGACCTTCGTGCAGGGTATCGTGCAACCAGTTGGAAACCTTGCCACCCGGCACCCGCTTGATGGTCACCGAGAAGCTGTAGGGCACCGACGGCGAACTGGAAATGGTGTACGAGCGCATGATCGGCTCGCCCTCGATCTCCAGCTCCAGGGTCACGAACTGCCCGGGCTTGAAGAAGAACATGATGGGCTGGTCGGCCATGAAACAGAAGGTCCGCACATCCCAGGTTTCCTGGATCACCTTGACGCAACGGACGATGTGGCGGCCGTTGGCCCAGGTCTGGGTGCTGACCGGATTGAGGAAGTTGGACATGCTCGTCTCCACGGCCGACTGCGGCCTGATGGCTTCGATTCTGCTCAAGCTGCGCAACGGACACATACCTATCCGCGACATCGGCGTGCTTATCGCGACCAGGCCCCTGCCACAAGGGCTGGCGCGTCGGAAACGGATCTTTTCATGTCGCCCATGGATATGGTTCGTGGCGCCTTCGAACGCACACTCCATCGCAAATGATCCTGCTGTAATCAAGCCTTGCGTCGCCATAACAACGATTAGCCACTTTCACCGGCCACCAGCACCGGCCATGAGGACCTACACGATGGACGTCACCGCAACTTTGAGTCTGGGCGATCCACTGGAACCTGCGCGCAAGGCGACAGCCGAGATGCTGCAGAGCCGCGAGCGCACCTTCTCGCTGCCACAGCCGTTCTACACCGACGAACGCCTGTTCCAGATCGACATGGAAGAAATCTTCCAGAAGGAATGGCTGATTGCCGGGATGACCTGTGAGATCCCGGCCAAAGGCAACTTCCTGACCCTGCAGATCGGCAAGAACCCGATCCTGGTGGTGCGTGGCGCCGAAGGCCAGGTGCATGCCTTCCATAACGTCTGCCGGCACCGTGGCTCGCGCCTGTGCACCAGTGACAAGGGCAAGGTGGCCAAGCTGGTCTGTCATTACCACCAGTGGACCTACGAGCTCGATGGCCGCCTGCTGTTCGCCGGCACCGAGATGGGTGCCGACTTCGATATGAAGCAATACGGCCTCAAGCCTGTGAACGTGAAGACTGCCGGTGGCTACATCTTCATCAGCCTGGCGGAGAATCCGCCGGCGATCGACGACTTCCTCTCCACCTTGGCTCACTACATGGAGCCCTACGACATGGAGAACACCAAGGTGGCCGTACAGACCACCTTGATGGAAAAGGCCAACTGGAAGCTGGTACTGGAGAACAACCGCGAGTGCTACCACTGCAGTGGTTCGCACCCGGAGCTGTTGAAAACCCTGCTGGAGTGGGACGACGTCACCGACCCACGGGCCGACCAGGCGTTCAAGGACCACGTCGCCGCCTCCGCGGCGGCCTGGGACGCCGAGAAGATCCCCTATGCCCATGCCAGCTTCGGCCTGCGCAACCGTATCGTGCGCATGCCGCTGCTCAAGGGCACGGTGTCCATGACCCTGGATGGCAAGCAGGGCTGCCAGAAGCTGATGGGCCGGATCAAGAACCCAGACCTCGGTTCGATGCGCATCCTGCACCTGCCGCACTCCTGGAACCACTGCATGGGCGATCACATGATCGTCTTCACCGTCTGGCCGATCAGCGCCCAGGAAACCATGGTCACCACCAAGTGGCTGGTGCACAAGGACGCGGTCGAAGGCGTGGACTACGACCCCGAGCGCATGCGCCAGGTATGGGACGCCACCAACGACCAGGACCGTCGCCTGGCCGAGGAGAACCAGCGGGGTATCAACTCCACGGCTTACCAGCCAGGGCCTTATTCCAAGACCTATGAGTTCGGTGTGGTGAACTTTGTCGACTGGTACAGCGAGCGAATGCTGAACAACCTGGGGGCGGCGCCTGCGCCTTACCTCAAGGGTGTGGCTGCGCAATAGTAGTGAACCCATCGCGGGGCAAGCCCGCTCCTACGGGTCTGTAGGAGCGGGCTTGCCCCGCGATGAGGCCGGCACTGCCTGTACAAATTCTGATCACCCCCCGCAATCCCCAGCCCCTCCTGGCCCGCGCCACACAGCAAACACTTTATCCACAGGACAACCCACAGCGAATGTGGGCAAGTCATTGATTTTCCCTCGAAAATAGTTTGATCAATATTTGATCAATCGGCTGAACACCTTGTAAAACGTGGCTCACAGGCGAGCGCAAACACCTTATCCACAAAGACGCCAACAGACTTTGTGTGCAAAAGTCAGGACGGTGGAAAAGTGCTGTGGATAATGCCCTGAGCGCCAGGTTTGACGGGGATAAACAGCGCTAAGGCCGGCAATCGATCACTATTTGATCAATTCGATACAGCCCTTGCAGAACGTGGCCTGCAGCCATGGGCAAACATATTATCCACAGAGGCGCCAACAGCCATTGTGGGCAATATCAATCAGGACAGAGGGAGAATAACCAGGAAAATCCGTGACTTAACCTGATCATTTTTTGACCATAACGCCAGAGGGCACGCCATGCGTGCCCTCCAGCCATACACAAACACTTTATCCACAGATCGGCCAACAGAGATTGTGGGCAATCCCTCAGCGCAATACGCCTTCTTCCACCAGCAACTTGAGGATGGCTTCGGCACCGGCCTGCGGGCTGACGTCCTTGAGCACTTGTCCACCGCCGCCACTGGCCTTGGCGGTGGCGGCTTTCATGCGGTCGGCGCCGCTCTTGGCCTTGATCACCTTGAGGCGCTTGGGCCGCGGTTTGGCCGACTGCAGTTCGGCGCTTGTGAATAACGTATCTTCGACAATTTCTACCGTGCGCGCCGCCAGCACGCCCCGCCGCGCCGGGCCGAAAGCGCTCTGGCGCGGCTTGGGCGCAGCGTTATCCACAGTGGCCAGCAATGGCAGGCGCACCTTGAGCCGACGCCGCTGGCCCCGTGGCAAGGCTTGTAAAACCTGGGCTACGCCATTGTGGATAGATTCCACTTCGGCCAGCCCGACCACCAGCGGCCAGCCCAGACGCTCGGCCAACAGGAACGGCAGCATACCCGAGCCTTCGCCGGTCTCGGCCTGGCTCCCGGTCAGGACCAACTGTGCACCGGCGTCACGAAGATAGTCGCCCAACACACCCAAGGCATCCGCTCCCTGGGGTTGCTCCAGTACATCCAGCTGCGCCAGGCCCATGCCCAGGTAGGCGCGCAATGCCGGCTCCTGTGGATCACCAGCATGCAGCACCTGCAAGTTATCCCCAGCCAGTTGCAGCCCCAGTTCCACCGCCCGGGCGTCCTGCTCTGCACGCCGGCTGCGGCCGGAGCTGGGATGGGCACCGATTGAAACCAGACTGATGACCTTGGCGTTCATAGTTATCCCCTGCCCTTACGCCGCGTCACGCTTGGCGTCGTTGCGATAGTTTTCCACAGCCTCGACCAGCGCCTGCAAAATCGCGGCGCTGTCGCCGATCACTGACAGATCGGCCCGTTTGATCATGTCGCAACCGGGGTCCATGTTGATCGCCACCACCTTGTCGCAGGCGCCGATGCCCTGCAGGTGCTGGATCGCGCCCGAGATACCCACAGCCACGTAAACCCGCGCCGTGACCCAGGTACCGGTGGCCCCGACCTGGCGGTTACGCGGCATGAAGCCGTCGTCCACCGCCACCCGCGAGGCGCCTTCGGTCGCGCCGAGGGCGACGGTCGCACGGTGGAACAGCTCCCAGTCCTTGACGCCGTTGCCGCCAGAGACGATGAATTCGGCTTCGGCCATGGCAATCGCCGCCGGGTCTACAGCGACCGGCCCCAGGTCTTCGATGCGTGCAAGGTGGCGCGCCACGCCTGTGGACAACTCCACCGGCAGGGCTTCATGACGGGTTTCGCTGACCGGCTCGGCGCATTCTGCCGCCGCCAGGACCAGCCGCGGCAAGCTGCGGTGGAGGTCCTGCTGGCCAGCACCCGCTCGACCGGTGCATTGGCCATCCTTGACCTGCCAGACCCGGGTCGCCGGCCGCTCGCCAATGGCGGCGGCAAAGCGCCGGCCCAGCTCCCCTCCTCCCGTGCGACTGTCCGGAAGCAGCCAGTGCCGTGGTGAAAACTGGTTATCCACAGCCCGCAGGCCTTGCACCAGTTGCTCCGGTGCATAACCTTCGAACTCATCGCCCTCGATGACCAGCAGTCGATCAACGCCCGCACCAGCAAAGTTGCTCTCTTTGTGCTCGCCAAAGACCACGGCGAGCACAGCACCGTCGCTACCGGCCAGGCTGTGGGCAAGCCCGAGCAGGTCACGGTCGTGGCTGCCCAGGCGGCCACCGACCATGTCCGGAACCACGGCAATGTAGAACGCCGGCGCCGGCACCTGGTGCAGCGGCAACTGCACGGCAACGGCAGCTGTTCGCTTGTTGCTGGTGCCCTGCTGGGCACCGCTGCGGTCGATGCGCTTGATACCGTTGGGGCCGATGAAACCGACGCCGTGAGGGTTCTTGCGGATAATGCCGTTGGGGCCCATCCAGCTGTGCTGCTGCGTCTGCTGCATGGCCGCGTGCAAGGGGTGCAGGCGGTTGCGGGCGATCCACTCGGCGCGCGGATCACGGCGAATAATGTCGCTCATCAGTGCACCTCCGCAGGTTCACGCTTTGCCGGCGTCGACTTGTTCGCTGGCGCTTGTTCTTCGAGCAGGGCGTCGGCCACCAGTTCGGCCAGGTCCTTGATCAGCGGCCGGGGCTCGACCACACCTTCAAGCATCGCCGTGCACTGTGGACAACCCACGGCGACCAACTCGGCAGCGGTCTCGCGGATATCGTCCATGCGCATGTCGGGAATCCGCTGCTTGCCGGGGATATCGGTGATCGGCGCACCGCCGCCACCGCCGCAGCAACGCGAACGGAAGCCCGAGCGCTGCATCTCCTTGATCTCGATGCCCAGGGCGCGCAACACGTCGCGCGGCGCTTCGTACTCGCCGTTGTAGCGGCCCAGGTAGCACGGATCGTGATAGGTCACGCTGCCGCCCTTGTGCTGGCCGAGGTTGAGCCTGCCGGCACCGATCAGTTCGGCAATGTAGGTGCTGTGGTGCTGCACCAGGTAGTCACCACCGAAGGCGCCGTATTCGTTCTTGAGCACATGGAAGCTGTGCGGATCGCAGGTGACGATGCGCTTGAAGCTGTACTTGGCCATGGTCTGGATATTGCGCCGGGCCAGTTGCTGGAAGGTCGCCTCGTCACCCAGGCGACGGGCCACGTCGCCGCTGTCGCGCTCCTCCAGGCCGAGCACGGCGAAGTCCACCTGGGCCGCCTTGAGCACCTTGACGAAGGCACGAAGGGTGCGCTGGTTGCGCATGTCGAAGGCGCCGTCGCCGACCCAGAACAGCACTTCGGTGGTCTGGATGTCGCCGAGCACATTCAGGTTCAGGTCCGCCGCCCAGTTCATCCGCCCGCCCGGGGCGAAACCGCCGGGGTTGTCGGTGGCGATCAGGTTGTCCAGGACCTCGGCGCCCTTGTTCGGCGTGGCGCCTTTTTCCAGGGTCAGGTGACGGCGCATGTCGACGATGGCATCGACGTGCTCGATCATCATCGGGCACTCCTCCACGCAGGCGCGGCAGGTGGTGCACGACCATAGGGTTTCGGCATCGACCAGGCCGTTGACGATCGGCTGGTGCGGGTTGCCGCCGTGTTCACCAACCGGCTTGCCCGGGTACGGGCTGCCGGCGAATTTGGCATCGGTGCCGCCGGCCAGGCCGACGACCATGTCCTGGATGAGCTTTTTCGGATTCAGCGGTTGTCCGGCGGCAAAGGCCGGGCAGGCGGCTTCGCATTTGCCGCACTGTACGCAGGCGTCGAAGCCGAGCAGTTGGTTCCAGGTGAAATCCTTGGGTTTCTCCACCCCCAGCAGCGCCTCGGGGTCTTCCAGGTCCAGGGGCTTGAGGCCAGTGGAACGTCCGCCGCCGAAGCGCTCGGCACGGCGGTGCCAGGCCAGGTGCAGGGCACCGGCGAAGGCGTGCTTCATCGGCCCGCCCCAGGTCATGCCGAAGAACAGCTCGGACACACCCCAGAGCACACCCACGCCCAGCAACGCGACCAGCAGCCAGCCACCGAAGCCTTCCGGCAGGATCCCGGCGACCGGCAAGGTGGCGATAAAGAAGCTCGCGGCGAACACCAGCAGGCTTTTCGGCAGGCGCATCCACGGGCCTTTCGACAGGCGCGAGGGCGGGTTGAGCCTGCGCTTGTAGACGAACAGGGCACCGGCAAACATCAGTACCGTAGCGAACAACAAGGCATAGCCGAGAATCTTGTTGTGCAGACCGAAGCCGTGCACCAGGATCGCCAGCAGCGCAGCCAGCACAAAGCCACCGGCAGTGGCGACGTGGGTGTTGGCCATGTATTTGTCGCGGGCGACCACGTGGTGCAGGTCGACCATGTAGCGCCGCGGCATGGCCAGCAGGCCGCCGAGCAAGTCGACCTTCGATGGTCGGCCTTGGCGCCACATCCGCACACGCCGCAGTGCGCCGAGGGCGGCAAGGCCCAGGGCGGCGAACAGCAGGATGGGTAAAAGGGTGTTCAACATGGGAGGCTCCCACACGAATCGCGCTCGGGAAATGACCCTGTAGGAGCGGGCTTGTCCCGCGATTACGACGGTGCTTCATACACCGTATCGCGGGGCAAGCCCGCTCCTACACAGTCCCGCAGTCTGGTCAGAAATCCTTGCACAGGCGCAAGGCGTCATAGATGGCGGCATGGGTGTTGCGCTGCGCCACGCAGTCGCCGATGCGATACAGCAGATACCCTTCGCCCGGCTGGCTGAGGATCGGCTGCGGCTGGATCGCGAACAGTGCCTCGATATCGATCTGGCCCTTGTTGCGCGAGCCTTCCTTGAGCCCGTAATAGAGCGCCTCGTCCGGCCGCACGCCGTTCTCGATCACCACCTGGTCGACCACCCGCTCCTCCTTGGCGCCGGTGTATTCGTTCTCCAGCACCGCCACCAGCTTGTCGCCCTCGCGGTAGACCTTCTCCAGCGCCAGGTCGCCGGTCATGATCACTTCCTTGGGGTACATGCTGCGGTAGTAGGTCGGGAACGAGGTGCCACCAATGGCCACGCCCGGCTTGATGTCGTCGGTGACAATCTCGACCTGGCTGCCCTTGTCGGCGATATAGTCGGCCACCGACATACCGGTGAACTCGCAGATGGTGTCGTAGACCAGCACGTTCTTGCCCGGCGCAACCTTGCCGTCGAGCACGTCCCAGCTGCTGACCACCAGGCCTTCGGCAGCGCCCCAGTGCTCGTTCTGTTCCAGGAACGGATGGCCCCCCACTGCCAGCACGATCACATCCGGACGCAGGTCCTTGATGGTGTCGATATCCGCGGCGGTGCCCAGGCGCAGGTCCACCTTCAGGCGCGCCAGCTCCAGTTGGTACCAGCGGGTGATACCGGCAATCTGGTCGCGCTGTGGCGCCTTGGCGGCGATGCTGATCTGCCCGCCGATGGCGTCCTTCTTCTCGAACAGGGTGACGTCGTGGCCGCGCTCGGCCGAGACGCGAGCCGCCTCCATCCCCGCAGGTCCCGCGCCAACCACCACCACCTTGCGCTTGGGCCCGGTAGATTTTTCGATGATGTGCGGCACGCCCATGTATTCACGGGAAGTCGCGGCGTTCTGGATGCACAACACATCCAGGCCCTGGTACTGGCGGTCGATGCAGTAGTTGGCACCGACGCACTGCTTGATCTGGTCGACCTGGCCCATCTTGATCTTGGCGATCAGGTGCGGGTCGGCGATGTGCGCACGGGTCATGCCGACCATGTCCACGTAACCGCCTTCGAGGATGCGCGTGGCCTGGTTCGGGTCCTTGATGTTCTGCGCGTGCAGCACCGGCACCTTGACCACTTCCTTGATCCCGGCGGCCAAGTGCAGGAACGGCTCCGGTGGGTAGCTCATGTTCGGGATGACGTTGGCCAGGGTGTTGTGGGTGTCGCAACCCGAGCCGATCACGCCGAAGAAATCGACCATGCCGGTGGCGTCGTAATACTTGGCGATTTCCTTCATGTCCTCGTGGCTGAGGCCATCGGGGTGGAATTCGTCGCCGCAGATGCGCATGCCCACGCAGAAGTCCGGTCCGACCTCGGCACGCACGGCCTTGAGCACTTCCAGGCCGAACTTCATGCGTCCTTCGAAGGTGCCGCCCCACTCATCGGTACGCTTGTTGACCCGCGGGCTCCAGAACTGGTCGATCATGTGCTGGTGCACGGCCGACAGCTCGACGCCGTCCAGGCCACCCTCCTTGGCCCGGCGCGCCGCTTGCGCGTAGTTGCCGATCACCCGCCAGATCTCCTCCGGCTCGATGGTCTTGCAGGTGGCACGGTGCACGGGTTCGCGGATGCCCGACGGCGACATCAGGGTCGGCCAGTTGAAGCCGTCCCAGCGCGAGCGCCGGCCCATGTGGGTAATCTGGATCATGATCTTGGCGCCATGCTTGTGCATGGCGTCGGCCAGGTTCTGGAAGTGCGGGATGATGCGGTCGGTGGACAGGTTCACCGAGGCCCACCACTCCTGCGGACTGTCGATGGCCACCACCGAGGAGCCGCCACAGATCGCCAGGCCCAGTCCGCCCTTGGCTTTCTCTTCGTAGTATTTGATGTAGCGCGCGGTGGTCATGCCGCCGTCGGTGGCGTAGACCTCAGCATGCGCAGTGCTCAGTACCCGGTTGCGGATGGTCAGTTTGCCGATCTGGATCGGCTGGAACATTGCTTCGAAAGCCATGGCGAGATCCTCGACTTACAGCGGCTTGACGATGAACAGGCCGTCGTCGTGGCCTTCTTCCGAACCGCCGTAGACCTGCTCGGCGACCGTGCGGATGGAGCTGCCGCGGGCGGCCAGGATCTGGTCCATGGCCCCGGCGAACCAGCCGGTGAACATGTAGTCGACCTTGCGCCCGACCTTGCCGTACACGTAGACAAAGGCCGAATGCTCGAGCTTGACGCTGGCGGTGCCTGTTTCCAGGTCGATGTCCTGGATCTTGAACAGGCCCCAGCCACGCTGCGACAGACGCTTCATGTAGTGTTCGAACACCGCCACGCCTTCCAGGCCATGGCATTCGGCCTCTTTCTCGCACCAGTGCCAGGCGGACTTGTAGCCGGCCTTGTAGAGGATCTCGGCGTAGGCCTCGGCGCCCAGCACTTCCTCGATGCCCATGTGGTTGTTGACGAAGAAATGCCGTGGCACGTAGAGCATCGGCAGGGCATCACTGGTCCAGACACCGGTTTCGCTGTCGACTTCGATAGGCAATTGCGGGGCGATCTTGGCCATGGAAACTCAACTCCAGAAGAATTTTGATTGATGGCCCCGGCGTACTGGCCGGGGCGGACAGACTTGGAGTAAGGCTTACTCGCCCCACACGTCCTTGAGTACGTTGACCCAGTTCTCGCCCATGATCTTGCGCACCACGCGCTCGGAATGGCCGCGTTTGAGCAGGGTCTCGGTGAGGTTGGGGAACTCGCCCACGGTGCGGATGCCCAGCGGGTTGATGATCTTGCCGAAGTTGGTCAGGCGCCGGGCGTAGCCCTTGTCGTGGGTCAGGTATTCGAAGAAATCCTGGCCATGGCCCTGGGTGAAGTCGGTACCGATGCCGATGGCGTCTTCGCCAACGATGTTCATGGTGTATTCGATGGCTTCGGCGTAGTCGTCGATGGTCGAATCGATGCCCTTGGCCAGGAACGGCGCGAACATGGTCACGCCGACGAAACCGCCATGGTCGGCAATGAATTTCAGCTCTTCATCGGACTTGTTGCGCGGGTGCTCCTTGAGCCCGGACGGCAGGCAGTGGGAGTAGCACACCGGTTTTTTCGATTCGAGGATGACTTCTTCGGAGGTTTTCGAGCCGACATGGGACAGGTCACACATGACCCCGACGCGGTTCATTTCCGCGACGATTTCCCGGCCGAAGCCCGACAGACCGCCATCACGCTCGTAGCAGCCGGTGCCGACCAGGTTCTGGGTGTTGTAGCACATCTGCACGATGCCCACGCCCAGCTGCTTGAACACCTCGACGTAACCGATCTGGTCTTCGTATGCATGGGCATTCTGGAAGCCGAAGAGGATACCGGTCTTGCCCAGCTCCTTGGCCTTGCGGATGTCGGCGGTGGTACGCACCGGCATCACCAGATCGCTGTTCTCGCGGATCAGCTTCTGGCTGGCGGCAATGTTGTTGACCGTGGCCTGAAAGCCCTCCCAGACCGACACCGTGCAGTTGGCGGCGGTCAGGCCACCCTTGCGCATGTCCTCGAACAGCTCGCGGTTCCATTTGGCAATAATCAGTCCGTCGATAACGATGCTGTCGGCGTGTAATTCGGCTGGGCTCATCAGGCTGTCCCCTTTATTGGCAAGTCCTGCGCCGAATCGTGTGCCGGCGCTTTGGGACCAGCATATGCCTCGGGGCCAGGTCGCTAAGATGCAAAAACGACAGGGGAATTGCCGAAAGCGTCAAACCACGACAAAGGTGCTGCAAGGCCCAAGATGAACAATCGTGGCGAGACAGCCACTATGCTGTTCTTTGCCGGGGCGCTGAGCGAGAATCAGCGCCCATGTTCCCCTCGGAGGATGACTGAATGAGAACGATGGTATGGCTGGCCCTGGCCGCCCTGGCCTTTGGTGCCCACGCCAGTGAAGAAGACAGTACGCCGTGCGACAACGTCGAAAACGACCAGCAGAACTACGACTGCGCACTGTTCAGCCGCACCACTGCCGAGCGTGAACTCGACGCCGCGTTTGCCGACCTGCTGGAGCGGATCAAGGAGCAATATGCCGGCCAGGAGGCCAAGGTCAGTGACCTGAGCAAGCGCCTGAACAACGCCGAAACGCAGTGGAAACAGCTGCGCGACGCCGACTGCAAGGTCGAGACCTTTGACGCCAAGCCCGGCCAGGCATTCGACACCGCGCAAAACACCTGCCTGGCCCAACGTAGCGACGATCGCTCGGAATACCTGCAATCGCTGGGCCTGCAGTAACCCTAGATATATGGGTTGTACTTCAATCGATGCTCCCATTCAGATACTGGCGGCTGCGGGGTTACCGATGACGAGTATTCGTAGCCCAAGGCCGCAATATCCAACACATCACTCAAGCGCTTGCGTGTGTCGCCATCACCCGGGCCATAAATCATATCGTCATTGAGGTTATGCCCCAGCGCGCCCCCCTCTTCGGGCTGATAGTTGTCCCGCCCCCTGATCGCCTGCCAGTCCGCCCAGACTTTGTCGACGAAGCAGTGATGAAGAAAAAACACCGGGTCATCCGGTGACATCATTGTTGCCATGTTGCCCCCGATCCAGTTGTGCACGCGGTTGTGCAACTGGGTGCCCGGGTCGGTCAAGGCACTGTCGGCATTGGGTGTAACCCATCCTTCCAGGTAGTTACAGAATCCCATCTGGAACTGCTCGCCAAAATGTCCGGGTTCAGAGTAATGCGGCCGCGCCATGGCCCTTGCCAATGCCTGTGCATTCGGCAGCGTGCTTGCGAGTCTGCCAAAGCTGCGCCGCAGAGGCTCTTGCCTGCCCTCTACAAGCGGAAAAACAACTGGCCACGTTTGCGGGTTGGAAAAAGGTCCGTTCTGGATGAAGTCGTTGTCTTGCGGATTTCCATCTCCCCCCATCCAGTCGGCGGTCCAGATGGGCGACGCCAGCGGATTTTCACTGTCCAGCGTCCAGTCCCAGTACGGCAGTGCACCGTCCCTGAACGAACCCACCGTGCGCAGCTCATCTTCCAACATTTTCACGAACCAGCGGTGCCATGGCAGGAAGGCCGGTCCTCTGTGGGCATGGTTACGAAAACTGGCGTACTGGGGCTCTCCAGGCAGTGAAGTCGCTTCCATGGCGTCATGATGCCATTTCACATACTTGTCGTATTCCCCTCGACGTTTCAACTCAAGAAATGCGCTGGTTAAACCAACTCTTTCATCGCGAGTAAGCGCTCGTATTTCCTTTCTGATCAGATTGTCCATAAAAATTGCTCCCTTGAGATTTGCCCTATTCGGACAGGAGCTTCACCATAGATCGCAATTGTTTGGCGCCGATACTGACAGAAATGCCAGGTCCGCCCAGGCCTTACCCTGAAGAGCAGCAGCCCCCATGAAAATCTGTGGTATTGAAATCAAGGGCAGCGAAGCCCTGTGCGCCGTCGCAATGCTGGATGCTGGCCAGCCCAGCCATGCACAACCATCAATCAAGAAACTTGCCCTGGACAATGATGAGGACGCCGCGCAAGTCAAGGCATTCGCCCACGGCGTACAAGCCCTGCTGAGCGAGCATGGCATCACCGCCCTGGCCATCAAGAAGCGCAGCAAGAAAGGCGAGTTTGCCGGCGGCCCGCTGACGTTCAAGATCGAAGCCATCCTGCAGATGCTTGAAGGCTGCGAGGTTCACTTGCTGTCGCCGCAAACCGTCAGCGCTCAAGCCAAAAAGCACAACCTGCAAATGCCAGGTTCACTGAACAAGTACCAGCACGAAGCCTACAAGACCGCCTGCGCCCTGTTGCTCAGCCGCCGCTGACAACCACGGCCTGAGCCTTGCGGTCCTCCCGTGGGCAACGCTCAAAACGCCCGCGGTAACAGCGGGTGAAGTAGGAGGCCGATTCGAAGCCGCAGGCGATGCCCACTTCCAGCACACTCATGTCGGTCTGACGCAGCAGCTGGCGCGCCTTGTCCAGGCGCAGGCGCAGGTAGAAGCCGCTGGGTGTGTCCTTCAGGTACAGGCGAAACAGGCGCTCCAGCTGGCGCCGGGTGACCTGCACCTGCTCGGCCAGCACCAGGGTGTTCAGCGGTTGCTCGGTGTTGCGCTCCATCTCGCCGATCACCTGCACCAGCTTCTTGTTGCTGATGCCATAGCGCGAGGCGATCTGCATGCGCTGGTGGTCCTGGCGCGGGCGGATGCGCCCCAGCACGAACTGTTCGGACACCTGGATGGCCAGTTGCGGGCCGTGGGCCTGGGCGATCAGGTCGAGCATCAGATCGATCGAGGCGGTACCACCGGCCGAAGTGATGCGCCGCCGATCCACTTCGAACAGTTCCTGGGTTGCCTGTAGCTGCGGGTAGGACTCCTTGAACGCTTCCAGGGCCTCCCAGTGCAGGGTCACCCGATGCCCGTCGAGCAGCCCGGCCTCGGCCAGCACCACGGTGCCAGTGTCGATCCCGCCCAGTATCACGCCCTCATGATCGAGCTTGCGCAGCCAGTGTTGCAGCACCGGGCTGTAGCTGCCCAACGGCTCGAAGCCGGCCACCACCAGCAGTGTCGCGCCCTTCGCCAACGACTGCAGGGAGCCGTCGGCGTTGACCGACATGCCATTGCTGGCCTGCACTGCCCCGCCCCCTATGCTCAGTACCTGCCAGCGGTACAACCCGGCGCGAAAGCGGTTGGCCACCCGCAGCGGTTCGACCGCCGAAATGAAGCCGATGGCGGAAAAACCGGGAAGCAGCAGAAAGTAGAAATCCTGGGGCATAGCGAACGACTCGACGGCCACGGATCTGCGGTTAATACCCTGCAGGTCGCCACTGTGCAAGTGCTGGTCGCCAGGGTGCGAATTTTCACCCTGGCGTCGGCGTAGTTTGATCGGGACGGCACGCAGAGGCCGCCCCTTATAACAATTAGAACTGCCGTTGGAGGAGCCACCATGAACAGATTGATCAGTCGTAGCCTGCTCACGCTCGTCGGTACCGCAATCCTCAGCACCAACGTAATGGCCACGGAACCGGCCGCCTGCAAGAACGTGCGCCTTGGCGTGGTCAACTGGACCGATGTGATAGCCACCAGCGCCATGACCCAGGTGCTGCTCGACGGCCTGGGCTACAAGACCAAGCAAACCAGCGCCTCGCAACAGATCATTTTCGCCGGTATCCGCGACCAGCGCCTGGACATGTTCCTGGGCTACTGGAACCCGATCATGACCCAGACCATCACCCCGTTCATCGACGCAAAACAGGTCAAGGTCCTCGACCAACCCAGCCTGGATGATGCCCGCGCTACCCTCGCCGTGCCCAAGTACCTGGCCGACAAGGGCCTGAAAACCTTTGCCGACATCGCCACGTTCGAAAAAGAGCTGGGCGGCAAGATCTATGGCATCGAACCCGGCTCCGGCGCCAACACCCAGATCAAGGCGATGATCAGCAAGAACCAGTTCGGCCTGGGCAAGTTCCAGCTGGTCGAATCCAGCGAAGCCGGCATGCTGGCCGCCGTCGACCGCGCCGTACGGCGCAAGGAGGCGGTGGTGTTCTTCGGCTGGGCGCCGCACCCGATGAACGTCAACATCGATATGGCCTACTTGAGCGGCAGCGACAACGCCCTGGGCCCGGACGAAGGCCGCGCCACGGTGTGGACCGTCACGGCCCCCGACTACGCCGAGCGTTGCCCGAACGTGAACAAGCTGCTGACCAACCTGACCTTCAGCGCCGAAGACGAGAGCCGCATGATGCAACCGCTGCTCGAGCACAAGGACGCGCTGGAATCCGCCCGTCAGTGGCTCAGGGACCATCCCGAAGATCAGAAGCGCTGGCTTGAGGGTGTGACCACCTTCGATGGCAAGCCGGCCGCCGACAATCTGCAACTGACTGCCAACTGACCCAACGAACCTGATGCCTTCGTCGCCTGCCGTGGCGACGAAGCGAGCCACGACGCCTGAAGGAAACCGCTCATGAACCACGACGTCATCATCACCTGCGCCCTGACCGGTGCCGGCGACACCGCCAGCAAGAGCCACCTGGTCCCGGTCACCCCGAAACAGATCGCCGAAGCCGCCGTAGAGGCCGCCAAGGCTGGTGCCACTGTGGTCCACTGCCATGTCCGCGACCCGCAGACCGGCCGTTTCAGCCGCGATGTCGCGCTGTACCGCGAAGTGATGGAGCGCATCCGCGAGTCGGATGTGGACATCATCGTCAACCTCACCGCCGGCATGGGTGGCGACCTGGAGATCGGCCCGGGCGAAACCCCACTGGAGTTCGGCGCCGGTACCGACCTGATCGGCCCGCTGGAACGCCTGGCCCACGTCGAGGCACTGCTGCCGGAAATCTGCACCCTGGACTGCGGCACCCTCAACTTCGGCGACGGCAACAGCATCTATGTCTCGACCCCGTCGCAGCTGCGCGCCGGCGCCAAGCGGATCACCGAACTGGGCGTCAAGGCCGAGCTGGAAATCTTCGACACCGGCCACCTGTGGTTCGCCAAGCAAATGATGAAGGAAGGCCTGCTCGACGATCCGCTGTTCCAGCTGTGCCTGGGCATCCCCTGGGGCGCCCCGGCCGACACCACCACCATGAAAGCCATGGTCGACAACCTGCCTGCCGGCGTGACCTGGGCCGGTTTCGGCATCGGCCGCATGCAGATGCCAATGGCCGCGCAAGCCGTGCTGCTCGGTGGCAACGTGCGGGTCGGCCTGGAAGACAACCTGTACCTGGACAAAGGCGTGCTGGCCAGCAACGGCCAATTGGTGGAGCGCGCCACGGAAATCCTCAGCCGCCTCGGTGCACGGGTGCTCACCCCGGCCGAAGGCCGCACCAAAATGAACCTGACCCGTCGCTGATTACAGGAGAGCACGATGAGCTTTATTACCGAGATCAAGACCTTTGCAGCCTTGGGCAGCGGCGTGATTGGCAGCGGCTGGGTCGCCCGCGCACTGGCCCACGGCCTGGACGTGGTGGCCTGGGATCCGGCCCCGGGCGCCGAGGCTGCGCTGCGCAAACGCATCGCCAATGCCTGGCCAGCCCTGGAAAAGCAGGGCCTGGCCCCCGGCGCCTCACAAGCACGCCTGCGCTTTGTCGCCACCATCGAGGAATGCGTGCGTGATGCCGATTTCATCCAGGAAAGCGCTCCGGAACGCCTTGAGCTGAAACTCGACCTGCACAGCAAGATCAGTGCGGCGGCCAAACCCGATGCCCTGATCGGCTCCAGCACGTCCGGCCTGTTGCCCAGCGAGTTCTACGAGTCTGCGACCCACCCGGAACGCTGCGTGGTCGGCCATCCCTTCAACCCGGTATACCTGCTGCCCCTGGTGGAAATCGTCGGCAGCAACAAGACCGCCCCCGAAGCCATTGAAGCGGCGAAAACCGTCTACACCAATCTCGGCATGCGGCCCCTGCATGTGCGCAAGGAAGTCCCCGGTTTTATCGCCGACCGCCTGCTCGAAGCGTTGTGGCGCGAGGCGTTGCACCTGGTCAACGATGGCGTGGCGAGCACCGGTGAAATCGACGATGCCATCCGCTTTGGCGCCGGCTTGCGCTGGTCGTTCATGGGCACCTTCCTGACCTACACGCTGGCCGGGGGCGACGCCGGCATGCGCCATTTCATGGCCCAGTTCGGCCCGGCACTGCAACTGCCCTGGACCTACCTGCCGGCCCCGGAGCTCACCGAGGGCCTGATCGACGCCGTGGTAGAAGGCACCAGCGAGCAACTGGGCGAACGCAGCATCAGCTCGCTGGAGCGCTATCGTGATGATTGCCTGCTGGCCGTGCTGGATGCGGTAAAAACCACCAAGGCCAGACATGGCTTGAACTTCAGCGACTGACCGGAGCTTACGATGCCCGCATTGATTACCTACCGAACCCAGGTACTGGCCGACTGGGTCGACTACAACGGGCATCTGCGCGATGCCTTCTACCTGCTGATCTTCAGCTATGCCACCGATGCCTTCATGGACCGCATCGGCCTGGACAGCGACAACCGCAGCGCCAGCGGCCACTCGCTGTTCACCCTGGAGTGTCACCTGAACTACCTGCATGAGGTGAAGCTCAAGACCGAGGTCTGGGTGCAGACCCAGGTGATCGGCTTCGATCGCAAGCGCCTGCACCTGTACCACAGCCTGCACCGTCAGGGATTTGATGAGGCGTTGGCGGCCAGTGAGCAGATGCTGCTGCATGTGGACCTCGCCGGCCCCAGGTCGGCGCCCTTTGCGGTCGATGTCGTCGAGCGGCTGCAGGGGGTTGTGGCTGAGCAGGCTGACCTTGCACCGGCCGAGTTTGTCGGACGCGTGATCGGGTTACCAGGCTAAGGGCCGCGCGATAGCTTCACCCCCATCCACCACGCAAAAAATGGCCCCGGAGCCGTGACGCAACCGGGGCCAAGAGCGAGCATTCACATGCGCTGTGCGGAGGGTGACCAAACCTTCCTGTGACTGTGCATGGCCTCAGTGTGCCGCCTCTGCCCCGCCCCGATTTGCCCGAAAACGACCTGTTCATATGTGCTGCAGCCATTGCGACATTCTGTCCTTGCCGCACTGCACGGGCGCCCACAGAATCGATGGTGATCACACCTGCAAACAAGGACAACCACCATGATGCATGCGGATTTGATTGATCAGGACGACCTGCTGGGCCAGCTGCGCGCCCTGGGTTTCGAAATGCCGGCCGACGCCAGCGCCGAACAGGCCTGTGAATGTGCGGTGCGGGGCTTGAGCGAGCCGCGGGCCAAAGCCCTGAAGGGCATGGTCGAGCAGATGTACACCGGCAATGCCACCATCCTGCCTGCCGTGCGCCAGGCGATCGAACAGCAGCTGTTGCCGGCGTTGGCAGCGTTCCAGAACCGCTGAAAGCATCGCGGGGCAAGCCCGCTCCCACAAGGTAGGAGCGGGCTTGCCCCGTGATGAGCCCACCTAGGCCTTACAGCCTCACACTGGCAAATGTCGATTCATTGCGCGCCTGGCTCAACGCCGACATCGGCCCGGCCAGCGGCGACAACACCAGCGCCTGCGGAATCGGCATCATCGCCACCTGTTGTGCGGTGTTGGAGCCGACGCGCTCGTCACGCGGCGGAATGCCGAAGTATTCGCGGTAGCACTTGGAGAAGTGTGGCGTGGAGACAAAACCGCACACCGAGGCCACTTCGATGATCGACATCGGCGTCTGCTTGAGCAGTTGCCGGGCACGGATCAGGCGCAGCTTCAGGTAGTAGCGCGACGGCGAGCAGTGCAGATACTTCTGGAACAGGCGCTCGAGCTGACGCCGCGACACCGAGACATACACGGCCAGTTCATCCAGGTCGATCGGCTCTTCCAGGTTGGCCTCCATCAGCGCGACGATTTCCTGCAGTTTCGGCTGGTTGGTGCCGAGCATGTGCTTGAGCGGCACGCGCTGGTGGTCCTGCTCGTTACGGATACGCTCGTAGACGAACATCTCGGAGATCGCCGCCGACAGTTCACGGCCATGATCGCGGCTGATCAGGTGCAGCATCATGTCCAGCGGCGCGGTGCCACCGGAGCTGGTGAAGCGGTTGCGGTCGAGGGTGAACAGGCGGGTGCTCATGCTCACCCGCGGGAAGGCTTCCTGCATCGCCGCCAGGCATTCCCAGTGCACGCTGCAATCAAAACCGTCGAGCAAGCCGGCACAGGCCAGCGCCCAGCTGCCGGTGCACACCGCGCCCAGGCGGCGCGACTGGCGGGCCTGGCTCTGCAGCCAGGTGACATGCTCACGGGTGACGGTGCGCTGGATACCGACACCGCCGCAGACGATCACGGTGTCCATGGGTGGCGCCTTGTGCATGGCCGCATCGGGGGTGATCTGCAAGCCGTCGCTGGCCCACACCTGACCGCCATCCACGCTCAAAGTGCTCCAGCGATACAGTTCACGGCCGGACAACTGGTTGGCCATGCGCAGCGGTTCGACCGCCGACGCCAGGGAGATGAGGGTGAAGTTATCCAGCAGCAGGAAGCCGATGGATTGAGGTGCGCGGTTCTGGGTTGGGGTCCCGGAGTTGTACGACGTCATCGCGGTATCTCCTCACACAATGCAGGGTGCGCCTCAGGCAGGCACGGGCTTTTTTTGTCACGGCCCCGATTCGAATGCAGGGGCTTTGCCAGATCACAACGCAAATGCCATGCCTGAAATTGAATGACCGTCCAATAAAAACCAAAAACGACGTCGCGCACCGTCTATTTGGCCGCTGTTGCGAGGCAGGTTTATAAACGCAAAGGTACGGGCTAGCGCTGCTCTGTAGGAAACGTGAGCAATTCGGTAGCACTTGTGGGAAGGATGCTCAGAAACGACATGCGCAGATGTCACCCAAGGCGCCAGTGGCCGGGGTAACAGCTGCTTGAACAACCTGTTTCGCTTCGCTGCGCCAAAAGGCGGCGCAGCGATCGACGGTGGGCAAAAAAGGCGCAGTACCTACAAGGCATCAACATTCGATGGCGCTGACCGCCAGGCCACCGCGCGAGGTTTCCTTGTACTTGTCGTGCATGTCGGCGCCGGTATCGCGCATGGTGCGGATCACCCGGTCGAGCGAGATGAAGTGCTCACCGTCACCGCGCAGGGCCATTTGCGCAGCGTTGATCGCCTTCACCGCAGCAATGGCATTGCGCTCGATGCACGGCACCTGGACCAGGCCACCCACTGGGTCGCAGGTCAGCCCCAGGTTGTGTTCAAGGCCGATCTCGGCGGCGTTCTCCAGTTGTGCCGGCGTCGCCCCGAGCACTTCGGCAAGGCCTGCAGCGGCCATGGCACAGGCCGAGCCGACTTCGCCCTGGCAACCGACCTCGGCTCCGGAGATCGACGCGTTCTTCTTGCACAGGATGCCCACCGCCGCCGCGCCGAGGAAAAAGTCGACCACGTTCGCTTCACTGACTTCATCGCTGAAACGCATGTAGTAGTGCAGCACCGCCGGAATGATCCCGGCCGCGCCATTGGTCGGCGCCGTGACCATGCGCCCGCCGGCCGCGTTCTCTTCGTTGACCGCCAGGGCATAGAGGTTGACCCACTCCATGGCGCTCAAGGTCGAGCCGATCACGTTGGGTTTGTTCAGCTCTTGCAGGCTACGGTGCAACTTGGCTGCGCGACGCTTCACATTCAGCCCGCCCGGCAGCGTGCCTTCATATTTCAGGCCGTTCTCGACGCACGCCTGCATGGCATGCCAAAGCTTGAGCAGGCCGGCGCGAATCTCCGCTTCGCTACGCCAGACCTTCTCGTTTTCCAGCATTAATTGCGACACGCGCAGGTCGTTTTGCTCGCACAGCTCCAGCAGCTCCTGGGCACTGTTGAAATCGTAGGGCAGCACGGTGTTATCGGCGTCCAGCACGCCGCTGGCGGCCTGAGCGGCGTCGACCACAAAGCCGCCGCCGATCGAGTAATAGGTATCGCGGTGCAGCTCCCCTGCAGCGCCTTCGGCGATCAGGGTCATCGCATTGGGGTGGTACGGCAGGTTCTCGTCCAGCAGCAGCATGTCGCGTGCCCAGACGAAGCCGACTTCCAGCCTGCTGTCGAGCCGCAAGGTGTCTGTTTCGCGCAATGCAGCGATGCGCGGGCCGATCTGCGACGGGTCGATTGAATCCGGCCATTCGCCCATCAGGCCCATGATCACCGCGTTGTCGCTGCCGTGACCAATGCCGGTGGCCGACAACGAGCCGTACAGCCGCACTTCGACGCGCCGCACCTGCTCCAGCTCACCGCGCTCGCGCAGCCCCTGGACGAACAACGCCGCGGCGCGCATGGGCCCGACGGTGTGGGAACTGGATGGGCCGACACCGATCTTGAACAGGTCGAACACACTGATGGCCATGCCACCTACCTCCTGATAGAGCAGCCACCCGGGCCCGAGCCTGGGGCGGTGCAACTGCTACGCTTAAAGGGCGGCAATCCGCCGATTTCGCGCATCATCAGGCTTTTGAGCAGGCTTCTGACGTCTGCAACCGACGCGTTCTTGCCCAGCAACGCCGCCAGCTGTCAGTCACATTCTTGCGCCGTTTTTTTGCGGTGCAGAGGTTCCGAAACTGCGTTTACAGGGCTGGATAAATCTGTAAACGACCTCCTCGACACTGGATGCGACCCTGTCTGTACTGGATACGACGCACCCTGTAGGCGTTTGATTTTCGCTGTTAGATGATCGTTATCGACTCGATTGCACGGCACCTGTCCCGCTATCGCCCGATAGCCTGGCCCGACCGCTGCAAACCAAAAAAGCACGGCGGTCCCGTGGGACATCCGAGAAAACCATCAGGAGTCCATCGCATGAAAGGTTCACCCTCGCTGTTGCTGACCGCGCTGCTGAGTCTGCCGGTGCTGGCACAGGCCGCAGAGCCCGAGCAGTGTCACACCGTCAACTTCTCCGATGTCGGCTGGACCGACATCACCGTGACCACCGCGGTCACCAGCGTCGTGTTGCAGTCACTGGGTTACAAGACCAAGACCACCATGATCTCGGTACCGGTGACCTACAAGTCGCTGGCCGACGGCAAGAACATGGACGTGTTCCTCGGCAACTGGATGCCGACCATGGAAAACGACATCAAGCAGTACCGCGATGCCGGCACGGTGGAAACCGTACGGGCCAACCTGGAAAACGCCAAGTACACCCTGGCCGTGCCCCAGGCACTGTACGACAAGGGCCTGAAGACCTTCGCCGACATTCCGAAATTCAAGAAAGAGCTGGATGGCAAGATCTACGGCATCGAGCCCGGCAACGACGGCAACCGCACCATCCAGAGCATGATCGACAAGAACGCCTTCGGCCTGAAGGACGCCGGGTTCAAGGTGGTCGAGTCCAGCGAGGCGGGGATGCTCTCGCAAGTTGATCGCGCCGAGCGCCGCGGCACTGACGTCGTGTTCCTGGGCTGGGAACCGCACCCGATGAACACCCGATTCAAGATGAAGTACCTGGACGGCGGCGATGAATTCTTCGGCCCCGAATACGGCAAGGCCACGGTACTGACCAATACCCGCAAGGGCTATGTACAGGAATGCAGCAACGTCGGGCAGCTGCTGAAAAACCTGTCCTTCACCCTCGACATGGAAAGCAGCCTGATGGGCAACGTCCTGGACGACAAGATGAAACCCGACGCCGCAGCCAAGGCCTGGCTGAAAAAGAACCCGCAGGTGCTCGACACCTGGCTGGCCGGGGTCACCACCGTTGACGGCAAGCCGGGCCTGGAGGCGGCCAAGGCCAAACTCACGCAGTAAGCACTGCCTGCGGCGGGCTTGCCCGCCGCAGGTGAGTCTTCAAACTTTTGCAGGTGGACGCTCGCTATCATGTTGATCGATGAAAAAATACCACTGGGCCAGTACATCGCCGGCTTCGTCGAATGGTTGACCCAACACGGCGCCAACTACTTCGACGCCTTCGCCGAAGCACTGGAATTCATGATTCATGGTGTGACCGGGGCACTGACCTGGTTCAATCCCTTCGTCCTGATCGGCCTGGTTGCGGTGATCGCACACCTGATCCAGCGCAAATGGGCGCTGACCGCTTTCTGCGCACTGTCGTTCCTGCTGATCCTCAACCTCGGTTACTGGCAGGAAACCATGGAGACGCTGGCCCAGGTGCTGTTCGCCACCCTGGTCTGCGTGGCCATCGGCGTACCGCTGGGCATCCTCGCCGCGCACAAACCGATGTTCTACACCGCCATGCGCCCGGTCCTGGACCTGATGCAGACGGTGCCCACCTTCGTGTACCTGATCCCGACCCTGACCCTGTTCGGCCTGGGCGTGGTACCGGGGCTGATCTCGACGGTGGTGTTCGCCATCGCCGCACCGATCCGCCTGACTTACCTGGGCATCTGCGACGTACCACAAGAGCTGCTCGATGCCGGCAAGGCCTTCGGCTGCTCCCGTCGCCAGCTGCTTTCTCGCATCGAACTGCCCCATGCCATGCCAAGCATCGCCGCCGGCGTCACCCAGTGCATCATGCTGTCGCTGTCGATGGTGGTGATCGCCGCCCTGGTGGGTGCCGATGGCCTGGGCAAACCTGTGGTCAACGCACTGAACACCGCCGATATCGCCCTGGGCTTCGAAGCGGGCCTGGCGATCGTCCTGCTGGCGATCATGCTCGACCGTATCTGCAAACAACCCGACGTACCAGCAAGGGGTGAAGCATGAGCATTATTCGCTTCGAAGATGTAGACGTCATCTTCTCCAGCCGACCGCGCGAGGCCCTCAGCCTGCTCGACCAGGGCCTTTCGCGGGAGCAGATCCTGAAGAAAACCGGGTTGGTGGTGGGCGTGGAAAAGGCCAACCTGGATATCAACAAAGGCGAGATCTGCGTGCTGATGGGCCTGTCCGGTTCGGGCAAGTCCAGCCTGCTGCGCTGCATCAACGGCCTCAACACCGTCAGCCGCGGCAAGCTGTTCGTCGAGCATGAAGGCTCGCACATCGACATCGCCCACTGCACGCCGGCCGAACTCAAGATGATGCGCACCAAGCGCATCGCCATGGTGTTCCAGAAGTTCGCCCTGATGCCCTGGCTGACGGTACGCGAGAACATCAGCTTCGGCCTGGAAATGCAGGGCCGCCCCGAGAAGGAACGGCGCAAGCTGGTGGATGAAAAGCTCGAACTGGTCGGCCTGACCCAATGGCGCAACAAGAAGCCCGACGAACTCTCCGGCGGCATGCAGCAGCGCGTCGGCCTGGCCCGCGCCCTGGCCATGGACGCCGACATTCTGCTGATGGACGAGCCCTTCTCGGCCCTCGATCCGCTGATTCGCCAGGGCCTGCAAGACGAGCTGCTGGAACTGCAACGCAAGCTGAGCAAGACCATCGTGTTCGTCAGCCATGACCTGGACGAGGCGCTGAAACTGGGCAGCCGGATCGCGATCATGAAGGACGGCAAGATCATCCAGTACAGCAAGCCTGAAGAGATCGTCCTCAACCCGGCCGACGAGTACGTGCGCACCTTCGTCGCCCACACCAATCCGCTCAACGTACTGTGCGGCCGCAGCCTGATGCGCACCCTGGACCAGTGCAAGCGCATCAACGGTTCGATATGCATCGATCCGGGTGGCGACTCCTGGCTGGACCTGGCTGAAGGCAACACCATCAAAGGTGCACGCCAGGGCGCTACGGGGATGGACCTGCAGAACTGGGCACCGGGGGAAGCGGTGGAGGGCTTGGCCCGCAAGCCAACCTTGGTCAGTGCCAGCATCGGTATGCGTGAGGCCCTGCAGATCCGCTATCAGACGGGTAACAAGCTGGTGCTGCAGGAAGGTAACAGCGTGGTCGGGATTCTGGGTGACAGCGAGCTGTACCACGCGCTGTTGGGCAAGAACCTCGGCTGACGGCAGCTGCCGGCAATGCCGGCATGCAATCTTGTAGCCGCTGCCGCCAGGCTGCGATCGACTGCGCAGCAGTCGCAACCCAGGCACCTCGGTGTTTCTACGACCGCTTCGCGGCCGATCGCAGCCTGGCGGCAGCGGCTACAAATCGTCATAGCTCCCAAGGGGAGCTGACGCTATCAACGAACGACGATACCGCGCTGTGCCATGTAGGCCTTGGCCTCCGGCACGGTGTACTCACCGAAGTGGAAGATGCTCGCCGCCAGCACCGCACTGGCATGGCCCTCGAGGATCCCGTCGGCCAGGTGCTGCAGATTGCCCACACCACCGGAAGCAATCACTGGAATACCCAGGGCATCGCTGATGGCGCGGGTCACGCCCAGGTCAAAGCCATTCTTCATGCCGTCCTGGTCCATGCTGGTCAGCAGGATCTCACCGGCACCCAGGCCTTCCATCTTCTTCGCCCACTCCACCGCGTCCAGGCCGGTCGGCTTGCGTCCGCCATGGGTGAAGATTTCCCAGCGCGGGGTTTCGCCCGGCGCGGAAACCTTTTTGGCATCGATGGCCACCACGATGCACTGGGAGCCGAAGTGCGCAGCGGCTTCGCCGACGAACTCCGGATTGAACACCGCGGCGGTGTTGATCGAAACCTTGTCGGCACCGGCATTGAGCAGGTTACGAATATCCTGCACGGTGCGCACGCCGCCCCCCACGGTCAGCGGGATGAACACCTGGCTGGCCATGCGCTCGACGGTGTGCAGGGTGGTGTCGCGGCCATCGACGCTGGCGGTGATGTCGAGGAAGGTGATCTCATCGGCGCCCTGCTCATCGTAGCGACGGGCGATTTCGACCGGGTCGCCGGCGTCGCGGATGTTCTCGAACTTGACACCCTTGACCACCCGGCCGTTATCCACGTCCAGGCAAGGGATGATGCGTTTGGCCAGGGCCATGGCGTTCTCCTCAGCCGTTGTAGGCGTCGCAGAAGGCTTGTGCCTCGGCGACGTCCAGGGTGCCTTCGTAAATGGCGCGGCCGGTGATTGCGCCGATGATGCCCGGTGCCTTGGCGTCGAGCAGGGCCTTGATGTCACCCAGGTTGTGGATGCCGCCGGAAGCGATCACCGGGATCTTCGTGGCTTCGGCCAGGGCCTTGGTGAACGGTACGTTGCAGCCCTGCATCATGCCGTCCTTGGCGATATCGGTGTAGACGATCGCCGAGACGCCATCGGCCTCGAAACGCTTGGCCAGGTCGATGACCTGCACCGAGCTGACTTCAGCCCAACCGTCGGTGGCGACGAAACCGTCCTTGGCGTCCAGGCCGACAATCACCTTGCCCGGGAAGGCACGGCAGGCCTCGGCGACGAACTCCGGCTGCTTGACCGCCTTGGTGCCGATGATCACGTAGCTGACGCCGGCCTTGACGTAATGTTCGATGGTTTCCAGCGAGCGGATGCCGCCGCCGATCTGGATCGGCAGGTTCGGGTAGCGCTTGGCGATGGCGGTCACCACCTCGCCGTTGACCGGCTGGCCTTCGAAGGCACCGTTGAGGTCGACCAGATGCAGACGACGGCAGCCGCCCTCGACCCATTTGGCGGCCATGCTCACCGGGTCATCGGAAAATACCGTGGAATCTTCCATGCGGCCCTGGCGCAGACGTACGCAGGCACCGTCTTTAAGATCGATAGCGGGGATAATCAGCATCTGGAAAACCTGTTCAATTCGGTAAACAGCGATGCCCGGGAAGTCAGTTCTTCTCGAGCGCCCACAAGTCGCTTTCGATGCTCTCGAACCTCTCCTTGAGGTGCGTCTGCACGTCGAAAATCGCCCTGTTGTAATAGTGCGGAGCAATCTCCTTGCTGAACAACTCCAGGACCTCGGCTACCTCGAACGAGCCCAGTTGCAGCTCGAAGCGCTCTTCAAGAAAGCGCTTGAGGGTATCGAGCGCCTCGCGCTCCTGCTCGGGGGCGAGGGTCAGGATCGGCGTCCTGGTCCTGGACTTGCTCATTACCAGCGTCCGTCCCAGGCCGCGAAGTTCTGCAGCAGCTGCAAGCCATGGGTATGGCTCTTTTCCGGGTGGAACTGCACGGCAAAACGCGAGCCTTCGGCCAGTACGGCGGCAAAGTCGACGCCGTAGTGCCCACGTCCCACCACCTGCAGGGCCTTGGCCGCGGTGACGTAGTAGCTGTGCACGAAGTAGAAACGCGCAAGGTCCGGGATGTTGTGCCACAGCGGGTGGTCAATGATCTGGCTGACTTCGTTCCAGCCCATGTGCGGCACCTTCAGGTGCTCGCCGTCTTCGTGCAGGTCTTTGCCGAAGAACTTCACCTGACCTGGGAACAGGCCGATGCAGTCGACACCGTCGTTCTCTTCGCTGTGTTCGAGCAGGGCCTGCATGCCGACGCAGATACCCAGGAACGGGCGATCCTGGCTGACTTCACGCACCAGGCTGTCGAAGCCCAGGCGGCGAATTTCGGCCATGCAGTCGCGGATCGCACCCACACCGGGGAACACCACGCGATCGGCTTCGCGGATCACCGCGGCGTCGCTGGTGATCAGCACCTTGCCGGCGCCGACGTGCTCCAGGGCCTTGGCCACCGAGTGCAGGTTGCCCATGCCATAGTCGATAACGGCAACGGTCTGCATTACAGGCAACCTTTGGTGGAGGGCATCTGCCCGGCCATGCGCTCATCCAGCTCGATGGCCATGCGCAGGGCGCGGCCGAAAGCCTTGAACACCGTCTCGATCTGGTGGTGGGTGTTGTGCCCACGCAGGTTGTCGATGTGCAGGGTGACGTTGGCGTGGTTGACGAAGCCCTGGAAGAATTCCTGGAACAGGTCGACATCGAAGCCGCCCACCGAGGCACGGGTGTAGGGCACGTGCATCTGCAGGCCGGGACGACCGGAGAAGTCAATGACCACGCGCGACAGCGCTTCATCGAGCGGCACATAGGCATGGCCGTAGCGGCGGATGCCCTTCTTGTCGCCGATGGCCTGGTTGAAGGCCTGGCCCAGGGTGATGCCGACGTCTTCGACCGTATGGTGATCGTCGATATGCAGGTCGCCCTTGCACTCGATGTCGAGATCGATCAGCCCATGTCGGGCGATCTGGTCGAGCATGTGTTCAAGGAAAGGCACACCGATATCGAATCGGGCCTTGCCGCTGCCATCCAGGTTGATCGAGGCCTTGATCTGGGTTTCCAGAGTATTGCGCTCGACGGAAGCCTTACGTTCGACCATCACCAGCTCCGCAAAATCATTGGGCGAAAAAGGTGATCATTATAGGCCCAGAAGCGCCTGGCATGAAACGAAGATGACATGTGGCAGGGGATTTACCTGGTATTTCCCCAAATTTCACACATTCCCTGTAGGAGCGGGCTTGCCCCGCGATTGCGATCTGTCAGCCACATCGCATCGCGGGGCAAGCCCGCTCCTACAGGGTCTAGTTGAACAGCACTGCTGTCTTCTGCAACGTCACCCAGATTCCCCAGGCAAGAGGAACACCCACCACCAGCCAGGCCGCGACCACCAGCGGCAGGCTGCCCGGCGCGGCTTTCCATTCCAGGGCGCGAGCGTTGGCGTTGCCCTGGTCATGGCCCAGCGCCTGTTCGGCTGCCAGTTGCGCGTCGGTCATGAAGTACTTGTCGGCGACCGGGCGCACCAGGGCATTACAGATGAACCCCAGCGCCAGCAGGCCGGCGAGGATGTACAGGGTGACGTCGTAGACCGCGGCCCGCTCCACACCCAGGGCCAGTTGGTACTCACGCAGGTAGGTGATCAGTACCGGACCGAGCACACCGGCGGCCGCCCAGGCGGTCAGCAGGCGCCCATGAATGGCGCCGACCATCTGGGTCCCGAACAGGTCGGCCAGGTAGGCCGGAACCGTGGCGAAGCCACCACCGTACATCGACAGGATGATGCAGAATGCCACTGCGAACAGGGCGATGCTGCCCAGGTGGCCCATGTTCGGCACCAGCGCATACAGGGCCACGCCCAGGGCAAAGAAGGCAAAATAGGTGTTCTTGCGGCCGATGTAGTCGGAGAACGATGCCCAGAAAAAGCGCCCGCCAATGTTGAACAGGCTGAGCAGGCCGGTGAATCCGGCGGCAATTGCGGCGATCTGCGCCAGTTGTGCGGTGTCGAGCTCGCTGAAGCTCAGGTCGTTGCCCAGCAATTTGCCGGCGAAAACCTCCTGCAACAAAGGTGAGGCCATGCCGAGAATGCCGATCCCCGCCGACACGTTCAGGCAAAGTACCAGCCAGATCAGCACGAACTGCGGGGTTTTCCACGCCACACTGACATGCACGTGCCGATGGGTGATCATCGCATTGCCGGTCTTCTTCAACGGTGCGCTCCAGCCTTCGGGCTTCCAGCCAGTGGGTGGTACGCGATAGGCCAGTGCCCCGCCGATCATGAACACGAAGTAGATCGCCGCCATCACTACAAAACTCTGCCACACGCCGACGCCTTCAGGGCTGGCGAAGTGGTTCATCAGCGCAGCCGCCAGCGGCGCACCGACCATGGCCCCGCCGCCAAAGCCCATGATCGCCATGCCAGTGGCCATGCCGCGCTTGTCCGGGAACCACTTTATGAGGGTCGAAACCGGCGAGATGTAGCCCAGCCCCAGGCCAATGCCGCCGATCACCCCCGAGCCGAGCCACATCAGCCAGAGCTGATGGGTGTAGATACCGAACGCCGAGATCAGCAGGCCGCCGCACCAGCACAGTGCCGATACCACCCCGGCCTTGCGTGGCCCGGCATGCTCCAACCAGCCACCCCAGATGGCGGCCGAGCAGCCCAGAAATACGAAGAACAAGGTGTAGACCCAGCTCAACATCGAAATCTGCCAGTCGCACTCGGCGCTGAACAGGCGGGCGAAGAAGCCCATGTCCGGCGCACAGGCCACCGGGGCAGTGATACCAATGGCTTGCGACAACGGTAGCCAGAACACCGAAAACCCGTAGGCCATGCCGATGCACAGGTGAATGGCCAGGGCCGCCGGCGGCACCAGCCAGCGATTGAAGCCGGGGGCGGCGATGATCCGTTCCTTGGACAGGAACCCTGGACCGCCAGCCAAGGCGCCTGCAGTAATACTGCTGCTCATTGTCATGTTCTCGTGTAGAAAGGTAAGCCCATCGGCCTGCGACCCTGGCTCGCCGTAACGCGTCGCTGTTTTGGCGCAATCGCCCTGCACGTCGCGACAAATCGCCACAGCAGGGCCTGTGGGCGGCGCAAGCGTAGCACCCGCGCCCCTCTCTGATAGCAAGCTGATACTGTCTTTTCTTCGGCCACTGATGCCTGTTTGCAAGGAACTGTGACTCCCATCGTTGTCGAAACGCGAAAATGCATGAATTACTCACTCAGCTGAATCCGCATGCGCTGTAGGAAAAATCTTCGGCAAACCTCGGTCACCCAGTGACGACAATCGCAGCGCTATACTCTGCGGCTGACTTATGAATTCGGACTACAAGGACTCGCCCATGAAAGCGTTCGGCAAAATCCTGGGGCTGGTGCTTCTCGGGTTGTTGCTGATCATTGTGGCTCTGGGCTTCGCCCTGACCCACCTCTTCGATCCCAACGACTACAAAGACGAGATTCGCCAGCTGGCACGCGAAAAGGCCCACGTCGAGCTGACGCTCAATGGGGACATCGGCTGGAGCCTGTTCCCCTGGCTGGGGCTGGAGCTGCATGAAGCCAGCATCGCCACCCTGAACAACCCGAAAGTGCCGTTTGCCGACCTGCAGATGCTTGGCCTGTCGGTGCGGGTCCTGCCCTTGCTACGCCGTGAAGTGCAGATGAGCGACGTGCGCGTCGAAGGCCTGAGCCTGACCCTGAGCCGCGATGAACACGGCCATGGCAACTGGGAAGACATCGGCAAGCCACTGCCGACCGCACCATCGACCCCGGCTGAGGCCTCGCCCCCTGCGCTCGCCGGCGATGCCGCCGCCAAGGCCGAGACCAAGGACAGCGCCATCGATCGCCCGGTCAGGCTGGATATCGACAGCCTGACCGTGAACAACGCCCGGGTACAGTACAGCGACGCGCGCAGCGGCCAGACCTTTGGCGCCGAAAGCATCCAGCTGAGTACCGGTGCGGTGCATGAAGGGGTGAACATCCCGCTGAAGCTGACCGCCTTCCTCAGCGCCGGGCAACCGGTGATCAAGGCACGCACCGAGCTCAACGGTGAACTGCGCTTCGACCGTCGCCTCAAGCGCTACCAGTTCGAAGACATGAAACTCAGCGGCGAAGCCTCGGGCGAGCCACTGCAGGGCAAGACCCTGACGTTCGCCGCCCAGGGCCAGTTGCTGGTCGATCTGGCGGCCAACGTCGCCGAATGGAACGGCCTGAAGCTATCGGCCAACCAGCTGCGCGCCCTGGGCGAGCTGAACCTGCGCGAACTGGACAAGACCCCGCAGCTCAGCGGCGGCCTGTCCATCGCCCAGCTCAACCTGCGCACCTTCATGGACAGCATCGGCCACCCGCTGCCGGCCTCTACCGACGCCACCAGCCTGGGCAAGTTCGAAATGGTCAGCCGCCTGCAGGGCAACCCCACCAGCCTGGCCCTGGAAGACCTGGCAATCAAACTCGACGACAGCACCTTCAGCGGCCGCCTGGCCGTCGAAGACTTCGCCAAGCAAGCCCTGCGCATCCAGCTCAAGGCCGACAAGTTCGACGCCGACCGCTACATGCCGGCCAAGAGCGAAGCGGCCGCCAGCGCCACGGCGGCGCGCCAGGCCGAGGTCAAGAGCAAGGAAGCCGGGGCCCTGGCCAGTGCCGGCAACACGCCGCTGCCGGACGCGCCGACCCAGGTGGCCTGGAGCAACGACAAGCTGCTGCCGGTCGACCGCCTGCGCCAGGTCGACCTGCAGGCCGACCTGACCTTCGGCCTGCTCACCCTGGACAAACTGCCGATCGAGAACGCCCATCTCAAGACCCAGGGCCAGGGTGGCCTGATCACCCTGGAAACCCTGAGCGGCGGGCTCTACAACGGTGACTTCAACACCAAGGGCACCCTCGACGTGCGCCCGGCAGTGCCGCAGATCGGCCTGACCACCAAGATCAACCGGGTGCCGGTTGAACACTTCATCAAGCGCCAGGGCGAAACGCCGCCGGTCAAGGGCCTGCTGACCCTGACAAGCGACCTGACTGCCACCGGCAACAGCCAGAAAGCCCTGATCGACACCCTCAACGGCAATGCCAGCTTTGTCATCAACGATGGCGTGCTGGTCAATGCCAACCTCGAACAACAGCTGTGCCAGGCCATCGCCACCCTCAACCGCAAGGATCTGAACGGCGAGCCGCGGGGCAAGGACACACCGTTCGAAGAGCTCAAGGGCAGCCTGGTGCTGCGCAACGGCGTGGCCAGCAACCCCAACCTCATGGCGCGCATCCCGGGCCTGAGTGTCAACGGCCAGGGCGACATCGACCTGCGCGTACTGGGCATGGACTACCGGATCGGGGTCATCGTCGAAGGCGACAAGCGTGACATGCCGGACCCGGCCTGCCAGGTCGGCGAACGTTATGTCGGCCTCGAGCTGCCACTGCGCTGCCGCGGTCCGCTGGAGCTCGGCGCCAAGGCCTGCCGTCTGGACAAGGACGGTCTGGGCAAGGTCGCCGCCAGGCTGGCCGGTGACCGGGCCAGCGAGAAACTCGGCGAGAAGATCGACGAGAAACTCGGCGACAAGGTCAGTCCGGAACTCAAGGACGCACTCAAGGGGTTGTTCAAGCGATGAGCCCCGAGCAGTTTTCCAGCGCCGTTCTGGAATGGTACGACCGCAACGGCCGCCACGACCTGCCCTGGCAACAGGGCATCACCCCGTACCGGGTGTGGGTGTCGGAGATCATGCTGCAGCAGACCCAGGTCAGCACCGTGCTCAACTACTTCAGCCGCTTCATGGACGCCCTGCCGACCGTGCAGGCCCTGGCCGAGGCCCCTGAGGACGAAGTGCTGCACCTGTGGACGGGCCTGGGTTACTACACCCGGGCGCGCAACCTGCAAAAGACCGCGAAGATCGTCGTCGAGCAGTACGGTGGCGAATTTCCCCGCGATGTCGAAAAACTCACGGAGTTGCCCGGCATCGGCCTGTCCACCGCCGGCGCGATCGCCAGCATCAGCATGGGCCTGCGCGCACCGATTCTCGACGGTAACGTCAAGCGCGTGCTGGCCCGCTACACCGCCCAGGAGGGTTATCCGGGAGAGCCGAAGGTGGCCAAGGCACTGTGGGCCAACGCCGAGCGCTTTACCCCGCACGCCCGGGTCAACCACTACACCCAGGCGATGATGGACCTGGGCGCCACCCTGTGCACCCGCAGCAAGCCCAGCTGCCTCTTGTGCCCGCTCAAGCTCGGCTGTGAAGCGCATATGCTCGGCCAGGAGATCCGCTACCCGGTACCCAAGCCGCGCAAGGAGCTGCCCCAGCGGCGCACCCTGATGCCGCTGCTGGCCAACCACGAAGGCGCCATCCTGCTTTACCGTCGGCCTTCCACGGGCCTCTGGGGCGGTTTGTGGAGCCTGCCGGAGCTCGACAACCTGGAGCAGCTCGACGATCTGGCCGAACAGCACGGCCTGAGCCTGGCCGGCAGCCAGGCGCTGGACGGCCTGACCCACACCTTCAGCCACTTCCAGCTGGCCATCGAACCCTGGCTGGTCCGGGTCGACGACACCCGGTCCCACGTGGCCGAGGCCGACTGGCTCTGGTATAACCTCGCCACCCCGCCGCGCCTGGGGCTCGCCGCTCCGGTGAAAAAACTGCTCAAACGCGCGGCCGACGTCTTGATCGCAGGAGAGTCGCGATGACCCGTACCGTAATGTGCCGCAAGTACAAAGAACAACTGCCAGGCCTGGAGCGCCCACCCTACCCGGGCGCCAAGGGCCAGGACATCTTCGAACACATCTCGCAGAAGGCCTGGGCCGACTGGCAGAAAGAACAGACCATGCTGATCAACGAGAAGCGTCTGAACATGATGAACGCCGAGGACCGCAAGTTCCTCCAGGGCGAGATGGACAAATTCTTCTCCGGTCAGGAATACGAGAAGGCCGAAGGCTACGTGCCGCCTGCCGAATGACCCCCGGAAAACGTAAGCGACGGAATTAATTTAAAAAAATCTTCAAAAAGTCGTTGACGCAAATCCGAAAAAGCCTTTTAATGCGCCCCGTTGCCCAGATAGCTCAGTCGGTAGAGCAGGGGATTGAAAATCCCCGTGTCGGCGGTTCGATTCCGTCTCTGGGCACCACTAATACCAAAACCCCAAGGAACACCAAGTCCTTGGGGTTTTTTAGTACCGATGCCCAGATAGCTCAGTCGGTAGAGCAGGGGATTGAAAATCCCCGTGTCGGCGGTTCGATTCCGTCTCTGGGCACCATCTATACGAAACCCCAAGGAACAATTGTCCTTGGGGTTTTTTATTGCCTGCGATTCCCCGCCCTAGTGCTGCTCGGCATCCACTTCCTTCCAGCTGTCATCCGGGTCGAAGCGCTTCATTGCCTTCGCCAGCTTTTCTCCGCCGGGCCCCAGGTCCTTCTCGAAGACCTGCCCGTCATGACTGATCATGAAACTCATCACCCCGGTGTCATCGTATTTCTCCGGCCAGGCGATCAGTGCAAAGCCGCGGCTCATCTTGTCACCGATCAGGTAGCTGTAGGCGCCACCCGGTGCTGAAGGCCCCTGCCCATCGAGGATGCGGAAGCGGTAACCACGCCAGGCTTCGCCGGCAATGGTCTTGCCGAATTCGGGCCCCAATGGACTGATCTGGCCGCTATCGTCGTCCGCCCAGTAAAGCCCGTCGTGCTTGCCGGGGGTGCTGAAGATTTTCTGCGCATACTCAAGCGCGCCGTCACCGTCGCGATCCACTGCCGCGTAGTCCATCTGGGCGTCGTGATAGGCCAGCGCCGACTGAACCGCAGCGAGCTCGTTGCGACCGATTCGACGCGCACGGACTTCGGCACGACCGGCCTTGAGGTCAAAGTGCCAACCGTTGGTGCCTTTCACCATGGGAATAGGCAACGTCCAGTTGTTACTGCCCACTGAGAGAAGCGCCTTGTTGTCACTGACTTTTTCGATGTGGTTCTGCTCGTGGTACTGCTTCAGGAATGCATCCACATCTTCGCGCTGCGAGCCTTCGCGAGGGATGAAGCTGTGCCACTCCTCCCCCAGAAGCTCTGCCAGGCGCTGGTGATTGGCGTGCTCCGTACCCAATGCTTCGACAAACGCCTGAGCGGCCTTTTCCGGCGTCGGAAACACCTCCTGCGCGGCAACGATGAGCGACCACCCAAGGCCTGCGATGATCGCCAGGGCATGAACAAGCACGCCCTTGAGCGACTTCACTCCCGGAATGTTATTCAACGGCGCCCCCTCCCTTGACGTGCCGGTGCACTGGCCGGCCGACTGACCTGGCGGCCAGCCGCTCGCGCGCTGCTGGGGCGCTGGGCGGATGCCTGGCTGATCCGACCACGACTGGCCTGCGCGTCGACCCTGGAGGGCGACCGCGCACCGGCGAACGCATTGTTGCGGGCACTGCCCGCACTGGCGGTCGGCCGTTTGCTCGCCGTTTGACGCGCCTGCGACTGGCCCTCCCTGCGCTGGCCCGCCTGGTCGGCCTGCCTGCGGGGCTGCTGGCCTACCTGATCAGCTTGCCTGCGGGGTTGCTGGTGCTCCCGAGCAGCCCGGGCGGCACCCTGGTCTCTATCCGATACCCTCGGCCTGTCGGCACCTTGCTGCAACCGAGTGCCGCCCTCGGAGCGGGCTTCGCGCATTTGATCCCGCGCCTCGCGGTTGCTGGTGGCTGGCCGCTCGAAGCCGGCCTTCTCCATCGACTGGCGGGCATTTTCACGGGCCTGGGTGCGCTGGGCATCATCCCCTCGATAGGCCGCACGCTGAGTGGCACCGTTCAGTTGCCGACCGTACTGCTCGCGGCTCCTGCTGTCTCGATAGGGCACGCCATTGCGATGGACCGGGTTGTGCTCCCACCTGTTGTTGGTGATCTGGTTGTTGCGATTGATGTTGTTGTAGCGGTTGACGTCGATGTCGACGTCGTTGTCGTTCCAGTCACACTCCCCCCACAACGATCCGATGATCGCCACGCCGGCGCCAAACGCAAGCCCGGCCACCAATGCCTGGCCGGGGTAATAGGCCGGAGGCGGTGGATAGTAGGTGGGAGGCGACGCCGGGTAGGCCCAGGTGCCGTAGGTGGTTGTCGGGTTATAGGTGGGCACGTACACCACCTGCGGGTCGGCAGGCTCGATGATGATGGTGGAGCTGCTGGCAGGGGCTGGGGCTGGGGCCGCAGCCGGGGCTGGAGCTGTGGCCGCAGGTGCCGGCGGCGCAGCGTTCTGGATCGTCACGTTCTGATACTGGTTGCTCTGCAGGTTGCCTGCAGCCTGCGCCTGATGACGCAAGCGCTGCACACTCGTCATGACATCGTTGGGCTGCGCCAGGAAGGCGTCACCCAGGCGTTGTACCCAGACGGGATCCTGCCCCAGCGTTGCCAGGACCTGCGGAAAGGCGACCAACGCCTGCACACTCGGGTCCCAGGGCTGGCTCGCCACCTGCTTGACCGCATCGTCGCCCTTGGCGTCCGGGTGCGCCTTGGACCAGGCGACTGCCTCGCCAACTTCCCCGGGGTAGGTGGTGGCCATCAGTACCTGTGCCAGCAGCGGATCCGGATAAAGCGCTATGGGCGCCAGCATTTGATCCAGCTTCTCCTGCGTGAACACGGCCTCTTGAGTCGGTGCCGGGGCAGGAGCTGGTGCTGGTGGTGGCGGTGCAGGTGCTGCTGCAGGCGCGGGTGCGGGTGCAGGTGCCGGTGCCGGCGAAGGAGAAAATGCGAGCGCATCCACTGGCTGCGCCGCCCAGCAAGAACCGCTCAAGAAAAGGACAGCTGACAACCCGTAAAAGAATGGAATGCGCATTGCAACTCCATGTAGTCATGACCGGATTTGGATGAGTGGAACACTGTCAGGAAGGTGAAAGCCGACGCTGCAAACTGCAGACCCAAGCTTCAATGCCGCTTCATGAAGCGTAGCAAACATCTGGTTTTTGCCATCGACTCACGCTCACACCAGGAACAATGCGCCCGGAAACACAAAGCCCAGGCGCTTGATCACCGTCAATATGGACTTGCAACAGCGCCTTAAAATGCCTGGTGGACATTCAAAAGACCCAACAGGCCGCTCATGACCGAAGAATCCACCGCCCTGCCCTTGCCCGCACCGCAAACGCCCGCAAGCACCCCACACCTGCGCCAGCCACGCAGACCACGCACCCCGCGCAAACCGGCGAGCGTCACCACCAACGGTGAAATCAGCGCCATCAGCCAGCAACCGGCCGCCCTGAAGGTCGCCTCGGCCCCGCGCGGTTCGAACGAAGACAGCACCACGGCGAAGCTGCCGGCCAGCTACCCCTATCGCACCCGCATGCGCCGCGCCGAGTACGAAAAAGCCAAGCACGAGCTGCAGATCGAACTGCTCAAGGTGCAAAGCTGGGCCAAGGAAACCGGCCAGCGCATCGTCGTGCTGTTCGAAGGCCGCGACGCGGCTGGCAAGGGCGGCACCATCAAGCGCTTCATGGAGCACCTCAACCCCCGCGGCGCACGGATCGTCGCCCTGGAGAAGCCCTCGGAGCAGGAGAAGGGCCAGTGGTACTTTCAGCGCTACATCCAACACCTGCCGACGTCGGGCGAAATGGTCTTCTTCGACCGCTCCTGGTACAACCGCGCTGGCGTCGAGCGGGTCATGGAGTTCTGCTCGCCCCTGCAGTACCTGGAGTTCATGCGCCAGGCTCCCGACCTCGAGCGCATGCTCTGCAACAGCGGCATCCTGCTGTTCAAGTACTGGTTCTCGGTCAATCGCGAAGAGCAGCTGCGCCGCTTCATCTCGCGCCGCGACGACCCGCTCAAGCACTGGAAGCTGTCACCCATCGACATCAAGTCGCTGGACAAGTGGGACGAATACACCGCCGCCAAGGAGGCAATGTTCTTTCATACCGACACTGCCGATGCGCCATGGACAGTGATCAAGTCCGACGACAAGAAGCGTGCGCGGATCAACTGCATCCGTCACTTCCTGCATTCGCTGGACTATCCGGGCAAGGACCTGAGCGTGGCCCATCACCCGGACCCGCTGCTGGTAGACCGGGCTTCACGGGTACTGGAAGACGATGAGCGTCCCCTGGCCAGCTGATGCGCTTGGGTTTCCCTGCCAACTGCGTTTCAATACGCAGCATTTGTCAGACTCAGCACAAGGGTGCACCGATGGCCTCCAGCAGCAAACAACAGAAACGCGCCAAGCGCGCCGCCACCAAGGCCCGCGAGAACCGCATGGTGCGTAGCGGCCAGGCGGTCAAGAGCGGCGGCGAAAGCTCCAGTGCCAGCGTCGAGCAGGTGTTCAACAAGGCCATGGAATCGGGCAGCTACAACGCCCTGTTCGAGAAGATGAAGCAGGCCCAGGAAAACGGCCTGGTGGCGCTGATCTCGGTGTTCCTGGTCGACCCGCTGCTGGCCCTGGTGCTCAAGGGTCACAAGGAAGAGCACGCCACCGACTACATCGTCATGGTCTTCACCGCCTACCGCAAATGGCTGGACGGCACCGACGACGACGCCACCATGGCCTGGCTGGAAAGCGACGAGTTCCAGGAAGCCTACATCGCAGCGTCCGAAGCGGTATCCAAGCAGCAGAAGAAGTTCGGTTGACCTGAAGGGCCTCTTCGCGGGGCAAGCCCGCTCCTACACCCCGTAGGAGCGGGCTTGCCCCGCGAAGAGGCCGGGACAGCCCAAACAAAAAGGCCGCGATCCTTGAAGATCGCGGCCTTTTTCATTGCATCAGCACCGAATCAGTTGTTCAGCACCACACGCCCGGCCGCCTCGGCCTTGCGCTTGCGCGCGACCAGCAGGCCGGCCGCGACCACGGCAATGGACAGCAAAGCGGTGGCGATGATCTCGATGCGATGATCCGGACGGACGAACATCACGGTCAGGATCGCAACGATGAACAGGATGGTCGCCCAGGTCAGACCCGGGAACAGCCACATCTTGAAGGCGATCTTCTCGCCACGGGCCATGCGCTGGCGGCGCATGCGCAGCTGCGACACGGCAATCACCAGGTACACCAGCAAGGCAATGGCGCCGGAGCTGGCCAGCAGGAACTCGAACACCGCAGCCGGGGCCAGGTAGTTGGCGATCACGGTCAGGAACGCCGCCGCCGTCGACAGCACCACCGCGACATACGGGGTACCGCTGGAGGTGGTGCGCTGGGCCATGGCCGGTGCATCGCCACGCTTGCTCAGGGAGAAGAGCATGCGCGAGGAGGTGTACAGCGCCGAGTTCAGGCAGCTGGTCACCGCGATCAGGACGACGATGTCGACGATCAGCTTGGCGTTAGGCACGCCCATCAGGTTGAGCACGGTCTGGTAGGAGCCCACTTCGGCCAGCTCCGGGCTGTTCCATGGCACCAGGGCCACGACCAGGAAGATCGACACGAGGTAGAACAGGAAGATCCGCCAGATCACCGAGTTGGTGGCCTTGGAGATCTGCTTGCCCGGATCCTTGGATTCGGCAGCAGCGATGGTAACGATCTCGGTACCCATGAACGAGAACATGGTGGTCAGCATGGCTGCCAGCACCGCGCCCAGGCCGTTGGGCATGAAGCCCTGGGTGTCGATCAGGTGGCTGACACCGCTGACCTGGCTGTTGGGCAGCAAGCCGAACACCGCGGCCAAGCCGAGGATGATGAAGCCGATGATCGCCACCACCTTGAGCAGGGCGAACCAGAACTCGAACTCACCGTAGTTCTTCACGCTGAACAGGTTGGTCGCGGTCAGTAGCAAGGTGATGACGAGGGTGAAGACCCAGATGCCGATATCGGGGAACCAGGCATGCAGGATAGTCGCCGCGGCGTTGGCCTCCAGCGGGATCACCAGTACCCAGAACCACCAGTACAGCCAGCCGATGGTAAAGCCGGCCCAGTGGCCGATGGCCTTGTCGGCATACGTAGAGAAGGAACCGGTATCCGGCGAAGCGACCGCCATCTCGCCCAGCATGCGCATCACCAGCACCACCAGGGTACCGGCAGCGGCGTAGGCCAGCAGCACGGCGGGACCGGCGGCGGCGATGGCGTGGCCGGAGCCCACGAACAAGCCGGCACCGATCACGCCAGCAATGGACAGCATGGTGACATGCCGCTGTTTGAGCCCCTGAGCGAGGTCATTGGAATTGTGCGTACCGCTCATAAAACTACCTTTGCAAGAATTGCGTTTTAATCCTGCGACCTGAGGCGCGCCTTGGATAAAAAGAGTGCTACATCCTGTTGCTGAACACTCACGCAATAACCGCGCCAGGCCAATGACCGTTCGTTAGAAACTTTGCTCCACCCCCATCCTGCAAGGCTTGCAGGCCTTTCGGCCACCGCCTGACCGAAAGCCCATTAGAATTCCCTGGAATAAGCTAATTACTGAAATACCCACTTACAATTACCCAGGCGCACCACAACCGGCCTGCGGTAACACCTTGCGCACACCCAGGAAGCAAAAAGGCGCAACCCAAAGGTACAACCAAAGCCGCGAATCGGGGCGCAAACCTGTGCGCAAGGTCAGAAACGACTTCCCAGCACAGGCCAAAACTGTCACCATCGCGCCTTTTTTCATCAAGGCTCCGGCCCAGGAAACGAGGGCAGGCGGACATCCGCGCGACAGTCCACTGCAGCGATGCGACACCCGCCCTCCCGCTGACCGCTTGCCCCTCCCGACCTTGTTGGCTGTCATTCGACCGCTATGCTAGCTTGGCGCTCGCCAGGACGGCCGACAACGGCAGGAACGCACCAGAACACATGAGGACCGCACATGGCTGAGGCCACGCCCGCGCTGGAAATCCGCAATCTGCACAAACGCTACGGCGAACAGGAGATTCTCAAGGGCATCTCGCTGACCGCACGCGATGGCGACGTGATCTCGATCCTGGGATCCTCCGGCTCCGGCAAGTCCACCCTGCTGCGCTGCATCAACCTGCTGGAAAATCCGCACCAGGGCCAGATCCTGGTGGCCGGTGAAGCGCTCAAGCTCAAGTCGGCGAAGAACGGCGAACTGGTCGCCGCCGACAACAAGCAGATCAATCGCCTGCGCAGCGAGATCGGCTTCGTGTTCCAGAATTTCAACCTGTGGCCGCACATGACCATCCTCGACAACATCATCGAGGCGCCACGCCGGGTGCTGGGCCAGAGCAAGGCCGAGGCCATCGAGCATGCCGAGGCGTTGCTGAACAAGGTCGGCATCCACGCCAAGCGCCACAGCTACCCCGCCGAACTGTCCGGTGGCCAGCAACAGCGCGCAGCCATCGCCCGCACCCTGGCCATGAAGCCCAAGGTCATCCTGTTCGACGAGCCGACCTCGGCCCTGGACCCGGAGATGGTCCAGGAAGTGCTCAACGTCATCCGCGCCCTCGCCGACGAAGGCCGGACCATGCTACTGGTTACGCACGAAATGGGATTTGCCCGCCAGGTGTCCAGCGAAGTCGTCTTCCTGCACCAGGGGCTGGTCGAAGAGCAGGGAACGCCGCAGCAGGTTTTCGAGAACCCGACCTCGGCGCGTTGTAAACAATTCATGTCCAGCAACCGCTAACGGAGCAACACGCATGCAGACCTATAAGAAATTCCTCCTGGCCGCTGCCGCCACGCTGGTGTTCTCGGCCAATGCCATGGCTGCCGAGAAACTGAAGATGGGCATCGAAGCGGCCTACCCGCCGTTCAACAACAAGGATGCCAGCGGCCAGGTGGTCGGCTTCGACAAGGACATCGGCGACGCCCTGTGCGCCAAGATGAAGGTCGAGTGTGAAGTGGTCACCTCCGACTGGGACGGTATCATTCCGGCACTGAACGCCAAGAAGTTCGACTTTATCGTCTCGTCGCTGTCGATCACCGACGAGCGCAAGCAGGCCGTCGACTTCACCGATCCGTACTACTCGAACAAGCAACAGTTCATCGCACCGAAGAACGTCGACTTCAAGACCGACCGTGCTTCGCTCAAGGGCAAGACCATCGGCACCCAGCGCGCCACCCAGGCCGCAACCTGGCTGGACGACAACGGTGGCATGGACGGCGAATTCAAGGTCAACCTCTATGACGGCCAGGAGAACGCCTACCTGGACCTGACCTCAGGCCGCGTCGACGCCCTGCTGGCTGACAAGTACGCCAACTACGACTGGCTCAAGTCCGAGGCCGGCAAGAACTACGAGTTCAAAGGCGACCCGGTGAACGAAGACGACAAGGTCGGTATCGCTGTGCGCAAAAAAGACGATGACCTGCGCAACAAGCTGAACGCTGCACTGAAGGAAATCGTTGCCGACGGCACCTACAAGAAGATCAACGACAAGTACTTCCCGTTCAGCATCTATTGATTCGCCCCGACCGGCACCGCCCACGAGGCGGTGCCGGTCCCTTGAACAAACCTGCCCATGAATATTGATCTTTACGGATTCGGTCCGGCCCTGATGGCCGGGACGCTGATGACCGTCAAACTCGCGTTGTCGGCCCTGTGCCTGGGACTGGTACTGGGGCTGCTTGGCGCCCTTGCCAAGACCTCGCCGTACAAACCCCTGCAATGGCTGGGTGGCTTCTATTCCACGCTGGTTCGCGGCGTGCCCGAACTGCTCTGGGTATTGTTGATTTACTTTGGCACCGTCAGCCTGATGAACCGGCTTGGCGAACTCCTGAATATTCCCGGTCTTGAGCTCAACGCCTTTTCCGCTGGCGTGATCGCCCTGGGCCTGTGCTTCGGTGCTTATGCCACAGAGGTCTTCCGTGGTGCGATCCTGGCCATCCCCAAGGGCCACCGTGAAGCGGGCCTGGCCCTGGGCCTGTCCAAAGGCCGGATCTTCTCCAGACTGATCCTGCCGCAGATGTGGCGTATTGCCCTGCCGGGCCTGGGCAACCTGTTCATGATCCTGATGAAGGACACCGCGCTGGTCTCGGTGATCGGCCTGGAAGAGATCATGCGTCACTCGCAGATCGCCGTGACGGTCAGCAAGCAGCCCTTCACGTTCTATATGGTCGCCGCCGTGATCTACCTGGGCCTGACCATCCTTGCCATGACCGGCATGCACTTCATGGAAAAACGCGCCGCACGCGGCTTCGCGAGGGCCAACCAATGAACTGGGAAGTCATCATCAAGTGGCTGCCACGCCTGGCCCAGGGCGCCACACTGACCCTGGAACTGGTGGCCATCGCCGTCATCGCCGGCCTGATCCTGGCCATTCCGCTGGGTATCGCCCGCTCGTCGCGGCACTGGTACGTGCGCGCCCTGCCCTTCGGCTACATCTTCTTCTTCCGTGGTACGCCACTGCTGGTCCAGCTGTTCCTGGTGTACTACGGCCTGGCCCAGTTCGACGCGGTCAGGAACAGTTCGCTGTGGCCCTACCTGCGTGATCCGTTCTGGTGCACGGTACTGACCATGACCCTGCACACCGCCGCCTACATCGCCGAGATCCTGCGCGGCGCACTGCAGGCCATCCCCCGTGGCGAGATCGAAGCGGCGCGTGCGCTGGGCATGTCCCGGGCCAAGGCGCTGTTCTACATCATGCTGCCACGGGCGGCACGGATCGGCCTGCCGGCCTACAGCAACGAAGTGATCCTGATGCTCAAGGCCAGCGCCCTGGCCAGTACCGTGACCCTGCTGGAACTGACCGGCATGGCCCGGACCATCATCGCCCGTACCTACCTGCCGGTGGAGATCTTCTTCGCCGCCGGCCTGTTCTACCTGCTGATCTCGTTCCTGCTGGTGCAGGCGTTCAAGCAACTTGAACGCTGGCTGCGCGTCGACGCCTGCCAGGGTCGCTAAACCTGTATAACGGGGCTGATCACAGCCCCGTTTTCATGACCGACCATGAATACTCCCCGCCCACTCGAAAATGCCCAACTGCTCAGCCGCTTCCAGGCCCTGGACAGTTTCCTGTGCGCGCACCAGGCATTGTGGCGGCCGCGCCCCTTCACCGAGCTGCAACTGCCCTGGGAAACCGAGCATCCGGCCCTGGCCAGCTGGCTGCGCAAGCGTTCGCTGGACGAAGCCGAAGCGGCGCACAACCACCCCGACCAGCTCGCCGCCCCTGCACCGTTTCCACAACTGGCCAGCAGCGCCAGGGCGCTTGGCGAAATCGGTGAGTTACCCACAATCGCTCTGCCAGCAGCGAGCCGTCGCCTGAACGTCGACGTGCCGGGACGCAAGTGGCAGCAGATCGAAGCCTTCGCCAGCCACCTGAACTTTGTTCGCCCAGCACAACACTGGCTCGACTGGTGCTCAGGCAAAGGCCATCTCGGCCGCCGCCTGCTGCAAGGTGACAGGCAGCGACTGACCTGCCTGGAATATGACCCGGCACTGGTCGAGGCGGGCCAACAACTGAGCCAGCATCATGGCCTGCACGCCGAACACCTGCTGCAGGACGTGCTGGCCGATGACGCCGGCCGCCACCTGGACAACACCCACACCACCGTCGCCCTGCACGCCTGTGGTGACCTGCATGTGCGCCTGATGCAACTGGCCAGCCGCCATGGCTGCCGGCAACTGGCGATCGCCCCCTGCTGCTACAACCGCACCCGGGCGTCGCAGTACCAGCCGCTGTCCACCGCCGCCAGCGCATCGGCACTGGAACTGTCCATCGATGACCTGGGCCTGCCGCTGAGCGAAACCGTTACCGCGGGCGCACGGGTGCGCCGCCAGCGCGACGAGTCGATGGCCCGGCGCCTGGGCTTCGACCTGCTGCAACGTCAGCTGCGCAATACGGATGAATACCTGCCGACGCCGTCGTTGCCGGTCAGCTGGCTGCACAAGCCCTTCGCCGACTACTGCCGTGAACTGGCCTCCCTCAAGGGTCTGCAGATCGACCGACAACTTGACTGGAATGCGCTCCAGGCGGCGGGCTGGCAGCGCCTGGCTGAAGTCCGCAACCTGGAGCTGCTGCGCAACCTGTTCCGCCGCCCGCTGGAACTGTGGCTGGTGCTCGATCGCGCCCTGTACCTGCAGGAGCAGGGTTACCAGGTACAGCTCGGGGTGTTTTGCGAGCAGCCCCTGACGCCGCGCAACCTGATGCTTCTGGCCGAACGCCAGTAGTGACCTGGCGCTGTGCGCAGCCTGTGGATAAGTCTGTGGGAAACCCTTTGAAAAAAACCGTGAAAACCTTGGATCCAAGCGCTTTCTGCGATTGATTGTTTTTTACCCAACCGCTGATAACCAGCAAAAACAGCCATTTGCGCAAAGACCAACGGCGCGTACTGGCCGGATGAACGTCCAACCGGTCTGGCACGCGCCTTGTGCATAAGCCATTTAGCAAATGGCTCTAAGCCGCAAAATCAGGCCAGTTTCAGCAGGCTCATACCTGCCAGCAACAACACCAGGCCCAACCAGCCGCGACCGGCCAGGCGCTGGCCGAACAGGGCCCAGCCCATGGCCACGGTCGCCATGATGCCGAAGCCACCCCAGATGGCATACGCCAGCGACAGTTCGATATCACGAACGGCCTGGGCCAGCGCGGTAAAGGCCGCCAGCACACAGAGAATCGAGGCGATACCCAGGCCACGACGGCGAAAGCCATCGGAATACTTGAGCAACAGGTTGGCGACCACTTCCAGCACGATCGCCAGCCCCAGCCAGGCGAAGGGAATCCAGTTCATGCTCAGCATGGCAAGGCCTCCCCGTTACGCTCTGCAGGTGCGGCGCGGGTACCGGCCTTGACCAGCAGGATACCGGCGATCATCACCCCCAGGCCCACGGCCTTGAGCAGGCCCAGGCTTTCGCCCAGCCAGGTGACGCTGACCAGAGTGATGAGCACGATACCGATCCCTTCCCACAAGGCGTAGGCAACACCCACCGGCACCCGTTTTACCGCCAGGGCCAGGAAGAAGTACGACAGACCGATCATGGCGTACATCAGCGCATGACCAAGAATCGGGTAATGACTGGCGGCGAATTTCATCGACGCCGTGCCGATCACCTCAGCGATGATGGCGATAAACAAATAGATCCAGGAACGCATGATGCCCTCCCACGGGCGACACAGACCGTACGCGCGAACGGCGACGGCTACAGACAAAAAGAGAGAAAAAAGCTGTTTGTCGGGGGAGGCGCTAAAGATCGCCGGTCCAGTGACGTTCACGGGAAACCAGGCGGGAGGTGAAGAGCGGAAACGCTTTACTGTTCAACATAATGAACAATAAATTAACTCAAGGCATCGCAAAAGTCAAAACGATAGAAAATTACTAATTAAATTTCGCGCTTTTAAGCCCGTATTCAGTTAAAAGCCCTTAAAGGCTGCTGAAAGCTTCGTAAATTATATTACCCGCCCGAATTCCCCCAGCTGTAGGAGCGGGCTTGCCCCGCGAAAGCCCCCCCTGCGACACCCCATCCCCAATCGAGTCAAATCGCCGCACCCATACAAATACAACAATTAATTATTGTATTACGATAATTTCTAGAAAATAATGCCCGCCGCTCAACCCTGAACGGAGGCAATCAATGGACAGCAAAACAGTGGCCTACGCGCGTTCGCGTCTTCGCCTGATCGGCGCTTTCGCCGCACTCCTGGCCTGGACGACCGCAGTGGTCGAATTCGGCGGCAACCTGCTGCTATGGATGTTCGACAAGGCCCAGGTACAAAGCGCCTACCTGCAAAGCTACGGCGAACAGATGCCGCTGCTGCTGGCACCGGACTATCAACCCTCCACCCTGGCACTTGGCCTGGTACTGGCCCTGGAACTGATTCCCAGCAGCCTGTCGGCACTGGCGCTGTTGTTCACCGGCTTGTTCTTCATGCGCCTGTCCCGAGGCCAGACCTGGACCGCCCCGAACATCCGGCTGCTGTGGTGGGTGGGCCTGCTGTGCCTCTGCACACCGATGCTCTGGCCCTTGATCGGCACGCTCCAGGGCCTGGCCTTCGCCATCGACCTGCCGGCCGGGGAAAGAAGCTTCAGCGTATCGATCGGTGTATCATCCGTGGCGGTTTACGAGATCATGAAAGGGATATTGCTCTGCGCCTTTTCACTCCTCATGCGTGACGCCAAAACCATCAGCGATGAACACAACTGTTATGTCTAGCTTCCCCCTATGCCGATAATCATCCGCCTCGACGTGGTCATGGCCAAGAACAAGATCCGCTCCAAGGATCTGGCCGAAATTATCGGGATTACGGAAGCGAACCTGTCGTTGCTGAAAAACGGCAAGATCAAGGGTTTCAAGATCGAGACCCTGGACAAGCTCTGTCGCGCATTGAACTGCCAGCCAGGCGACCTGCTGGAGTTCAGCGAAGAATGATCAAGGAACTGGCAACTCGTGAGCACTTCACACACGTGGCGCACCGCGCTGCTGCTGGCTGTCGCCCTGCTCGGCGGCTGCGGCCCCAGCTACAGCTATAGATACTCCCCGCCGCCCAGCATGATGGGCATGAACTGCATCAACAGCTGCGCCACCGAACGCAACCACTGCAAACAGATGGCCCGCCTGCAGGAAAACAGCGACCAGGCCCTGTACCAGGCCAACCTCAGAAGCTACCAGCACTGCCAGGCCGGCAAGAGCAAGAAAGACGCGCGCAACAGCTGCTACTACCCCAGCTACCCGTTCAACAGCGGCGCAAGCTATGCCTGCGGCAACGACTACGACAGCTGCTACCAGGCCTGCGGCGGCACCATCACCCGCGTACTGAACAAAGACTGAAACCTTCGGAGCTCGGACCTCACCGTGAACACCTTTCACCCTATCGCCCTGCTCGCCGTGCTCTTGACCCTGGCCGGCTGCAGCGGCGCAAACCCTGCGCCCGCAACCGCTTGGGACATGCCACAGATGCAAATCCTGGACGACCAGGGCTTGCCGGCCCAGCCTTACACCCACTGCAACAAGCGCGGATGCCACGACCACAAGCCACTGCTGTTCGACCCGACCAAAACCGAACCCAGTGCCACGACATTGCACCGCGGCTGGTAGGAAAACCCCCAGCGATAGTGGTTGAAAACGGGCATCGCAACGAATCTTGCAGAAGTGGTTTACAGACGCAAACCGATCGCTATAATGACGCCCCTGTGCCGGTATAGCTCAGATGGTAGAGCAACTGACTTGTAATCAGTAGGTCCCGGGTTCGATTCCTGGTGCCGGCACCATATTGAATAAGGCTCGCAGCGATGCGGGCCTTTTTTCATTTCTACCTCGGGGTTACGTCGGGGTTACGTTTCAGATAAATCGTCGGTGATTTCGACTGACTATTTTCTCGTCGAGGTCATGTAAGCTGGCCCTATCAGGCCTGCTATACAAAGCTGCGATCCCCGTGCGCCTCCACCGCTTCACCCAAATCAATCTTTCGCGCTTAGCAATCTGTCGGCCTCGCTACGAGAAATCGTCGGCCCAGACAGAGAAGCAATCGTCGGAGCTTACAAAAGAGCTTTGGAGCGCGCCGCCGACAAATTCCTCATGAACGCCAATCGAAAGTAACTTCAGTACTCGGAGCTTCTTAACAGGTACGTGCGCGAACGAAATAGCAGGAGCGATTCGCCGATCTGCACAATGGCCCGAGCCGCTAAGCTTTCCTCTCAACAGAGGAAACACATTGCGGAAACCGAAGGCTTGCAGTACATCTCGAAGCGCTTAGCCGGTAGGAAAGGAACTCTAAAATGACGATCGACTCCAGAGAGCTTCAATGCGAGTCCGCGCTTGCAAAAAATAATCCTTCAGCCCCGTCTGCGGGAGGGTGAAAAGTGCTTTTGTGCTTTTTGATCGGCTCACGAACATCCTAACCCTGAGCCTTGTTTGGTGGTTGCGAAAGTGATGGCAATACGATAGCTTTGCGCTTGGCTTATGGGCAGATTTTGGATCGCGGATCGCGATCAGTGGTAACAATGTCCGAAAGACTGCTCCTATGAGGCTCCTCTCTGCTTAAGAGTCCCTCCAAGTTTGCGAAGGAGTGCCCATAAGCCACCCTTTTTACTCAGCTCAGTACCCAATATGAGAAAAATCGACGCTCTTCGAGCTGTACGGACAAAGCCTGAACTTGCTCGACTTTTAGGCGTAAGGGCATCTGAGCTCACATATGTCTTATATGTGCTGAAACCTCCTACGCAATATGTTTCCTTCAAAATCCCTAAAAAAAGTGGTGGTGATCGTACTATTCACTCACCATCGGATCGACTGAAGGTAATACAGTCTTCCTTGTCGGATCTCCTTCTGGATTGTATCGACGACATAAATAAATCAAAGCCCGGAAAACCACACCTAGATCGCTTTGTTAAAGGCAAGAAAGAAAAGCTGCTGGATAGCAAGAAAAAAAAGCCTTTAGAATATGTTTTTACGCCTACGCTTTCGCACGGCTTTGTCCGAAATCGATCAATTATTACCAATGCAATGATGCACCTGCATAAGAAAAACGTTCTTAATGTGGATCTGCAAAACTTTTTTGACAGTTTTAATTTTGGGCGTGTTAGAGGTTTTTTCATATCAAATAGGCATTTCCAGCTTGATCCAAATGTCGCAACTGTAATCGCCCAGATTGCTTGTTATGATAATAAACTCCCTCAGGGGAGTCCTAGCTCACCCGTAATAACTAATTTGATTACTCATTCTTTAGATATTAGTCTCGCAAAGTTAGCATTCGAGCATTCTTGTACATACTCTAGATATGCCGATGACATTACATTTTCGACACGCGAGAAAATTTTCCCCCCTCAGATTATGAGTGAGGAAAGCGGAAGTTATACTGCCGGAAGCCAATTGACGCACGAGATCACGAAGGCAGGTTTTAGTCTGAATTCGAAAAAAACTCGTATTCAGTACAATTCCTCTCGTCAAGACGTAACTGGGCTTGTTGCAAACAAGAAGCCGAATGTCAAGTGCGAGTATTGGCGTACAGTTAGATCTCAATGTCACTTGCTGTTTAAAAGCGGTAGCTTTGTTACGAAAATTAACGATGAGGAAGTAGTCGGTAATATCAATGAATTGGAAGGTAGGTTAAATTTTATTGATCAGGTCGATTATTATAATCGTCTTCGTCAAAAGCCTGCGCTAAATCCTGAGTACGCGCTGTCCAAACATGCGATAAATACGCGCGAGCTACTTAGCGGTAGAGAAACTACTTTTAGCAGGTTTTTGTATTATCGTGCGTTTTATGCAAATGAAAAGCCGACTATTCTCTGCGAGGGTAAAACAGATAATATTTATCTGAAATCCGCGATTAATATGCTTGTGTCTAATTATCCAAAATTAGCCAAGCCAAAAACAGTTACTGCCGCTTATCAGTTGCTGGTTTCTTTCTATAATTACACTGAGCGTACAAGATTCTTGCTTCAGCTGTATGGTGGGTCTTCGTATCTGAAGTCATTCATTGAAAGCTTCGATGCACAATGTCGCTTTTATAAGGCACCTAAGCCACAGCATCCAGTTATTATTGTTTTGGATAATGATACCGGCTTTAATGACATAAATAGTTTGTTGATTAAGAAAAAAGCGGAGGCATTCGGTAGCGCATCCGGTAAGGAAGGATATCGGACAGCAGATTTTATACATGTTGTTAGAAATCTTTATATTGTAGTTACTCCACGTAATGCTGCAGGCACCGACTCGGCGATCGAAGATCTTTTCACTCGTGCAACACTCGATGAACAGGTCGGTGGAAAGAAATTCAAACCAGCTAACAAGATTGACACAGACACTCATTATGGTAAGGAGATTTTCGCCAAAAAGGTAGTTTTGGCGAAAAAAAGTAGTATAGACTTTTCTGGCTTCAAAATTCTTCTTGATCGAATTGTTCAGTGTCTGGAACACTACGATAAAATAAAATAGTTAGATTTAGGTTTTTAGTTTGGTTGTTGGCCGTCTAAAGATGGAAATTATTACTGGCTTATCTGGCCGGTCATCTAATTCTTTTCATTAGACAGGGTTGATACCTGAGTTTCGCCTCATCGTAAAAATGGTGGGTTGCCCATTGGCACACCCTCAACAACAAGGTTGTATCAACCGCGCCCCCTGAATCCGCACATTCCCCACTGCCCGATCCACCGCAAACCATTCAAAATCTCAGCTAAGCGCTTTGAATGCTCGGCATGATTAAGGAAGCATGCGGCGCGACTACTCTCGGAACTTCCAGTTATTTTCGACTTGGTTTGGGATGCTACTGTCGTAGCACTGATGACTGCTCCGGAGGTGAAACGGTACCCACGATCTGACAGGGCATGGGTAGACGAGGGCTTAAATGGTCCTGTTGGGCACATGGTTGAAGCGCTATTTAAAGATCCTGCGAAGATTACATTCATGCCGTGCGCAGGCCTCTCGGATAGTTGGAAACGTTGACTCAAGCAGCTTTTGAATCTGCCTGGTGATTATCGGCCACACACCGTAGTGATGATCTCTCCCCATCTCAATTGGCTGTTCCAGACTTATCCTAATTGGACTGAGGCTCAGATTTTATCACTCTCAGGCGGAGAGAAAGATGACAGCATGGCATCTGGGCATGGGTACTTATGGCGTGCTCAACAACCACAGCGCTCCCTTTATCTGATGCTGGAACCTGGATTCACTGCTCTTGCGCGCCAATCAGGTAACAGCCGGAACCATGCAAATGCTCTAGCAGCGCTGCTGTTAGCCGGTTGGGGCGATGATCAGGACGCACTAGATTCCGAGCGCTTAATCACTAACGTAGAAATGCGTGAGATCCTGATACATGCTGGCGAGGAATTGCGTACGCAGGTTCTCTGGTATCTCGAACGCTGGACTCTTGAGCCTGAAAGCGAATGAGGTGATCGCGTAGTTCCATTTCTAACCCAGGTATGGCCTCGTCAACGTGACGTCCGCACGACATCAGTCGTCCGCGCGTCTTGCTGATTTCGCGCTTACTATACCCGACCGGTTTCCAGATATCGTGGAGGCAATCCTTCCAAGACTCGTTCCAGCACATAGCGCATCATTACGAATTGGCTCGTTTTTGACCGCCGAGCCCGGTAGTAACATTGCAAGACGACATCCAAAGGCGCTTCTTGATTTACTTTGGGCCATCCTAACCGAAGAAGCGGTCACTTGGCCTTATGGTATAGATGTGCTTTTCAGTCAGCTTTCCGAAAGTACCGAGACTCAAAATGATCCGAGATTGGCGGAACCGAAACGTCCAGAACAGCGGCGTTAGGGTAAAAATAAATGGACGCTCCAGCCAATACGGCAGCGGACTCTGCACATGGACTTACCAGCTGATTTTCTAGCGTTCCAATACTTTTTTGTAGACTTTTCGGAGCAGTACGCGCGCGAGCTGAATCTCCGATTTCATCTGGGGGAGCTTCAAGGGGTAGCATTCCAATCTATAAGCATTTCTGTGGGCGTCATGTCATCAAGCGCTCTCGTAGGACTGATATACCGTTTCTTCAGGATTTCTATCTAGATGCCTAGGATGAGTCTCAATGGTTCACCTCCTCGTCCTGAGGCCTATTTCAACAAACCCGCCTTGGCACGCGGTTGAAGATTCTGGGCCTTACTCACTCAGATTTCTGAATCAATCAGCAATGACGCTCAAGACTTTTGAGAGCAGTACACGCACGAGGGCAATCTGATGAGCGACTGGCCGCGCACAAATCACCTTGTTGACTAGCCATGGAAACGAGTTACGCACACGCAAGAAATGCGAGACTGCGGCTCAACCAGAAATGGCTGACCGCAATGGCTCGCATGGAGATGGGGGATTTCGGCAGCTACATATCAATATGTATTTTCTTCCGTCTCTGAAAAGTAATCAGTAGGTCCCGGGTTCGATTCCTGGTGCCGGCACCATACGCAGTAGAAAGAGGCTCACCGCAAGGTGGGCCTTTTTTGTTTGCGCGTCAGGATTTGCCTCTGGGCCAACAAGCTCAGTCCCCTAGTCGCTCAGCCGCCTTACGGTAGACCTGCTCCCGCTCACGCTTATCCACCGCAACCACAAACACCACCACCTCCTGGTCTATCACCTGGTAAACCAGCCGATACCCACTGCTACTCAGCTTGATCTTGTAGCAATCGGGTAAGCCATGAAGCCGATTGGCCTCTATTCGTGGATTCAGCAAAACCGCAGCGAGCTTTTTCTTAAGCTGCTGGCGAACCGTGTCGCCGAGCTTGTGCCATTCCTTCAGCGCTCGCGCATCGAATTCAAGGCTATAGATCATCCAGCGAAACCTTCACCCTCTGGGGTGCGGCAAGTCGTTCTCGAACCTTTGCGAAAAGCGCTTCATCCTCTTCAGTCATCAAGACCGGTTTGAAGGGAAGCTGCCCACGCTCTGCCACATACTGCAAGGCTTGGCGCATCAGCTCAGAAGGGGTGACACCAAGCTTTTCAAGCTCGCGGTAGGCGCGTGCTTTAAGCTCGTCGTCGATACGAACATTGATAGACGCCATGGCATCGGCCTCGTGTAATGACAATAGTCTTTACAGTGACCCAAAGTGGCTCAATGAGCAAGCAGACCTGCTGACAGGCCGACGGAGCGCCCAGCCCGGAATACCCAGAAATCACCTGTTTCTGTAGGGGCGGGCTTGCCCCGCGATTGCGTGCTGTCAGTCACATCGCATCGCGGGGCAAGCCCGCTCCTACCCCCGGTTGTGTCAGGCTTTGCGGTTCAAGGCTTCGTTTTCCAGGCCATCCAGCACGGCATCTACCAGGCCCTTGGCCATTTCGGCGGAATGCAGGGTAGACCAGAGCAAGCCTTTCTTGGGCAAGCCGTCGATGTGCTCGCACGCCTGCTGGGCCGTATCGTAGATGCCTTGCAGTAACAGCGAAGCATGGACCAGGGCATCTTCGGCTTCGATACCGTCACGTACGGCGAACAGAGGTGGGTGTCCGGCGCCACAGGAGCCGAAAGGGGTTGCGGCAGTCTTGCCTAGGAGGGATTGCGGGGGATCGGGAACTATCTTTTTTGTCATTGCGATCGTCTCTTTTGATGGAGCCGTCACCGCCTGCGACCAAGCAAGTTGGGTGGCAGCTGTACGCAGGTTGGTCGACCAGGACAAAAGACAAACCTGGCAGGCACGAAGCCTCCCACGCACAGCTGCCATAAAACGAAGTTACCGACGATCAAATCGTCAGTATTCGTAATTGGACGCTGTAACGTCTTCTGTTCAAGCGGGCGACCAAACCCGATCGCTGATTAGCAGCGACCGCAGAAGCCTAACGTTCATCAGGACCGTAGGCAAGCAGGCATGCTGCTCACATCATCGCTCTCTGAGACCACTCGCAATACCGCGCCACCCCCTGCTCCACCGTCAACATCGCCTCGCGATAGCCCACCTCCCGCAACGCCTCCAGATCCGCACAGGTGTAGCACTGGTATTTGCCCCGCAAGTGATCCGGAAACTCGCTGTATTCCAGAATCCCCTCAAGCAACGCCATCTCCAGCGACAGCGGCGGCTGGTCTTCGCGCTCACGCAGGCAGTTGATCACCGCCAGGGCCACGTCGTTGAACGGCTGGGCGCGACCGCTGCCGACATTGAAGATACCGCTCAGGTGCGGACGATCGAGAAAGAACAGGTTGACCCTGACCACATCCTCCACCGCCACGAAGTCGCGCAGGTGCCCACCCGCGGGGTAGTCACCATAACTGCCGAACAGGCTGACCTTGCCGTGGGCCTGGTACTGGTTGATGCAGTGCAGGGCCACCGAGGCCATGGCGCCCTTGTGCTGTTCGTGGGGGCCGTAGACGTTGAAGTAGCGCAGGCCTACGATCTGGCTGCGCGCCGTCGGCAGTTGCCGGCGCACGCGCTGGTCGAAGAGGAATTTTGAGTAGCCATAGACGTTCAATGGCCGCTCGCTTTCGCGCTGTTCGCGAAAGTCCCTGCCGGCGCCATACACCGCTGCCGACGAGGCATACAGCATCGGCACCTGCAGGCTCTGGGCGGCATCGAGCAGGTCGCGGCTGAAGCGGTAGTTGTTGTCCATCATGAAACGCCCGTCACCTTCGACGGTGCTGGAGCAGGCGCCCTGGTGCAGTACGGCGCGGACCTTGCCGAACTGGCCGCGGGCAAAGCGTTCGAGGAAGTCGCCTTTGTCCAGGTAGTCGGCGATCTCGCTGTCGGCAAGGTTGCGAAACTTGTCGCCATCGCTCAAGTCGTCGACGGCGATGATCTCGGTTTCGCCGCGCTGGTTGAGGGCCTGGACCAGGTTGCTGCCGATAAAGCCGGCTGCGCCGGTGACAATGATGGTCATGCCTTGTCCCCTGCTTAGGGTGAGGAGGCTGCAGTCTACGGCGAGCGAATTGAACAAAATTTAATCAGGATCAATAAATGGCGACATATCATCGCCACTCGCGCCAAGGGTCGAGCGCCAGCGCCCGAACAAGCGAGCGCAGCTGATCAACCAATTCAGCACGGCCACGATCAGCAAGGCCACCAGCATGGCATCGGTGCCGCCGCTGACAATCAGTTGCCCTGCCAGCCAGGGAAAGCCGAACACACCGAGAAAATACGCCAGGCTGAACAGCAGCAAGGCTTGCGGCGTGTATCCGGCAGCCGCCTGGTTGGCCGCCAGGCCGTTGATCACCGAGTAGTTCAGGCCATAGCCGACACCCAGCAAGGCGGCCGCCAGCAGGTAGCCGAGGTTGTCCTGCACCCACCAGCCGAACCCCAGCACCGCCAGGACGATAAACCCGGTGAGCAGGCAGGAGGCGCGGTAGGCATCGCGTTTGACCACCCAACCGGCGACCAGCAGGCGACAGCTGATCGCCGCGCTCATGAAGCCGATGAAGAACAGCGAATAGTCCAGGCCACGCGCCGCGGCATAGGAGGTCTGGAAACTCCCCAGGCCACCGAATATTGCGCCGCCCAGGCCGACCATGAGGATCGGCCAGCGCGCCGGTGAGCCCAGCACCCGGGCACTGGCGCTGCGACTGATGCCGACACGGCTGGAAGACGGCTGCGGCTGGCGGGCCAGGTGGTTGAAGATCAGCAGCCCGAGGAGCGCCGCCAGCGCAGCGGCGTGGAAGGCCACCTGCACCGGCAAGTCGAACAGGCTGGCAAGCTTGCCCACCAGCGGCGCCGAACCGATGCCGCTCATCATGCTGCCCGACAGCAGGGCGAAGCAGTGGGTGCGTCGCTGAAGCTCGACCCGCTCGGCCACCAGGATCGGCCCCAGGGTGTAGAAAGCCCCCCAACCCAGGCCCAGCACCAGGCCGCAAAGCATCAAGCCGCCTCCCGTGCCGGGGATCAAGGCAAAGCCCAGGCAGGCAGCCACCAGGCAAGCCGCCGAAAGCGCGATGGCCCGTGCCGAGCCCAGGCGATCGGCCAGGTGACCACTGCCAAGCACGGCGACCACCGTGCTGAGCATCGCCACGCAAATGATCCGCCCCGCATCCTGTTCATTGCCGCCACGGGTGCCGACCAGCAATGACAGCAGGAAGGTCGAACCGTAGGACAACGACAACAGGTAACTGGCCAGGCAGAGCAGGCCAAAGCCCTGCCCGGCCACTGGCATGCGGGTTGTGGAGTTCACGCGGCGGCACTCGAAAAAGACGGAAGCCGCGTTGTAGCACGGCAAACGCAGGCGGCGGTTATACAACTGCCGGAGTTGGGTTAAGGCCGCAGCGAACTATCGCCGCTGCACTTTGCCTGCGCAGGCGCCCGCCGGGTCAAGCACGCCGTCCATAAAAGTGTTTTACCGAAATCACGGGTTTTCCACCCAGGCGCTTCCCCTATCCTAGGAAGGATCTCTCACATCAGCGGAAGATCCATGAAAGCCTCGCTACCCAGCCGCTACGCCTGCCTGGTCGGCTGCCTGCTTTTCGCCTGCATCAGCCCGTTCTTTCTCGCAACCCACACCTGGCTCTGGCCCCTGACCCTGATCTGCACCCTGCTCAGCCTGGTGGGCCTGAACGATCTGCGCCAGACCCATCACTCGGTGCGGCGCAACTACCCGATCCTGGGCAATATCCGTTACCTGATCGAAACCATCCGCCCGGAAATCCGCCAGTACCTGCTCGAAGGCGATGACGACAAGCTGCCCTTCTCCCGCGCCCAGCGTTCGCTGGTATACGCCCGGGCCAAGAATGAAAGCGCCGAGAAGGCCTTCGGCACCCTTAACGATGTCTATCGCCCGGGCTTCGAGTTCATCAGCCATTCGATGCTGCCCAGCGATACCCCCGACCCTGCGTCGTTTCGCATCGCCATCGGCGGCCCGCAGTGCCGCCAGCCCTACTCGGCGTCGATCTTCAATATCTCGGCAATGAGTTTCGGCGCCCTGAGCGCCAATGCCATCGCCGCGCTGAACCAGGGCGCCAGGCGCGGACGCTTCGCCCATGACACCGGGGAAGGCAGTATCAGCCCCTATCACCGCGAACACGGTGGCGACCTGATCTGGGAAATCGGCAGTGGCTACTTTGGCTGCCGCACCGCCGAGGGCCGCTTCGACCCCGAACGCTTCGCCGAGCAGGCCCGCGATCCGCAGGTGAAGATGATCGAAATCAAGCTGAGCCAGGGTGCCAAGCCCGGGCATGGCGGCATACTGCCCGCGCACAAGGTCAGTGCCGAAATCGCCGCCACCCGCGGGGTGATGATGGGCGAAGACTGCATATCACCCGCCGCCCACAGCGCCTTCCGCACCCCGGTGGAGTTGCTGCAGTTCATTGCACAGTTGCGTGAGTTGTCCGGCGCAAAACCCGTGGGTTTCAAGTTCTGCCTGGGTCATCCCTGGGAGTTCATGGGCATCGCCAAGGCCATGCTGGCGACCGGCATCGTGCCGGACTTCATCGTCGTCGACGGCAAGGAAGGCGGCACCGGCGCCGCCCCACGGGAGTTCAGCGACAACATCGGCGTGCCGATGCGCGAAGGCCTGATGTTCGTGCACAACACCCTGGTCGGCCTGAACCTGCGCGACAAGGTGCGCATTGGCGCCGCCGGCAAGATTGTCAGTGCCTTCGACATTGCCAGCGTGCTGGCCATCGGTGCGGACTGGGTCAACTCGGCACGTGGCTTCATGTTCGCCATTGGCTGCATCCAGTCGCAAAGCTGCCACACCAACCAGTGCCCGACCGGCGTGGCCACCCAGGACCCGCTGCGCCAGCGGGCGCTGGTGGTGCCGGACAAGGCCGAGCGGGTCTACAGCTTGCACCGCAACACCCTGCACGCCCTGGCCGAGATGCTCGCCGCTGCCGGGCTCGACCACCCCTCGCAGCTCAAGCCCAAGCACCTGGTGCGGCGCATCAACGCCAGCGAGATTCGCCTGTTTTCCCAGCTGCACGTGTTCCTCAAGCCCGGTGAGTTGCTCAGCGGCTCGATCGACAGTGAGTTCTATGCACGGATGTGGCGGATGGCCCGCAGCGACAGCTTCGAACCGGAGACGGGCGAGGGGGTGGCGAGCAAGCCGGCCATACGCCGAAAAGAAACAACCCCGGCCTAGGCCGGGGTTGTTCGGGACGCGAGCCGCAATCAGAAGATGCTGATCGGGTACTCGACGAATACGCGGACTTCGTTGCCGTCGTCGTTGTAGCCGTTCAGGCGAACGCTCTCGGAGGTACGCAGGAACGAGCCACGCAGTTTGACGGACAGGTCCTTGGCAGGGCCTTCCTGAACCACGTACTTGAACTGGTTGAAGATTTCGCGCTCGGTACCTTCGCCGAAGCCGTGGGTGTTGATGTTGTCACCACGCACGTAGGCCACTTTGTAGGTCAGGCCCGGCACGCCGAAGGCGCCGAAGTCCAGGCCGTAGGCCAGCTGCCAGGAACGCTCGTCTTCGGCGTTGAAGTCGGACCAGTAGGAGTTGGCCAGGTAGATGGTCGAACCACCGTCACCCACGCCGCCGGCGTTCTGGTAGAAGCCGTACTGGTAGCCGGTGTCACCGGTGCTGCGCTGGTGCGCGAGGGTGATAGAGTGCGGACCGAAGGCGTAGGTGGCGGCCAGGCTCCAGATGGTGTTGGAGTCACCGGTCAGGCCTGCGGCGGAAACGTACTTCTTGTCGATGTCCGACTTGTAGCCGTTGAAGTCCAGGGTCAGCGACTGGTCGTCGGTGAACGGGTGAACGTAGTTCACGCCCAGGTAGTGCTTCTTCAGCACGTCTTCGACGTCGGAGGTGTACAGGGAGGCCGACAGGTTTTCGGTGAACTTGTAGCTGCCGCCGAACACGTTGATCGACTTCAGGCCACCGCTGTCACGGCCTTCGGCACTCTTGCGGGCTTCCTGGGTGAAACGACCGGCGTTCAGTTCCAGGCCGGAGATTTCACGCGAGGTCAGCAGGGTACCGGTGTAGCTTTCCGGCAGCAGGCGACCGTCGTCGTACTGCAGTACCGGCAGTTCCGGCATCTGGTCACCGTACTTGAGCACGGTGTTGGAGATGCGGAATTTCACGGCCGCGCCACCACGGGCGAGGTTGTGCGGGGAGTTCTGCGGGTTGGTTGGCGAGTCACCATCACCCGGTTTGAAGAAGTCGATACCGCCGCCGCCGTTGCGACCTTTACCACCGTCCAGACGCACGGCGTACAGACCGAAGGCGTCCACGCCGACACCGACGGTGCCCTGGGTGTAGCCGGAGGAGAACTTGCCGATGAAGGCCTGGCCCCACTCGCTCTGGTCTTGGGTACCGTGCTTTTTGTCACGGTTGATGAATCCGTTGCGCAGCAACAGGCTGGCGCTGCTGTCTTCTACAAAGCCTTTGGCTGCGGCCTGGTCATTGGCCATGGCCTGAGTCGCCGCCATAAGCCCCAGCGCGATCAGGCTGATCCTGGTTTTCAACATTTTATTTTCCTTATTGCTTAGTCAAAGACGCTCTGCAGCCGACGCCAGAAACCACGCCCCCTGCGTGGGTTGACGCTCACGGGTCTGAAATGAAAAGGCCCGCATGCGAGTTCTCGCAGCGGGCCTTTTTATTCTGGACTCTTGGCCGATGGGCCTACAGGCGTTGATCGAATCCTATCCGCGTGCGGATCAATGTGTCAAAAAATCGTGAAAAGACGCAAAAACCGATTTTCTTTCAGCACTTTAACACCTTGAAATATTTAGAAACAAATACGCGCAAGAGCAAACGAGAAACAATTAACACAAGTAAATAGCAAGCATTATCATTCGCGCCCAATTTTTCTACCTTCCAAACACTAAAACCCTCGCGGATGTCTTTCATGCCTGCCCCTTGCCGCCTGTCACCCTTGTCGCTGGGTGTCTCCCTGTTCCTCAGTTCCGGCCTGGCCTTCGCCGCCAGTACCACCCTGCCCGAGCTTTCGGTGACCGCCGAAAGCGAACGCGATCGGGATGATCCACGGGTCCAGGAGGTCACCACCGCCACCCGCACCTCGACCCCGGCGCGCTATGTGCCCCAGGCCATCGACTCGGTGAAGACCAGTAATGTGCTGGAGTACGGCACCAATGACCTGGGCAAGGCATTGAGCGGTATTCCCAACGTCAGCAGCGGTGCCGATACCCGCTTCGACAGCGTGCGCATCCGCGGCTTCGACGCCAGCAACGACTTCTACCTGGACGGCATCCGCGACGACAGCCAGTACGTGCGCGACCTGCACAACATCGAGCGGATCGAGGTACTCAAGGGCCCGGCCGCAGTGCTGTACGGCCGTGGCAGCCAGGGCGGCATCGTCAACCGCGTCAGCAAGCTGCCCGAAGCTGGCCGGCGCTCGAGCATCGAAGCCCAGGGCGGCAGCGAAGACCTGCGCAGCCTGTATGCCGACCTGAGCGCCGATCCGAGCGACACCATCAGCCTGCGCCTGAACATGGGCAACCAGGACAACAACAGCTTCCGCGACGGCATCGACGGCAGCCGCCAGCTGTTCGCGCCGTCCATGAGCTGGCAGCTGACCCCGGACCTGAACTGGCTGGTGCAATACGAATACAGCCGTTACAACCGCACCCCCGACCGTGGCATTCCCAGCGTCAACGGCCGCCCGGCCGACGTCGGTCGCGACACCACCTACGGCGACACCCAGCGCGACTTCATCGACGACAAGGCGCAGTCGCTGCGCTCGCGCCTGAACTACCAGCTCAGCGACAACTGGCAGGTACGCCACACCCTGGGCCTGTTCAAGCTCAATAGCGACTTCGACAACACCTACCAGACCGGCTACAACGCCACCACCAACCAGGTGACCCGCCAGCGCTGGCAGCAGGACCTCAACACCCGCAACCTGTTCAACAATCTCGAACTGGAAGGCCACTTCGACACCTTCGGCCTGCAGCACACCCTGCTGACCGGCCTTGAGTTCGGCAACCAGCGCCGCGACCCGCTGCTCTACACTGCGGCCACCTCGGGCCCCGGTGCCCGTCCGGTACCGAGCCTGGACCTGAACAACCCCAACCGCGACCTGCAGCACACCGGCACCATGGTGGTGTCCAGCAACAACCACACCGTGGTCGACAGCCGTGGCCTGTATGTCCAGGACCAGATTCGCCTGAATGATCAATGGCAGGTGCTGGCGGGCGTTCGCTTCGACAGCTTCGAAGTGGAGACCACCAACAAGCTGCGGGGTATTTCCGAGCAGCAGGATAGCGACAGCACCAGCCCGCGCCTGGGTGTGGTCTATTCGCCGTGGCAGGATCACTCCTTCTACGCCTCCTGGAGCAAGACCTTCTCCCCCGTGGGCGGTGGCTTGATCGGTATTACCCCAGGCGCCGCCGGCAACGCCAACGAAACCAGCCCGGAGGAAACCCGGCAGAAGGAGATCGGGGTCAAGAGCGACTGGCTGGACGACCGCCTGAGCACCACCCTGGCCATCTACGAGCTGGAGCTCTACAACCGCCGCACCAGCGACCCGAACAACCCGGGCATCACCCTGCTGACCGGCCTGCAGCGCTCGCGCGGGGTGGAGCTGACCGCCACCGGCAATATCGTCGGCAACTGGTATGTGCGCGGCGGCATCGGCCTGCAGGACGCCACTATTGTGGAGGACAACAACGGCCAGGAAGGCAACCGTGTGAGCAACGTCGCCAAGCGTAACGGCAGCCTGTTCGTGACCTGGAAACCGGAAATGGGCTGGTACGGCGAAACCGGCCTGACCCTGGTCGGCGAGCGCTATGCCGACAACCAGAACACCGCCGTGCTGCCGGGCTACGGTCGCTGGGACGCCCTGGCCGGCTTCCGTACCAAGGACTGGGACCTGCGTGCGGCGTTGAACAACATCACCGACAAGACCTACTACAGCTCAGCCACCAGTGCCGCGCAGATCCAGTTCGGCGACCCGCGCAGCCTGGTCGTGACGGGGACCTACAGCTTCTGATGGTGCGCCCATCGCAGGCTACGCCAGCTCCCACAAGGCTGTAGGAGCTGGCGAAGCCTGCGATCGACCGCGAAGCGGTCGCAAGGGCATGAAAAAAGGGCGGCCACTGCGCAAGCAGTGCCGCCCTTCTTGTATTTTCGCCGGACCAATCAGCTGGCACTGTCACCCAGCAGCGCTTCAAGCTCTGCATCGGTAATCAGCCCTGCTGGATAGCGTGCCAGCAATGCACGTCGTGGTTCGGTCTTCCTGACCCGGTTGGCTCCATTGTTCTTCAACCACTGCGCCACTCGCCGCAGCGCGTCGTGATTCATTGCCGATGGGGGCGAAGCCGGCTCACTTACTGCATTCATTTCGACACGTACTCCCGGGGCCGTGAGCGGCTAACCTACTGAAACTTTGTGACAGAACAGTGCTGCCCTATCTGTTTGAAATACAATGCAAAACAAATACAAGAGGTGTGCCAGCACACACACCGATTGTCGTTCCCCCAATAAAAAAGCCCGTCCTGGGACGGGCTTTCATCGTGCTCGGATTCAGCCTTTGGCGGGTGCCGGCTGCTGCTGGGTCAGGCAGTGGATGTTGCCACCGCCCAGCAGCATCTCGCGGCCCGGAATCATGACCACTTCATGCTCGGGGAACACACGCGACAGAATCGCTCTAGCCTCGGCATCTGCCGGGTCGTCGAAGCTCGGTGCGATGATGCCGCCGTTGACGATCAGGAAGTTGACGTAGGAACCGGCCAGGCGAACCGAGGGGTTGCGCTCCTGGCTGCCGGCCACCGGATCGACGCCTGCGCACTCTTCTTCAGTGGCGTACAGCGGTCCCGGAATCGGCATTTTGTGCACGATAAACGGGCGACCTTTGGCGTCACGGCTGTTCTGCAGCACCTCGAGTGCGGCGTGGCAGCGTGCATAGTTGGGGTCTTGCGAATCATCCGTCCAGGCCAGTAACACTTCGCCCGGGCGCACGTAACAACAGAAGTTGTCGACGTGACCGTCGGTCTCGTCGTTGTACAGGCCATCGGGCAGCCAGATGATGGTGTCCACCGCCAGGTGATCGCGCAGCACCGCTTCGATCTGCTCGCGGTTCAGGTGCGGGTTGCGGTTGTGGTTGAGCAGGCATTCTTCGGTGGTGATCAGGGTGCCTTCACCGTCGACGTGGATCGAGCCGCCTTCAAGCACGAAGCCCTCGGTGTGGTAGCGCTGGCAACGTTCCATTTCCAGCACCTTGCTGGCCAGTTGCTCGTCGCGGTTCCACGGCGCGTACAGGCCGCCCTCGAAACCACCCCAGGAATTGAAGCCCCAATCCACGCCACGGACTTCGCCGCTGTCGTTGATGACGAAGGTCGGGCCGGTGTCACGCACCCAGGCGTCGTCGTTGCTGATTTCCACCACGCGGATGTTCGGAGCATCCAGGCGCGCGCGGGCGTTGTCGTACTGGGCGGCCGAAACGGCCACGGTCACCGGCTCGAAACGGGCGATGGCCTTGGCCAGCGTCACGTGGTCGGCCTGTACCGGTTTGCCGCCCAGGCGCCAGTTGTCCGGCCGCTCGGGCCAGACCATCCAGACCTGGGTTTGCGGCGCCCATTCGGCTGGCATATGGAAGCCGTCGGCGCGCGGGGTGCTGGTCAGAGTTTTCATGAGTGAACCTTTGCAAGGCCCGACGCCGGCACTGCGGCCCGCGTCGAGGTCATTGAATGATCAGGATTCCAGCGCGCCATCGAGGGTCTTCACCGGGCCGTACAGGTTTGGACGGCGGTCACGGAAAGTGCCCCAGGCGCTGCGGGTGTGCTCCAGCTTGTCGAGGTCGAAAGTATGCACCAGCACGCCCTCTTCGGTCTCGTTGAGCTCCTGGACTTTTTCACCGAACTGGTTGGAGATGAACGACGAGCCGTAGAAGGTGATGTCGTAGCCGTCCTGCTCTTCGGTGCCGATGCGGTTGCTGGCGATCAGCGGCATCAGGTTGGCGCCGGCATGGCCCTGCTGCACACGCTGCCAGTGATCGCGCGAGGAGATGGTCTTGTCATGCGGCTCGCTGCCGATGGCGGTCGGGTAGAACAGCACTTCGGCACCCAGCAGTGCCATGCTGCGGGCGCACTCCGGGAACCACTGGTCCCAGCAGATGCCCACGCCGATTTTCGCGTAGCGGGTCTGCCAGACCTTGAAGCCGGTGTCGCCCGGGTTGAAGTAGTACTTCTCGTGGTAGCCAGGGCCATCCGGGATGTGGGTCTTGCGGTACACGCCCAGGTTGCTGCCGTCGGCATCGATGATCGCGATGCTGTTGAAACGAGCACGCCCGGCCAGCTCGAAGAAGCTGATCGGCAACACCACCTGCAGCTCCTTGGCCAGGGCCTGGAAGTGCTCGATGGCGGCGTTGGTTTCGACCGGCGTGGCCAGTTGCAGGTAGTCCGGGTTCGGCTTCTGGCAGAAATACGGGGTTTCGAACAGTTCCTGGATCAGGATGATCTGCGCGCCCTTGGCGGCCGCTTCGCGAACCAGCTTCTCGGCGTTGGCAAGGTTGGCCTGGCGATCCCAGGTGCAGGCCATCTGGGTGGCGGCGACGGTGACGGTGCGGCTCATGAAAACCTCCTCGAAAGGTAACCAGGCCGCCTGAATAGGCCAGACGACCGATGACAGAAAGTGATGCTGGAGGCATTTATATCCGATAAATATCGGCTTTGGTAGCGATTAAAAGAAAATTTAAGATACAAAAAAGCCGGTTAAGCCGATAACAATCGACTTAACCGGCTCTGGCTCAAGGGTTACAACGCGTCTGAAAGTACCTTGTCGATGCAGTCGACGAAGTAGTCCACACTGGCGCGGGTGGTGCACATCGGCGGCTTGATCTTGAGGATGTTGAGGTAGTCACCGGTTGGCTGCATGAAGATGCCCAGCTCGCGCAGGCGGTTGCACAATGCCGTGGTTTCCTCGGTGGCGGGCTCCAGGGTCGAGCGGTCGCGCACCAGTTCAAGGCCCAGGTAGAAACCCGAACCATGCACGGCGCCGGCCAGCGGATGTTTATCGACAAGTTGCTGCAGGCGCGCCTTGAAGTGCCTGCCCACATCGCGTGCGTTGTCCCACAGGCCTTCCTCGCCCATGACATCGAGCACCGCCATGCCGATCCGGCAGCTGACCGGGCTGCCACCGGCCGACGAGAAGAAGTAGCCCTCGGCCTCCAGCGCCTCGGCGATCTCACGACGGGTGATCACCGCCCCCAGGGGATGGCCGTTGCCCATGCCCTTGGCCATGGTGATGATGTCCGGCACCACGCCCTGCTCCTCGAAGCCCCAGAAGTACTCACCCAGGCGGCCATAGCCGACCTGCACCTCATCGGCGATGCACACCCCGCCCGCAGCCCGGACCTTTTCATAGGCCTGCTTGAGGTAGCCCGGCGGTAGAGAAATACCGCCGGCATTGCCGTACACCGGCTCGCAGATGAAACCGGCCAGTTGCCGATCTTGCCCGGCCAGGGCATCGAGCTTGGCGTCGACATCGCGCAGGTAATCACCCGCGCTCTGCTCACCGCGATAGGCGCCCCGATAAGTGTTGGGTGCGATCACCGGATGCACCCAGTCAGGCCGGGTGCTCAAGGCCAGGGGGTTGTCGGCGATGGAGGTGGAAATCGCATCGGTGGCCACCGACCAGCCGTGATAGGCCTCAAGCACGCTGAGCATGTCACGCCCACCGCTGTAGGCCCAGGCCAGGCGGATCGCCAGGTCGTTGGCCTCGGTGCCGCTGTTGACCAGGAATACCCGGTCCATGGAGTCTGGCGCCAGCTCCAGCAGGCGTTCGGAGAACTCGGCAATGGCCGCATAGTGAAAGCGCGAGTTGGTGTTGAGCAACGACCACTGGCGGGCTGCCTCGCTGACCATGCGCGGATGACCATGGCCGAGGACGGCGACGTTGTTGAGCATGTCCAGGTAGGAACGGCCCTGCATGTCGATCAGGTAGTTGCGCCAGCCGCGTTCGATATGCGGCGGTTGCTGGTAGTAGTGTTTCTGCGAGCGAGCGAAGCTGGCATCGCGACGTGCCAGCAACTGCCCGGCGTCGACCAGCGGCTCGGCCTCGCAGGCAAAGCCCAGCAGGGCGTGTGGTGACGGGCACAGTGCTTGCCAGGCCGCAGCGCGTGAAGGCACGACGAACGGCGGTGGGCACAGGCCCGGCACCCGGCACAGCTGGATCGACAGTACGCCATCAGTGCGTCCCAGGGCTTGTCCTGCGCTCAGTTGCGTGCCCGGTTTCGGCACATCGGCCAGACCGCTCAACCAGAGGCTGCACTGTTCACCCTGCAAGCAACCCTGCCCGTCCCCGGCTTGCAGCCAAGTACCTGCCCAAGGCGCTTGCAGGGCACTGCCCGCTGGTACCTGGAGCTCGACGTGCAGAGCAAGGGTGGCCGGCTCCTGCGGATTGTCGATATGGGTCTGCGACAGCCGGTACTGGCCATAGAGCGAGCACGCCGCACCCTGCTCTGCCGCCTGCTCGCGCAGCAGTTGCTGGTCGATTCCGTCCTGCTCCCAGTTGCCCGCCTGGAAATGCTCGCTGAGCACGCCCAGGTCCACCGGCGTGACTGCACTGCCCTGCAGGCCTGGCAGCAGGGCGACGACGTCGAGCGGCGCTACAGGCACAGCAACGCCAGCAGCCTGGAGAATCGCGGCTTCCATGAGTTCGAAGGGCACGCTGGTCGCCACGTCGAAGATTTCCCATTCATGGGCCAGATTGTCACGGCTGTAGGTGTTGCCCGGATCGACACTCAGTTGCTGCTCGCTGCTGAGCACCAGTACCGCGGCACGCGCCACCACCAGCGGCCACAAGGCCCGGAGCTCGGCCTCGGTCAAGGGGTTGAGCGCCTGGTAGGCCTGGACGGCGGGCAGGATGCGCAGAGGATCGCCTTCGGCATGGTGCAGCAGGGCCGCACAGGTCACCGACAGGTCGGCGATCCGCCAGGTGTGCAACAGGTCGCCGAAGTCGATGACGCCTTGCAGCTGCCACTGCCGCTGTTCATCGCGCTGCCAGACCGCGTTGTCATCAGTGATGTCCAGGTGCACGGCCTGCATCGGCAGTTGTTCGATCAAAGGTTGCAGACGCTGCTCGGCCTTGCTGGCGGCCTCCAGCACGCGCGCCTTACGAGGGCCGTCGACGAGCACCGGCAGCAAATGGGCGATCAGGGCCGGAGCATGACGCGGGTCCCACTGCAGGGTTCGCTCAAGCCCCGGGTGACTGAAGTCGGCCAGGGCCTGGTCGACGCGGGCACAGAGGCGTCCCAGTTCGGCGATCAGCTGCGGTTCCATGTACTTGAGGCGGGTCAGTGACTGGCCCTCGATATAGTCCAGCAGCCGGGCGCGTATGGCCTGGCCATTGACGTCCAGTGCCAGCAGGTTGGCGCCGGAGCCCGCCGCGATCACCGCCGGCACCGGCAAGCCGCGCTCGCGCAGATAGCCCAGGGCCGCATGCTGGGCTTCCAGTTCGGCAACGGCATAGTCACCGTGGCAGATCTTCAGCACATAGCGCCCCTGGGCACTGTCGACGCGAAAATTCAGGTCTTGCTGGCTGCCCAGTGATTGCAACGCTCCATTGAGCCTATAGTGCTCCTGCAGTACGAGCAGGGCCTGCTGTTCGCTGACGTCGGGGCAGGGCTGACTGGAACGGTGGATCAGGGTGGTGAGCGGCATGGGGGGGACCTCGTTTTTTTTGCTGCTTATATCGCCACTGCTTGTGCCGATAAGCAAGCACAGCCGGAAAAAGGCGATGAGCAACGAGGTCGGGGCACATGGCGTAAACTGTCCAGCAGCTAGGCTTCACCAGAACATCAGCAGATTCGCCAAAGGTCACTGCACATGCGCATTCTCATCACCGGCGGCGCCGGATTCATCGGTTCGGCCCTGATTCGTCACCTGATCAGCGCCACCGGGCACGAGGTGCTCAACCTCGACAAGCTGACCTATGCCGGCAACCTGGAATCGTTGGCCTGCATTGCCACCGATACCCGCTATGAGTGGGTCCAGGCCGATGTTGCCGACCAGGCCAGGGTCAGCGAGGTGCTGCAACGCTTCCAGCCCCAGGCGATCATGCACCTGGCTGCCGAGTCCCATGTAGACCGCTCGATCGACGGCCCTGCAGCGTTCATCCAGACCAATATCGTTGGCACCTACGCACTGCTCGAGGCCACCCGCGCCTACTGGCAGTCTTTGCCTGCCGGGCAACGTGAAGCGTTCCGCTTCCTCCATGTATCCACCGACGAAGTGTATGGCGACCTTCACCGCGCCGATGGGCTGTTCAGCGAAACCGCGCCCTATGCGCCAAGCTCGCCCTACTCCGCCAGCAAGGCGGCATCCGACCATCTGGTCCGCGCCTGGCAGCGTACCTACGGGCTGCCGGTGCTGGTCAGCAACTGCTCGAACAACTATGGCCCCTACCAGTTCCCGGAAAAACTCATCCCGCTGATGATCACCAGCGCCCTGGCCGGCAAGCCGCTGCCGGTGTACGGCAACGGCCTGCAGGTGCGCGACTGGCTGTATGTCGAGGACCATGTCCGGGCACTGCTCAAGGTGCTCGATGAGGGCCGGGTCGGCGAGACCTACAACATTGGCGGCCACAACGAGCAGGAGAACCTCGATGTCGTACGCGCCATCTGCGACCTGCTCGAAGAACTCCACCCCCAGCACCCAGCCGGTGTCAGCCGGTATGCCGACCTGATCACCTACGTCGCCGACCGCCCGGGCCATGATCGGCGTTACGCCATCGATGCCGGCAAGATCGAACACGAGCTGGGCTGGGCACCCGAAGAGACGTTCGCCAGTGGATTGCGCAAGACCGTGCAGTGGTACCTGGACAATCTGGAATGGTGCCAGCGTGTGCAAGACGGCAGTTACCAGGGCCAGCGCCTGGGCGCCAGCGACTTCAAGGACCTGATTGCATGACCAAGGGCATCGTCCTGGCGGGCGGCTCCGGCACCCGCCTGCACCCTGTCACCCTGGGGGTGTCCAAACAGCTGCTGCCGATCTACGACAAACCGATGATCTACTACCCGATCTCGGTGCTGATGCTGGCCGGCATTCGCGAGATCCTCCTCATTTCCACCCCCCAGGACCTGCCCCAGTATCGCCAGTTGTTTGGCGATGGCAGCCAGTTCGGCATTCAGCTCAGCTATGCCGAGCAGCCTTCCCCGGACGGCCTGGCCCAGGCGTTTCTGATCGGTGAACAATTCATCGGCTGCGACCCGGTGTGCCTGATCCTGGGGGACAACATCTTTCATGGCCAGGGCTTCAGCGAACAGCTGCTGCGCGCCATCAACCGCCCCGGCGGCGCGACGGTATTCGGCTACTGGGTCAAGGATCCGCAGCGCTTCGGTGTCGTCGATTTCGACCCACAGGGCTGTGCCCGCTCGATCGAAGAAAAGCCGTTGCGGCCCAAGTCGAACTACGCCGTCACCGGCCTGTACTTCTATGACAATGACGTGATCGAAATTGCCAAAAGCGTCAAACCCTCTGCCCGCGGCGAACTGGAGATCACCGACGTCACCAACGTCTATCTTCAGCGCGGCGACCTGCGTGTCGAACGCTTCGGACGAGGCTTTGCCTGGCTCGACACCGGCACCCCCGACAGCCTCCTGGAAGCTGCGCAATACATCCAGACCATCGAGCACCGCCAGGGCCTGAAAGTGGCCTGCCTGGAAGAAATCGCCTGGCAGAAAGGCTGGATCAGTCGCGAACAGATGCTTGAGCAAGCCAAGGCGCTGGGCAAGACCGATTACGGCCAGTACCTCTACAAACTGGCCGAAGAGCACCCATGAACGTCATCTCCACTGCCTTGCCTGGTGTTCTGATTCTTGAACCCCGGGTATTTGCCGACAGCCGCGGCTTTTTCTACGAAAGCTTCAACGCCCGCGCCTTCGAAGCACTGACCGGTGTCAGCGCCTGCTTCGTACAAGACAATCATTCCGCCTCCAGCCGTGGTGTGCTGCGCGGCCTGCACTACCAGCTGGAAAACACCCAGGGCAAGCTGGTGCGGGTGACTCGGGGCGAGGTGCTGGATGTCGCGGTGGACCTTCGCCGCAGCTCGGCCAGTTTCGGCCAGTGGGTCGCGGTGACGCTTAGCGCCGACAACCACCGCCAGCTCTGGGTGCCTGAAGGTTTCGCCCACGGCTTCGTGGTCATCAGCGAGCATGCCGAATTCCTGTATAAGACCACCGACTACTACAACCCCGCTGCCGAACGCTGCATTCGCTGGGACGATCCGGATCTGGCCATCGACTGGCAGCTGCAACAGCCACCCCTGCTGTCCAGCAAGGACCAGGCCGGCCAGTGGTTGCGCGACGCCGAGCTGTTTCCATGAATCCCACCCGGCCGACCATTCTTATCAGCGGCCAGCACGGCCAGGTGGCCCGGGCGCTGCAACAGTGCCTGGGCGACCTCGGCCAGTTGCACGTGCTGGGCCGCGACCGGCTTGACCTTGCCCAGCCCGAGGCCATTCGCACGCAGGTGCGGCGCCTTGTCCCGGACCTGATCATCAATGCCGCCGCCTACACCGCGGTCGACCAGGCCGAAAGCGAGCCGGAGCTGGCATTTGCGCTCAACGCACGGGCACCGGGCATCTTTGCCGAAGAAGCCGCCCGGCTGGGCATTCCGTTGATTCACTACTCCACCGACTATGTGTTCGACGGCGACAAGGCCACGCCCTACACCGAAGACGACGAGCCGAATCCCCTGAACGTCTACGGCCGCAGCAAGCTGGCGGGCGAGCAGGCCATCGAGGCCGCGGCCGGCCAGCACCTGATCCTGCGCACCAGCTGGGTCTATTCGCGCCACGGCCGCAACTTCCTGCTGACCATGCAACGCCTGCTGCAGGAACAGCCGCAGCTGCGCGTCGTCGCCGACCAGATCGGCGCACCGACCTGGGCCGGCACCCTCGCCACCAGCACCCGCATGCTGATCGAGCGCTGGCTGGCCGGCCAGTCCGGTGCCTGGGGCACCTATCACCTGACCGCCCGGGGCGAGACCTCCTGGTTCGGTTTCGCCCAGGCCATCGGCGCGCACCTCAAGGCCCAGGGCCTGCCCTGCGCCGAGTTGTTGCCGATCCCTTCCAGCGACTACCCGACGCCGGCGCGCCGCCCGCTGAACTCACGCCTGGACTGCGGTTTGCTGCAACGCCAATGGCAAGTCAGCCAGCCGCACTGGCAGCAGGCGCTGATCGACTGCCTGAAGTAGCGCATAATGCGCCAGACCCTACTGGCGCAGTTGCGATGATCATGATTCCACCCCTTCCCCGCCGCCCTCGCTGGCGCAGCCTGGCCCTGTTGGCGATCTGCCTGGCGCCGCTGCTCTGGCCCCTGCAACACCTTGCCGAACGCTACTACCAGGACGAGCTGGCCGGACAGAACCGCCAGACCCTGGACCTGTACGTCGCCAACCTGCTGGGCACCCTGCACCGCTACGAAACCCTGCCGCAGATCCTCGGCGACCTGCCGGCCCTGCGCGCCGTGCTGGCCGACCCGTTGCGCCTGGAAACCCTGACCAACGCCAACCGCCTGCTCAAGGACATCGCCACCCAGACCGGCGCCGAAGTCATGTACCTGATGGACACCAAGGGCAACACCCTGGCCGCCTCCAACTGGGACAAGCGCGACAGTTTCGTCGCCCGCAACTTCGCCTTCCGCCCTTACTACAGCGAAGCGATTGCCGGGCGCCTTGGGCGCTTCTTCGGCCAGGGCACAACCTCGGCCAAACGTGGCTACTTCTTCGCCGCAGCGGTGCGCGACGGTGACGAAATCATCGGCGCACTGGTGGTCAAGGTCGACCTGGACCACACCGAGACCCTGTGGGGCAAGACTCCCGAGCAGTTGCTGCTGACCGACCACAATGGCGTGGTGATCCTCACCTCGCGTCCCGACTGGCGCTTCCGAGCCACGCGGCCGCTGACCGAGGCCGAGCGCGAAGCCATCGTCGCCATCCAGCCCTACCCGACCCAGTCACCCCAGCCGCTGAACCTCAACCGCGACGCCTGGCTGATCCAGACCCAGGCGATCGAAGAGACCGGCTGGCAGGTCAGTATCCTCGCCCCAAGGACCCTGATCGACCGCCCGGTGCGCACCGTGGTGGCCATCGGTGGCGCCGCCCTGCTGGTGCTGATGCTGTTGCTGGGCCTGATCATGCAGCGCCGCCGCCACTACATGGACCGCATCGACTTCGAAGCCCACGCCCGCCAGGAGCTGGAAATGCGCGTGATCGAACGCACCGCCGACCTCGAAGGCCTCAACAGCCGCCTGAAGACCGAAGTGCTGGAGCGCGAGCAGGCCCAACAGGAACTGGTCCGTGCCCAGGACGAACTGGTCCAGGCCGGCAAACTGTCGGTGCTGGGCACCATGTCGGCGAGCATCAGCCACGAGCTCAACCAGCCGCTGGCGGCAATCCGCAGCTATGCCGAAAACGCCGAGATCCTGCTCGACCACCAGCGCACCGAAGATGCCCGCAGCAACCTCAAGCTGATCAGCGAGCTGACCGGGCGCATGGCGTCGATCATCGCCCACCTGCGCGCCTTCGCCCGTCGCGACCGCCACGCCCCGGAGAGCGTGGCACTGCAGCCAGCACTGGACGATGCCCTGGCCCTGCTGGCCAAGCGCCGCCGGGCCATGGCGGTGGAACTGGTGCGCGACCTGCCCGACGCCACCCTGTGGGTCCAGGCCGGTGAAACCCGCCTGCGCCAGGTGCTGGGCAACCTGCTGGCCAACGCCCTCGATGCCCTGACCGAGAAGGCCAACCCGCGTAAACTCATGCTCAGTGCCGAGCAGCGCGAAGGCAACGTCTACCTGTACATTCGCGACAACGGTCCGGGGTTCAGCAGCGAAGCGCTGGCCCGCGCCCGGGAGCCGTTCTTCACCACCAAGACCCGCACCCAGGGCCTGGGCCTGGGCCTGGCGATCTGCGACACCCTGATGCGCGCCCTGGGCGGTGAGTTGCTGCTCGGCAACCACCCCGAAGGCGGCGCCTTGCTTACCCTGAAACTGCGCGTCGCCAAGCCCGGCGCCAACCTGCAATTCTCGGAGGACCCATCGGCATGACGACCGAGCCGCTCATCGACAGCCGCGTACAGGTGATCCTGGTCGACGACGACCCGCACCTGCGCCAGGCCCTGAGCCAGACCCTGGATCTTGCCGGCCTCAAGGTCCTGCCCCTGAGCGATGCCCAGGGCCTGGCCGGACGCATCGAGCAGGACTGGCCGGGTGTGCTGGTCAGCGACATCCGCATGCCCGGCATCGATGGCCTGGAGCTGCTGCAACAAGTGCACGCCCAGGACCCGGAACTGCCGGTGCTACTGATCACCGGCCACGGCGACGTGCCCCTGGCCGTGCAGGCCATGCGTGCCGGTGCCTATGACTTCCTGGAAAAACCCTTCGCCAGCGATGCCCTGCTCGACAGCGTGCGCCGCGCCCTGGCCCTGCGCCGCCTGGTGCTCGACAACCGCAGCCTGCGCCTGGCCTTGAGCGACCGTCAGGAATTGAGTACCCGCCTGGTCGGCCAGTCGGCGCCGATGCTGCGCCTGCGCGAGCAGATCGGCGCCCTGGCCGGGACCCGCGCCGATGTGCTGATCCTCGGCGAGACCGGTGCCGGCAAGGAAGTGGTCGCCCGCGCCCTGCACGATCTGTCGAGCCGCCGCGAAGGCCCCTTCGTGGCGATCAACGCCGGCGCCCTGGCCGAATCGGTGGTGGAAAGCGAGCTGTTCGGCCACGAGCCCGGCGCCTTCACCGGCGCGCAGAAGCGACGCATCGGCAAGTTCGAATTCGCCAACGGCGGCACGCTGTTCCTCGATGAAATCGAGAGCATGAGCCTGGATGTGCAGGTCAAGCTGCTGCGTCTGCTGCAGGAGCGGGTGGTCGAACGCCTGGGCGGCAACCAGTTGATCCCGCTGGACATCCGCATCATCGCCGCGACCAAGGAAGACTTGCGCCAGGCCGCCGACCAGGGCCGCTTCCGTGCCGACCTGTACTACCGCCTGAACGTCGCCCCCCTGCGCATTCCGCCGCTGCGCGAGCGCGGCGACGACGTCCTGGTGCTGTTCCAGCATTTTGCCGATGCCGCCAGCGAGCGCCACGGCCTGCCGGCCCACACGCTGCAACCGGCACAGCGGGCGATGCTGCTGCGCCACGGCTGGCCGGGCAACGTGCGCGAACTGCAGAACGCCGCCGAGCGCTTTGCCCTGGGCCTGGAGCTGGCGCTGGACGGCGAAGCCCCGCCCGCCCGGAGTGAACAGGCCGTACCCCTGGGCGGCGGCAACCTCAGCGAGCAGGTCGAGCAGTTCGAACGTGCCCTGATCGCCGCCGAACTGGCCCAGCCCCACAGCTCCATGCGCAGCCTGGCCGAGGCCCTGGGCATTCCACGCAAGACCCTGCACGACAAGCTGCGCAAGCATGGCCTGAGCTTCGCCGACAGCAACACCAGCACTGACGACCTGGAGGACAATCGCCCATGACCACGGACAGCCACTACCTCGAATCGGTGCTGCACGGTGACATTCCCCTGACCCGCGAGATGGGCATGCAGGTACTCGACTGGCAGCAGCACTGCCTGCGCTTGCAGCTGCCGCTGGAACCCAACGTCAACCACAAGAGCACCATGTTCGGCGGCAGTCTCTACTGCGCCGCCGTGCTGGTCGGTTGGGGCTGGTTGCATCTGCGCCTGCGCGAGGCGGGGATAGACGATGGTCATATCGTCATTCAGGAAGGCCAGATCAGCTATCCGTTGCCGGTGACCGGTGCGGCTATCGCCCTGTGCCAGGCACCGGAGGAAAAGGTCTGGGAGCGCTTTGTCGCCACCTACCAGCGCCGTGGCCGGGCGCGCCTGAACCTGCAGACCCAGGTCCGCAATGCCGGCAGTGACGAGGCCGCCGTGCTGTTCAGCGGCCAGTACGTGCTACATCGTTGAGGCCAGTTGTAACAGCCGCTCGCGCCACGGCGCGGCGGCCGGCAGGGCGAGGAAGAAGGGATTGAGCAAGGACTCGCGTGGCGGGTAGCTGAACACCTGGCCATCCAGGTTGAGCACTGCGCCACCGGCCCCTTCCAGCACGCCCTGGGCGGCGGCGGTATCCCACTGGGAGGTAGGCGCCAGGCGCGGATAGCAGTCGGCCGCGCCTTCGGCCAGCAGGCAGAACTTCAGCGAACTGCCGATATTGGCCAGCTCCAGCTCACCCACCGCCGAGCTCAGGCCGGCCAGCAGGGCTTCCTGCTGCGGGCTGGAATGGCGCCGACTGGCGACCACGGTAAAGCTTGTGTCCGCAGGCGGCGCCAAGCGCACCTGGATGGGCTGTGACGGCAAACCGGCTTCGCTGCACCAGGCGCCGATGCCGCTACCACCGAAATAGCAACGACCATTGGTGGGAATCGCCACCACACCGAACACCACCCTTCCTGCCTCGATCAAGGCGATGTTGACGGTGAACTCTTCAGTACCGGCGATGAACTCCTTGGTGCCGTCGAGCGGATCGACCAGCCACCAGCGTTGCCATTGCTGGCGTTCGCTCAAGGGGATCTCACAGTCTTCTTCGGACAACACCGGGATAGCCGGGGCCAGTGCCTGCAGCCCCCGGGCAATCACCTCATGGGCGGCCAGGTCGGCAGCGGTAACCGGCGAGGCATCGGCCTTTTCCGTCACAGCCAGCTCGGCGCGCCAGAACGGCAGGATCGCCTTCCCCGCTTCACGGGCCAGCGCAACGACCGCGTGCATCAACTCCTGATCGTTCATGCCCCGAACACCCCACGCTGGGTCAGCAGGTCACGCACCAGGTATAGCGCCGCCAGCGCGCGGCCCTCGGAAAACTGCGGATGCTGGGCCAGGGCCGAGAGTTCGCGCAGGCTGACCTTGTCGACCCGCATCGGCTCCGGCTCATCGCCCTCCAGGCGCTCTTCGTACAGGTCGGTGGCCAGCACCACCTGGATCTTCTGGCTCATGTAGCCTGGCGACAGCGACAACTCGGTCAGGTGTTCGAGCTGACGGGCGCCAAACCCGGCTTCTTCCTTGAGCTCCCGGTCGGCCGCTGCCAACACGTCTTCACCCGGTTCAATCAGGCCCTTGGGCAGGGACAGCTCGTACTCGTCGGTGCCGCCGCAGTATTCTTCGACCAGCACCGCATGTTCGGCATCGAGCATCGCCACCACCATCACCGCGCCATACCCGTTGCCGCGCCCCACCAGTCGCTCATAGGTGCGCTCGTTGCCGTTGGCAAAGCGCAACTGCACTGCCTCGACCCGGAACAGGCGGCTGCTGGCGACGATCTCGCGGGAAAGGACGGTGGGTTTCTGGCGCATGGGGCGGCTCCTTGGCGTGAACGGGTTACTATACCGTGGCTTGCCCGGCCACTGCTGCCCTGACTGTCCGAGATTTTTCATATGCCCGTTTTAGCCTGGTCCACCATCGATACCGTGTTGCTGGACATGGACGGTACCCTGCTCGACCTGCATTTCGACAACCACTTCTGGCTCGAACACCTGCCCCGGCGCTACGCCGAACTGCACGGCACCAGCCTGGCCATGGCCGAGCTTGAGATGCAGCCCTTGTTCGAGCAACACGCCGGCTCCCTGAACTGGTACTGCCTGGACTTCTGGAGCCGCGAGCTGAACCTGTCGGTGCGCGACCTGAAGCTGGAAATCGCTCACCTGATCGCCCTGCGCCCGGACGCCGACACCTTCCTGCAGGCGATCAGGAACGCCGGCAAGCGGGTGATCCTGATCACCAACGCCCACCGCGATTCGCTGTCGTTGAAACTGGAGAAAGTGGAGCTTGCGCCCTACTTCGAGCGCCTGATCAGCTCCCACGACTACGGATTCCCCAAGGAGAACCCGCAGTTCTGGGAAGCCTTGAAAGCCGATATCGGCTTTGAACCTGGCCGTAGCCTGTTCATCGACGACACCCTGGCGATACTGCGCAGCGCCCGCGATTTCGGCGTGGCGCACCTGCTTGCGGTGCGCCAGCCGGACAGCCGCAAAGGGCCGCGTGATACCCAGGAGTTCGCCGCCGTGGAGGACTACCGGGCGCTGCTCGAAGGGCTCTCTGGGTCACTCGGGAATGCGTAGGGACTGGCCCGGGTAGATCTTGTCCGGATGCTTGAGCATCGGTTTGTTAGCTTCAAAGATCTTGTTGTACTGGTTGGCATTGCCATAGACAGCCAGAGAGATGGCACTGAGAGTGTCACCCTTTTTCACCACGACAAAGCGCGCAGCGGCGGCGATCGGCCCGGTTACCGTGATCTGGTCGTCCACCGTAGCGACACCGGCAATGTTGCCCAGCGCCAGGAGGATTTTTTCTTTTTCTTCCTGGCTGGCCACTTCACCGGTGACCGTCACCTTGTCGCCATCGACCGTGGCCTTGATGTTGGGATTACCGAGGCCAACCGCCTCCACATGCTGTTGCAACTGCTCGCTGGCATTGGCATTACCCGGGGTCAGCAGGTCGATGATCTTTTCGCCGGCCTCTTTGATGAAGCTGAAAATGCTCATACCGCTCTCCTTGGTTGTGAAACTCGGAGCCAAGAGTCTAGGACAGGTTAGAATGCTTCGCCTGCTAGCGCCGTGGATCGACGATGGACATCAAACAACTCAAATTCCTCATCGCCCTGGACGAAACCCGCCACTTCGGCCAGGCCGCCGCCCGTTGCCATGTCACCCAGCCGACCCTGTCGATGCGCCTGCGCAACCTGGAGCAGGAACTGGACCTGGCCCTGGTCAACCGCGGCCAGCGCTTCGAAGGCTTTACCGCACAGGGTGAACGGGTACTGGCCTGGGCCCGCTCGGTGCTGGCCGCCTACGACGGCCTGCACGCTGAAGCGGCGGCCTGTCGCGGCCACCTGGTCGGCAACCTGCGCCTGGGCGTGGTGCCCTTGTCGAGCTTCGATCCCCTGCCGTTGCTGCGGCGCCTGCGCCAGCAACACCCGGACCTGAGCTTCGAGCTCAGTGCCCTGAGCTCCGAACAGATCCTCGACCAACTGACCAGCAATCGCCTGGACCTTGGCGTGTCTTACCTCGATCGCCTGGACAACGAACGCTTTCTGGCCCTGCCCCTGGGCGAGACGCGCATGGGCCTGTTGTATGACCCGGATCACTTTGCCTTCGACGAACAGCCCTTAAGCTGGCAAGCACTGACCGAGCTGCCGCTGGGCCTGCTGACCGTCGGCATGCACTTTCGTCAGTCGATCGATCACAACTTCCACAGCCGCGGCCTGCAACCACGGTTGCTGTTGCAGACCGATGCCGTCCATCAGTTGGTGCAGTCGGTGAGCGGCGGGCTGTGTTGCGCGATCATGCCCCTGGCGGCGGGGTTCGATGCGCTGACCGAAGGCCTGCGCCTGCAACCGATCGAACAGGCCAGCACCCTGGCGCCACTGGGCCTGATCATGCGCCGCACGGCGCCGCGTTCGGCCCTGGCCGAAGCGTGCCTGGCAGAATTCCAGGCACTGCAAGGCGACGCCTGATCGACGCGGTCTATCAAGGCATCAGCATTAGCGATTAGACGATACCCGAGCGCAAGCCTAGGCTTAAACCAGACCAGCCGCCGGTATCTCTGATGAGCACAAAACCTTCGGCCTGCGCGGCGTCCGCCCCCCTGACTGCGCCCGCGGCCAGCAACCGCTATGAGTACAACCACCTGACCGACGACAGCCAGACCAGCACCGCGCTGGCCGAGGAAGTCGCCCTGGCCATTGCCTACAACGGCATCAACCAGGCAGTGATGCTGGTGAGCCCTACCGACCTTGAAGACTTCATCGTCGGCTTCAGCCTCGGCAGCGGCGTGATTACCTCGCCGGACGATATCTATGACCTGAAGCTTAGCAGCCGCGGCTCGGCCATCAGCGCCGAAGTGGAGATCGCCAGCCGGGCCTTCTGGAACCTGAAGAACCAGCGGCGGCAACTGGCCGGCACCAGCGGCTGCGGCCTGTGCGGTGTCGAAGCCCTGGAGCAGGCACTGCCGGAATTGAACGTACTACCGGGCGCCCCCCTGCCGCCTGCGCACTGGCTCGACGGCCTGCGCCAGCGCATCGACGCCTTCCAGCCCCTGGGCCAGCACTGCGGTGCGGTGCATGCGGCGCTGTTCATGAACGACCAGGGCGAACTGCTGCTGGGCCGTGAAGACATTGGCCGGCACAACGCCCTGGACAAGCTGATCGGTGCCTTGCTGCGCCAACACATCAGCCTCGACGGCGGCCTGGCGATCGTCACCAGTCGCTGCAGCCTGGAGCTGATCCAGAAAGTCCTGCGCGCCGGCATCCAGACCCTGGTCAGCCTGTCGTCACCCACGGGCCTGGCCCTGCAATGGGCGCGCCGGCACAACCTCAACCTGATCCATCTGCCCAAACACAGTGCGCCACGGGTGTTCAGCCCCGTGCTGGAGAACCGATCGTGAGCCTGCATCACCAAGCCGACCAGAAGCCCGTTCCGCGCTACAAGCCTTATCATGGTGCCGCCGGCGGCTGGGGTGCGCTGCGCAGCGTGGCCCAGGCCTGGATCGGCAGCGACAACGCCCTGAAGAACATCCGCGCCCTGCTCAAGACCAACCAGAACGGCGGTTTTGACTGCCCCGGCTGCGCCTGGGGCGACTCGCCGGAAAGCGGCATGGTCAAGTTCTGCGAGAACGGCGCCAAGGCAGTGAACTGGGAAGCGACCAAGCGCCGTGTGGATGCTGCGTTCTTCGCCCGTCACAGCGTCACCTCGCTGTTGGCCCAGAGCGACTACTGGCTCGAATACCAGGGCCGGCTGACCGAGCCGATGGTCTATGAGCCGAGCACCGACCGCTACCGTCCGATCGACTGGGACGCTGCCTTCGCCCTGATCGCCAGTCACCTGCGCAACCTCGAAAGCCCCGACCAGGCCGAGTTCTACACCTCGGGCCGGGCCAGCAACGAGGCCGCCTACCTCTATCAGCTGTTCGTGCGCGCCTATGGCACCAACAACTTCCCCGACTGCTCGAACATGTGCCACGAGGCCAGCGGTGTGGCCCTGGGGCAGAGTGTCGGGGTCGGCAAGGGCACAGTGACCTTCGATGATTTCGAACACGCCGATGCGATTTTCGTCTGGGGCCAGAACCCCGGCACCAACCATCCGCGCATGCTCGAACCCCTGCGCGAGGCGGTCAAGCGCGGCGCCCAGGTGGTGTGCATCAACCCGCTCAAGGAACGTGGCCTGGAGCGCTTCCAGCACCCACAGCATCCGCTGGAGATGCTGACCAACGGCGACCGCCCGACCAACACTGCGTACTTCCGCCCGGCCCTGGGAGGCGACATGGCGGTGCTGCGCGGCATGGCCAAGTTCCTCCTGCAATGGGAACGCGAAGCCCAGGCCAGCAACGCACCGGCGGTGTTCGACCACGAGTTCCTCAATCAGCACACCCATGGCGTGCTCGACTACCTGACAACGGTCGACAACACACCCTGGGAACAGATCAAGAGCCAGTCAGGCCTGGAACTTGCGCAGATCGAGCAAGCCGCGCGGATGTACTGCAAGGCGAAGAAAGTGATCATGTGCTGGGCCATGGGCATTACCCAGCACCGCCATTCGGTGGCGACCATCCAGGAAATCGCCAACCTCATGCTGCTGCGCGGCAACCTCGGCGTGCCGGGTGCCGGCCTGTGCCCGGTGCGCGGCCACAGCAACGTCCAGGGCGACCGGACCATGGGCATCAACGAGCGTCCGCCGGTGGCCCTGCTCGATTCGCTGGAGCGCCGCTTCGGCTTCAAGGTGCCCCGCCACAATGGCCACAACACCGTGGAAGCCATCGGCGCCATGCTCGCAGGCCAGGCCAAGGTGTTCATCGGCCTTGGCGGCAACTTCGCCCAGGCAACCCCCGATACCGAACGCACCGCCCAGGCCCTGCGCAGCTGTGACCTGACCGTGCAGGTCAGCACCAAGCTCAACCGCAGCCACCTGATTCACGGCAAGCAGGCGCTGATCCTGCCGTGCCTGGGGCGCACCGACATCGACTTGCAAGACGAAGGCCCGCAGGCGGTCACGGTGGAAGATTCGTTCAGCATGGTGCATGCCTCCAACGGCCAGTTGCAGCCATTGTCGCGGCAGATGCGCTCGGAGCCAGCGGTGATCGCCGGTATCGCCGCCGCCACGCTGGGCGCCAGTCCGGTGGACTGGAACTGGCTGGTGGCAGACTACGGGCGCATCCGCGACCTGATCAGCGAGACCATTGCGGGTTTCGACAACTTCAATCAGCGCCTGCAGCACCCCGGAGGTTTCTACCTGGGCAGCAGCGCCGGCCAGCGCCAGTGGAAGACCGCCAGCGGCCGGGCCAACTTCAAGGCCAACGGCCTGCCCGACGACCTGCTGCACGAACGCGTGCGTGCCACCGGCCAGGTGCCGGACCTGATCATGCAGTCGATGCGCTCCCACGACCAGTACAACACCACCATCTACGGCCTCGATGACCGTTATCGCGGGGTCAAGGGCCAGCGCAACGTGCTGTTCGCCAATGAGGCCGACATCATCCGCCTGGGCTTCCACCCGGGGCAGAAGGCCGATATCGTCTCCTTGTGGAGCGATGGCCGTGAACGCCGGGTCAAGGGCTTCACCCTGCTGGCGTTCGATATCCCGGCCGGCCAGGCCGCGGCGTACTACCCGGAAGTGAATCCGCTGGTGCCGCTGGAGAGCGTCGGCGACGGCAGCCACACACCGACGTCAAAATTCGTCGCGATCAAACTGGAAGCTGCCAGCGACAACGCCCGCATCCTCTGACAGAATCCGCTTTCCGACACCCATGAAAAAAGGCCCTGGCAGCGATGCCGGGGCCTTGTCTCAAGTAAGCTCTGACAGCGTAAAATCGATAAAGTTTCACCGAAAAAACAGTAACTTAGAGAATTGTGTGCAAGTCGTGCTACTCGTCGGATTTCCGTTGCCAGCCCCCCTCGCCAGCCTCAGGATCGCCTCGTCATCCCTTTGAGGCTCTCTTGATGAAGTACTCCTCGATTCTGTTGTTGTCTCTCGGCCTGCTCAGTGGCGTTGCCTCGGCAGGTGGCACCACCGAAGCCGGTATTGGCGGCGCATTGGGTGGGGTACTGGGCTCAGTGGTCGGTAATTCCATCGGCGGCAGCACGGGCTCGACGATCGGTGCAGGCCTGGGCGGCGCAGCCGGCAGTGCGGTCGGTGCCAACAAGCACCAGCGTGGCGAAGCCGCGATCGGCGGCGCCCTGGGCGCTGCGGGCGGTAACGCGATTGGCCGCAATGTGGGCGGTACCACCGGCGGCTACATGGGTGCAGCCGCAGGCGGTGGCGCCGGTGGTGCCCTGGGTAGCTACTTGGGCAAGAAAGCCGATGAAGACGACTATGACGACGACCGCCGCTACCGTCGCGGTTACGACGACCGTCGTTACTACCACGACCGTGGCCACCACTACGGCCATCGCAAGCACAAGCGTCACTGGCGCCACCGCTAAGCGCGGCAGGGCACTCGCCAGCCTTCCTGCCGCGACTCAGCCCTGCAGGCGCAGCAACGCCGCCTGCAGCGCCTGCGGCAGCGTCACGGGCCTCCCAGAGGCCCGTTCGACGAACACCTGCACCACTTTGCCAGCCGCACACGGCTGCGTCTCTCCCACCTGAAACAATCCCAGCTGATACTCCACCGTACTGCCTGCCAGGCGCGCCACCCGCAACCCGACTTCCAGGGTCTCGGGGAATGCCGGCAAGGCGAAGAAATCCGCCGCCGAACTGACGACAAAACCCAGCACCTCACCTTCCTGGGGATCGAGTCCGGCTTGCTGCAGGAAGGCCTGGATAGTCGTGTCGAAATAGGCGTACACCGTGGCGCCGGCGATATGGCCATTGGCGTCGGCGTCTTGCCAGCGGGTGAGGATAGGTTGCCGGTGGGGGTAATCCTGGCGTTGGGGTGTTTCGGACATGGTGGGCCTATAGCACGGGATGCAATGCCTCGTAGCTTCCCATAAATATCCGAAGTTGGCGCGGTGACCTCATCGCGGGGCAAGCCCGCTCCTACCGGAAATAAAAAAGCCGCCCCAAGGGGCGGCTTTTTCGTCTCTCGCAGGCTTCAGCTTACAGCTGTGGACCAGCAGCCTTGATGGCGTCGGAGACTTCGAACTTCTTGAAGTTCTCGATGAACAGCTTGGCCAGGCCCTTGGCTGCTTCATCGTAGGCCGCTTGGTCAGCCCAGGTGTTGCGTGGGTTAAGCAGGACGGTTTCAACGCCAGGAACGGCTTTTGGCACGTCCAGGTTGATGATGTCCAGGTGCTCGGTCTCGGCACCGACCAGTGCGCCGCTCTGGATCGCAGCGATCACGGCACGGGTGGTCGGGATGTTGAAGCGCTTGCCGACGCCGTAGCCACCGCCGGTCCAGCCGGTGTTGACCAGGTAGACCTTGGAGCCGAAACCGTTGATGCGCTTGATCAGCAGCTCAGCGTACTCGCCAGCCGGACGCGGGAAGAACGGCGCGCCGAAGCAGGTGGAGAAGGTCGACTTGATGCCGCCGCCCGAACCCATTTCGGTGGAACCGACCAGCGCGGTGTAGCCGGACAGGAAGTGGTAGGCCGCCTGCTCGTTGTTCAGGATCGACACTGGCGGCAGCACGCCGGTCAGGTCGCAGGTCAGGAAGATGACCGCATTCGGCTCGCCACCCAGGTTGGCTTCGGCGCGCTTGGCAACGTGCTCCAGCGGGTAGGCGGCGCGGCTGTTCTGGGTCAGGCTGACATCGGTGTAGTCGGCGTGCTTGGCGTCGTCGATGATGACGTTTTCCAGGACCGCGCCGTGCTTGATGGCTTTCCAGATGACCGGCTCGTTCTTCTCGGACAGGTCGATGCACTTGGCGTAGCAGCCGCCTTCCATGTTGAAGACAACGCCTTCGCCCCAACCGTGTTCGTCGTCACCGATCAGGTAACGGCTCTCGTCGGCCGACAGGGTGGTCTTGCCGGTGCCCGACAGACCGAAGAACAGGGTTACATCACCTTCTTCGCCAATGTTGGCGGCGCAGTGCATTGGCAGCACGTCAACAGCCGGCAGCAGGAAGTTCTGTACCGAGAACATGGCTTTCTTCATCTCGCCGGCGTAGCGCATGCCAGCGATCAGGACCTTCTTCTGGGCGAAGTTGAGGATCACGCAGCCATCGGAATTGGTGCCGTCACGCTCTGGCACGCACTCGAAGTTGGCGACGTTGAGGATCTGCCACTCACCACGGTCTGCAGGGTTGTACTTGCCCGGCTCCGGGTTGATGAACAGGCAACGACCGAACAGGTTCTGCCAGGCAGTCTGGGTGGTCATCTTCACCGGCAGGTAGTGCTCGGCGGCAGCACCTACGTGAACGTAGGAGACGAAATGCTCCTGGGCGTTGTTGAACGCTTCGACGCGGTCCCACAGGGCATCGAACTTGTCGGCCGGGAACTTGCGGTTGATCGGGCCCCAGGCGATGGCGTCCTGAGTGGACGGTTCTTCGACGATGAAACGGTCAACCGGCGAACGACCGGTACGATGACCGGTTTTCACGACCAGCGCGCCAGTATCGGCCAGTTCGCCCTCACCGCGGTTCAGCGCTTCTTTTACCAGCTCATCGACGCTCAGGTCGGTGTAGACGGTGTTGTTGGCTTGCGTCATGAGATTCCCCATCCGGCCTTGGGCCGAGTGCTCCAAACGTTTTGTAGTAGAGCTTTTAAAACTACTACAGCGAAAAAAGTGGCCGGATTATGCCAGAAACGCCCAAAAAAAGTAGAGCCCTCCTGTCAGAACGGCGATTTTCCGGCGTTAGACAGGAGATTTACCTGTGATGAAACGTTTTAGTGCCGAGTATCTGAGGGTGCGTTGACACCGCCACCGGCGAACAATTGCTCAATATCGGCCGCATCGAACTCGTAGCGCTGGTTGCAGAACTGGCAATCGACCTCGATCTTGCCGCCATGTTCATTGACCAGCGCCAGGGCATCATGTTCACCCAGGCTGACCAGCGCATTGCCGGAGCGCTCCCGCGAGCAGCTGCAGCGGAAGTGCAGCGGCTGGATGTCGAACAGGCGCACGGCGTCCTCATGGTAGAGACGATGCAGTACGGTCTCGTTGTCCAGGCCAAGCAGTTCTTCGGCCTTCACGGTGTTGGCCAGGGCCTTGACGTGGTTCCAGCTTTCCTCGCGCTCTTCGATGTCCTTCTGGCGGTCGGCAGGCAGTTGCTGCACCAGCAGGCCACGGGCACGAATGCCGTCGGCGGCCAGCGAGATGCAGGTGTTCACCTGCTGCGACATGACGAAGTAGTTGGTGAAGCACTCCGACAAGTCCTTGCCGTCCAGCTCCACCGTGCCCTGGTAGCGCTGACCATTGACCGGAATGATGGTCAGGACCAGGTGCCCGCCCGGCATCAGGTCGGCGAGGGTCGCATCATCCTTGATCTGCTCGGCCTGATAGCGTGCCAGACCGCGGATTTCATGCTCGCTGGTGCATTCGATGGCCAGCAGTGGCACCGGCCCGCTCGACTGTGCCTGAAGGATCAACAGGCCATCGAACTTCAGGGTGCCGACCAGCAGCGCGGCCGCCGCCATCAGCTCGCCGAGCAACTGCGCGACGGGCTGCGGGTAGGGGTGCTTGGCCAGCACTTCGGCGTAGCTGCGCTCCAGTCCGACCATTTCACCGCGGACATCACGGTCGTCGAAGAGGAAGCGTTGGGTGTAATCGGTATCCGGTAATTCAGACATGGGGTCGGGTATTCGCGTAAATGAGTTAATGGCGCCTAGTTTATCAGCGCGCCCCGCGCCCGTTAACCGGCGCTGTCATGAAGCTGGTGGAGCTGGCGTCGTTGTTTCTTGGTTGGCCGACCATCGGTCGTCACGCCCAGTGCGCCCGCCTTGCGCAGGGCCGCAGCCTTCTCGCGCCGCTCGATACTCTCGGCGGTTTCCTCATACAGCGTCTGGGCCTCGGGCGCACCGCGACGCACCACCGACAGCGCCCGGACAACCACCGTGCGCTCATCGAAGCCGGTGCGCAAGACGAATTCGTCGCCCACCCGCGGTTCCTTGCCCGGCTTGCAGCGTTCACCGCGACAATGCACCTTGCCACTTTCGATGGCCGCCTTGGCCAGCGCACGGGTCTTGTAGAAACGTGCTGCCCACAGCCATTTGTCCAGGCGGACCTTGTCGTCCTCTTCCTGCTTTTGTGCCATGACATTTCCCCGCTTAATTTCGTTAACGGAACTGTACTACCGTATCTGGCGGATGCAAAAAACCTGCGGCGTGCTTACAGTTCACCGACCTGTCGTGCATGCCGGTCCCGGCCTTGCGACTTTCTACGCTGGTTGAGCAATTTGAAGACATTTGACCATTTGACTGTGATCGGCCTGCGTGAGTGGGTAGCCCTACCCGACCTCGGCGTGGCAGGCCTGCGCGCCAAGATCGACACCGGTGCCAGCACCTCGAGCCTGCACGCCACCGAAGTCGAAACCTTCGAGCGTGATGGCGAGCCCTGGGTGCGCTTCAATGCCCACCTGGGCTCGGTGGTGCAGTTGCGCCACCGCCGCTGCGAAGCGCCGCTGGTGACCATGAAGACCATCAAGAGCTCCAACGGCCAGGCCCAGACCCGCTACGTGATCCGCACGCCCCTGGCGCTGGGAGACCGGGTCTGGGAGGTGGAATTCACCCTGGCTTGCCGCAAGGCCATGCGTTATCGCCTGTTGTTGGGCTCCAAAGCCCTGGTCCATGGCCAGTTGGTGGTCAACCCGGGGCTCAAGTACGTTCAGGACAAGCCGGCATTCCCGGCCACTATTTCTCCTTCCACAGGTGTTGCATGAAGATCGCCGTGCTGTCGCGTAACCCGCGTCTGTATTCCACTCGTCGCCTGGTTGAGGCCGGTACCGCACGAGGCCATGAGATGGTTGTGATCGATACCCTGCGCGCCTATATGAACATTGCCAGTCACAAGCCGCAGATCCACTACCGCGGCAAGCCGCTCGAAGGCTTTGACGCAGTGATACCGCGCATCGGTGCCTCGGTGACCTTCTACGGCTGCGCCGTGCTGCGCCAGTTCGAGATGATGGGGGTGTTCCCGCTTAACGAATCGGTCGCCATCGCCCGCTCCCGTGACAAGCTGCGCTCGCTGCAGCTGCTGTCACGCCGTGGCATCGGCCTGCCGGTGACGGGCTTCGCCCATTCGCCGGACGACATCCCCGACCTGATCCAGATGGTCAACGGCGCCCCGCTGGTGATCAAGGTGCTCGAAGGCACCCAGGGCATCGGCGTGGTCCTGTGCGAAACCACCAAGGCTGCCGAGTCGGTGATCGAGGCGTTCATGGGCCTGAAGCAGAACATCATGGTCCAGGAATACATCAAGGAAGCCGGCGGCGCCGATATCCGCTGCTTCGTGGTCGGTGACAAGGTCATTGCCTCGATGAAGCGCCAGGCCAAGCCCGGCGAGTTCCGCTCCAACCTGCATCGCGGCGGGGTGGCCAGCCTGATCAAGGTCACCCCCGAAGAGCGCATGACCGCCATCCGTGCAGCCAAGGTCATGGGCCTGAGCGTGGCAGGCGTGGATATCCTGCGCTCCAATCACGGCCCGCTGGTGATGGAGGTGAACTCTTCGCCGGGCCTGGAAGGCATCGAGACCACCACCGGCAAGGATGTTGCCGGGATGATCATCGAACACCTGGAGAAGAACGGCGGGCCAAACCTGACCCGCACCAAAGGCAAGGGCTAGACCGCGTCGCGCGGCAGCAACAGCCCCAGTGGCAGGCGCACCCGGGCTTCCAGCCCGCCGCCGGAGCGGTTGCGCAACTCGACGTTACCACCATGCTGGGCGGCGATACGCTTGACGATCGCAAGGCCCAGCCCCGTGCCCTTGCCGCTGCGGGCGCGGTCACCACGAATGAACGGGTTGAAGATGCCTTCCAGCTCGTTCGGATCGATGCCCGCCCCCCGGTCCAGCACACTGAGCACCACGTAGGGCGCGCTGGTGTCGCCCGACACATAGGCCGCCACCTCGACGCCCTTGCCGGCGTGATACAAGGCATTGCCGATCAGGTTGTTCAGCAGGCGCTTGAGCGACACCCGCCGCAAGGGGAACGGCGGAATCGGCTCAAGGCACAGGCGCACCCGTTCCTCGGGCTGGTTGAACGGCGCCACCACCTCCCGGACCAGGTCGCTGAGGTCGACCTGTTCCACCGGCTCGTCACGGCCATCGCGGATGAAGGCGAGGAACTGGTCGAGGATGGCGTCCATGTCTTCGATGTCGCGGACCATGTCTTCGGTCAGGTCGTTGTCATTGGGCATGAGCGATAACGACAGGCGCAAGCGGGTCAACGGCGTGCGCAGGTCATGGGAAACCCCGGCCAGCATCAGCTCGCGCTCGCGCCCGGCCTGCTCTACGTCTTCAGCCATCTGGTTGAAGGCGCGGTAGACCTCGGTCATCTCGCTTGGCGTATCGCTGATCGGCAACCGGACGCTACGCCCCTGCCCCAGCTGCCGGGCGGCGAACACCAGGCGCTTGAGCGGCTGGTTGAGTTGGCGAACGAAGATCCAGGCCGACGCAGTGGACAACAAGCCAATGGCCAGGAACCAGCCCAGCACGCTCCAGATCTTCTGGCCGCGCAGCGGATGCGGGTACAACGGCACCTTCAGCCAGCCGTCCCCCAGGCTCGGCGCGCGGACCCACAGGGCCGGTGGCGCATGGATACGCAGGCGCACCTCGGTATCGGCACCCAGCTCGGCCTGCATCTGGCGCTGGTAGATTTCGCTGTAGGGCCAGTGCTGTTCACCCTCCGGCACGCCCGACCCCACCACCCTGATCAGGCCAGCAGCCTCGGCGATCTTGTCCCGGTCGGACTCGTCCGCCGCCCAGTAGGCGCGTAGGGTGAGGGCCACGCCGTGACTGTACTGCCGATCGACCAGCACATCCTCGTTCATCAGCAGGTAGACCAGGGTCAGCGCCTTGGAAAACAGCACGACGATCAGCACCAGCCAGAGGGTGCGGGCGAAGAAGCTTTGCGGGAACCACAGGGGCGTTTTCATCGACAACGGCTACACACTGTACGGGGACGAGCAGGGCTCGCAGGCTTTGTGGACTGCCACACAGGCAAAAACAGGGTAACCCTGAGGACCACCCTGTTCGCAGTGACCGGCGCCTACAAACGAAATATCACTTGCTGGCATTGCCATCCGGCACGAAGACGTAACCGACACCCCAGACCGTCTGGATGTAGCGCGGCTTGGACGGGTCCGGTTCGATCATGCGGCGCAGACGGGAAATCTGTACGTCGATGGAACGCTCCAGCGCATCCCACTCGCGGCCACGGGCCAGGTTCATCAGCTTGTCGCGGGTCAACGGCTCGCGAGCATGCATGACCAGCGCCTTGAGCACGGCGAATTCGCCGGTGGTGAGCATGTGCACTTCTTCGCCGCGCTTGAGTTCGCGGGTGGCCAGTGACAGCTCGTAGTCGCCGAAGGTGACGGTCTCGTCCTCGCTGCCCGGTGCGCCCGGTACCGCCGGTGCCTGGCGGCGCAGTACCGCCTTGACCCGGGCGACCAGTTCATCGGGGTTGAAGGGTTTGGCCAGGTAATCGTCGGCGCCCAGTTCCAGGCCCTTGATCCGGCTCAGCTCGTCGCCCTTGGCGGTGAGCATGATGATCGGCACCTGGTTGTTCGCCGCACGCAGGCGACGGCAGGCGGACAGGCCGTCTTCGCCCGGCAGCATCAGGTCGAGGACCACCAGATTGAATACTTCACGGGCCAGCAGGCGGTCCATCTGCTCGACATTGGGCACGGAGCGGGCGCGGTAGCCCTTGCTGGTGAAGAAACGTTCCAGCAGGCTGCTCAGGCCCGGGTCGTCGTCGACGATGAGAATTTTTTCGCCTTCAGTGGTTTGTGCAGTGCTGCTCATGGATAGCTCCTCTAATCTCGGCACGCATTATGGCTTAGCCGCCATTGACCGTGCCGTGTGCATTGTTAGCAGATTTTTCCCCATGTGCCAGTTCTGCCTGGCTTCAAGCTGGCGTGCTGCCATCACCGCAACCCCGGTCGGCTGGGTATAATGCGCCGCTTTCAGCCAGTGCCGCATTGCCCCGAAGCGCCCTCCGGCGCCCGCCCGCGGCCTTTTGCAATCACAATTTGCCAGGTGGTTTTATGGACAGCATCAACAGCCGCATCGCCGAGGAACTCGGCGTCCGCCCGCAACAGGTCGAAGCGGCCGTGGCCCTGCTCGACGAAGGCTCGACCGTGCCTTTTATCGCCCGTTACCGCAAAGAAGTGACCGGCAGCCTGGACGACACCCAGCTGCGTCATCTGGAAGAGCGCCTGCGCTACCTGCGCGAACTGGACGAACGCCGCGCCAGCATCCTGGCCAGCATCGAAGAGCAAGGCAAGCTGACCCCGGAGTTGGCCCGCGAGATCAAACTGGCCGATACCAAGACCCGCCTCGAAGACCTGTACCTGCCGTACAAGCAAAAGCGCCGCACCAAGGGCCAGATCGCCCTGGAGGCCGGCCTTGGCGAACTGGCCGACGGCCTGATGAACGACCCGCAGCTGAGCCCTGAAACCGAAGCCGCCCGCTTCGTCGATGCCGAGAAGGGCGTCGCCGACATCAAGGCCGCCCTCGAAGGCGCCAAGTACATCCTCATGGAGCGCTTCGCCGAAGACGCCAGCCTGCTCGACAAGCTGCGCAGCTTCCTCAAGCAGGAGGCCGTGCTCAGCGCCCGCCTGGTGGCCGGCAAGGAAGAGGAAGGCGCCAAGTTCCGCGACTACTTCGAGCACGACGAGTTGCTCAAGAGCGTGCCGTCACACCGCGCCCTGGCCATTTTCCGTGGCCGCAACGAAGGTGTCCTGGCCGCTACCCTGAAAGTCGGCGAAGAACTGCCGGGTACCCTGCACCCGTGCGAACTGATGATTGCCGAGCGTTTTGGCCTGCAGAACCGCAACCGCCCGGCCGACAAGTGGCTGGCCGAAGTGGTGCGCTGGACCTGGAAGGTCAAGCTCTACAGCCACCTGGAAACCGACCTGTTCGGCGAGCTGCGCGACAACGCCGAAAGCGAGGCGATCAACGTCTTCGCCCATAACCTGCACGACCTGCTGCTGGCCGCACCGGCCGGCCCGCGTGCCACCCTGGGCCTGGACCCGGGCCTGCGCACCGGCTGCAAGGTGGCGGTGGTGGATGCCACCGGCAAGCTGCTCGACACCGCCACCGTCTACCCCCATGTGCCGAAAAACCAGTGGGACCAGACCATCGCCGTGCTGGCCGCGCTGTGCGCCAAGCACTCGGTCGAGCTGATCGCCATCGGCAACGGCACCGCCAGCCGTGAGACCGACAAGCTGGCCGCCGAGTTGATCAAGAAATACCCGGCACTGAAGATGACCAAGATCATGGTCTCCGAGGCCGGTGCCTCGGTGTACTCGGCCTCCGAGCTGGCAGCCCGGGAGTTCCCGGACCTGGACGTGTCGATCCGTGGCGCGGTTTCCATCGCCCGCCGCCTGCAGGACCCGCTGGCCGAACTGGTGAAGATCGACCCGAAATCCATTGGTGTCGGCCAATACCAGCACGACGTGTCCCAGCTCAAGCTGGCACGCGGCCTGGATGCCGTGGTCGAGGACTGCGTGAACGCCGTCGGCGTCGACGTCAACACCGCCTCGGTGGCCCTGCTGGCGCGCATCTCCGGCCTCAACAGCACCCTGGCGCAGAACATCGTGGCCCACCGTGACGCCAACGGCGCGTTCAAGACCCGTGCGGCGCTGAAAAAAGTCAGCCGCCTGGGCGAAAAAACCTTCGAACAGGCCGCCGGCTTCCTGCGTGTGATGAACGGCGACAACCCGCTGGACGCCTCGGCAGTGCACCCTGAGGCCTACCCGCTGGTGCAGCGCATCGCCGCCGAAACCGACCGCGACATCCGTTCGCTGATCGGCGACAGCGGTTTCCTCAAGCGCCTGGACCCGAAGAAGTTCACCGACGAAACCTTCGGCCTGCCGACCGTCACCGACATCCTCCAGGAACTGGACAAACCCGGTCGCGACCCCCGTCCGGAGTTCAAGACCGCCGAATTCCAGGAAGGCGTCGAAGACCTCAAGGACCTGCAACTGGGGATGATCCTCGAAGGCGTGGTCACCAACGTGACCAACTTCGGTGCCTTCGTCGACATCGGCGTACACCAGGATGGTCTGGTGCACATTTCGGCGCTGTCGGAGAAGTTCATCAAGGACCCGCGTGAAGCGGTCAAGGCCGGCGACGTGGTCAAGGTCAAGGTCATGGAAGTCGACATCCCGCGCAAACGCGTAGGCCTGTCGATGCGCATGAGCGACACCCCGGGCGAGAAGATCGATGGTGCCCGTGGCAGCCGTCCGGGTTCGGCGCCGCGCCAGCAGAGCGCACCGGCCCGCGCCAAGGAAACCCCGGCGCCGTCCAACAACGCCATGGCGGCGCTGTTCGCCAACGCCAAGCAGTTGAAGAAGAAGTGATGGAGATCCCGCCAGAGGTTGTCCTCAGCACCTTCAGCCAGCTGCTCGGCTGCCGTCTGCAACGCCTGGAAGCGGGCGTTGCAGAAATGACCCTGGCCATGGCGCCGCACCTGCACAACCGGGGCGGCAAGCTGCATGGCGGTGCGATCTTCAGCCTGGTGGACACTGCCATGGGCATGGCGTGCTCCAGTGCCCATGGTTTCGACCAGCAGAGCGTGACCCTGGAGTGCAAGATCAACTACCTGCGCTCCGTCGGTGAAGGCGAAGTGTTGTGCATCGCCCGGGTGCTGCATGCCGGACGCCGCACCCTGGTGGTCGACGCCGATGTACTCCAGGGCGACAAGTTGGTGGCAAAAGCCCAGGGAACCTTCGCCGTCCTCTAGCCGCAAACAGGCAAATTGCGATACTTTCGGCAGAGCGCAGGCACTGCCGAAAGCCGGCCGACACCAGGCGACAACGCCAGTTCCTCTGTCCACCCTTGTAGACCGTCAACTCTACCCCCATATTGGGGCGACTGACGCGTGAAGGAATCCATCTTGAGCGAACTTCTCAACCGCCGCCTGAGCCTGCTCGGCCAGGGCGACAACCTCTCCCTGCTCAAGCAGTGCCTGCACGGCATCGAGCGCGAATGCCTGCGTGTGACCGAGGACGGTCGCCTGGCCCAGACCCCGCACCCCGAAGCCCTGGGTTCGGCGTTGACCCACGAGCAGATCACCACGGACTACTCGGAGTCGCTGCTGGAGTTCATCACCCCGGCCCTGCCCGACCCGGCGCAGACCCTCGCCAGCCTGGAGAACATCCACCGCTTCGCCTACACCAAGCTGGGCAGCGAGTACCTGTGGAGCCCGTCGATGCCCTGCCCGCTGCCGGCCGAGGAGGACATTCCGATCGCCGAGTACGGCACCTCCAACATCGGTCAGCTCAAGTACGTCTACCGCAAGGGCCTGGCCCTGCGTTACGGCCGCACCATGCAGTGCATCGCCGGGATTCACTACAACTTCTCGCTGCCGGAAAAACTCTGGCCGCTGCTGCGTGTCGCCGAAGGCAGCAACCTGGAAGACCGCGACTACCAGTCGGCGGCCTACATCGCCCTGATCCGCAACTTCCGCCGCTACAGCTGGTTGCTGATGTACCTGTTCGGCGCCTCGCCTGCACTGGACGCCGGCTTCCTGCGCGGTCGGCCGCACCAGCTTGAGCAATTCGACGCCGACACCCTGTATTTGCCCTACGCCACCAGCCTGCGCATGAGCGACCTGGGTTACCAGAGCAACGCCCAGGCGGGCCTGACGCCCTGCTACAACGACCTCACCAGCTACACCGACAGCCTGCGCAAGGCCGTGGCCACGCCCTACGCGCCCTATGTCGAGGTCGGTACGCACAAGGATGGCGAGTGGGTGCAGCTGAACACCAACATCCTGCAGATCGAAAACGAGTACTACTCCAACATCCGCCCAAAGCGCGTGACCTACAGCGGCGAACGGCCGATCCAGGCGCTGATGGCCCGCGGCATCCAGTACGTCGAAGTACGCTGCCTGGACATCAACCCCTTCCTGCCGACCGGTATCGAGCTGCCCGAAGCCCGTTTCCTCGACGCCTTCCTGCTGTTCTGCGCCCTGGAAGAAAGCCCGCTGCTCGGTTACCTGGAGTGCGGCAACTGCACCGGCAACTTCCTCAGTGTGGTCAAGGAAGGTCGCCGCCCTGGCCTGCAGCTGCAGCGCCACGGCAAGCCGGTGGAGCTCAAGCAGTGGGCCGACGAACTGCTCGAACGTATCGCGCCACTGGCAGAGCTGCTCGACCGCAGCCTGGGCGGTGACGAACATGCCAAGGCCCTGCAGTTGCAGAAGGCCAAGGTCAGCGACCCGTCCCTGACGCCATCGGCCCAGGTACTGGCGAGCATGAAGGAGCACAACGAAAGCTTCAGCCGCTTCGCCCTGCGCCAGAGCCAGGCCCATGCCGAATTCTTCCGCAGCCAGGCAATGCCTGCGGACGAGCAACAGCGTTTCGAGACAGCGGCGCGCGAATCCCTGGAGGCCCAGGCCAAGCTTGAGCGTGAGGAGAACAAGGCCGACTTCGACTTGTTCGTCAGCGCCTACCAGGCCAGCATCCTGGCGATCAGTAACTGATGAGCCGCGTACAGAGCGCCCGCAAGCCCCGCGCCAGCAGCCAGGCCCGGATCGACTCGATCCTGGCCGCGGCGCGTGCGCTGCTGGCCGACGAAGGCGTGGCCAGCCTGTCGATCTACAGCGTGGCCGAACGGGCGCAGATACCGCCGTCGTCGGTCTATCACTTCTTCGCCAGCGTGCCGGCCCTGCTCGAAGCCCTGACCGCTGATGTACACAGTGCGTTTCGCGCGTGCCTGCAAGCGCCGATCGAGACCTCGCAGCTGAACACCTGGCACGACCTCTCGCGCCTGGTCGAGCAGCGCATGCTGAGTATCTACAACCAGGATGCCGCAGCCCGCCAGCTGATCCTTGCTCAACACGGCCTGAGCGAAGTGACCCAGGCCGACCGCCAGCATGACATCGAACTGGGTGACCTGATGCACAAGGTATTCGCCCAGCATTTCCAGCTACCGGTACTACCGCAGGATGTCGATGTGTTCGCCCTGGCCATGGAGCTGGGTGACCGGGTCTATGCGCGCTCGGTGCAGTTGCACGGGCAGATCACGGCACGCATGGCCGAGGAAGGGATGCGGGTGTTCGATGCGTATCTGGGGTTGTACCTGCCGCCGTTTTTGCCTAAACGCTGACCCGCTATCGCCGTGTAGCCGCTGCCGAGGAACGAGGCTGCGATCGACTGCGCAGCAGTCGCAATTGGACTTTGCGGCCGCTGCGCGCCCGATCGCAGCCTGACGGCAGCGGCTACAAAGCGATGGCATCATCGCCAATCAAAGCTTGGCAATCGACACCTCGGTGGACTTCACGAAGGCAATCACCTCACTGCCAATGGTCAGCTCCAGCTCGCGTACCGAGCGGGTGGTGATCACTGACGTGACGATGCCCGAGGCGGTCTGCACATCGATTTCAGACAACACCGGGCCTTCGAGGATTTCCTTCACGGTGCCCTTGAACTGGTTACGCACGTTGATCGCTTTGATGGTCATCTGCTTGCTTCCTTTTTTTGGTCAATGAGCCCAACGCAACTGCGTAGGCAACGGTGCTACGGGTTCCGGCCCGGGCGGCGTGCCCGGCACCGAGAGAACACGGTTGAGTACTTCGGTTTCCAGCGCGGCCAGGCGATGGGAGCCACGTACACGGGGATGTGGCAGATCGATGGTGAGGTCCAGGCCCACTTCGCCGTCCTCGATGAGGATCACCCGGTCGGCGACTGCCACCGCTTCGCTGACATCGTGGGTGACCAGCAACACAGTGAAACCATGCTGGCGCCAGAGCCGCTCGATCAGTTGCTGCATCTCGATACGGGTCAGGGCATCCAGCGCCCCCAGCGGCTCGTCGAGCAGCAACAGGCGCGGCTGGTGGATCAGGGCGCGGGCCAGGGCCACACGCTGCTTCTGGCCGCCCGACAGGGCCGCCGGCCACTCCTGGGCGCGTTCGGCCAGGCCGACCGCTTCCAGCGCCTGCAACGCGTTCTCCCGCCAGTTGCCGGACAAACCCAGGCCGACGTTGTCGATCACTTTCTTCCAGGGCAACAAGCGCGCTTCCTGGAACATCAACCGGGTGTCTTCGCGCGCCTCGCTCAGTGCTGCCGAACCTGCCAGCAGCTCACCAGAGGTGGGCTGGTCGAGACCGGCGAGCAAGCGCAGCAAGGTGCTCTTGCCGCAGCCGCTGCGGCCGACAATGGCGACGAACTGCCCAGCCGGAATGTGCAGGTCGATGTCGCGCAGCACCTGGCGCTGGCCGAAGGTTTTCTTGATGTTTTGCGCCGCCAGCGGAATGCCGCGCAGCAGCCGCGCCGGTGGTTCCTTGAGGATGGTCATGCGCCCTCTCCCCGAACAGGTTGATAAGCCGGGTGCCAGCGCAGCCAGATCCGCTCCAGGCCCCGTGCCGCCAGGTCGGCGAGCTTGCCGAGCACGGCGTAGAGGACGATGGCCAGTACCACCACGTCGGTCTGCAGGAACTCCCGGGCATTCATTGCCAGGTAGCCGATGCCGGCGTTGGCGGAAATCGTCTCGGCAACGATCAGGGTCAGCCACATGAAGCCCAGGGCGAAACGCACCCCGACGAGGATCGACGGCAAGGCGCCGGGCAGGATCACCTGGCGAAACAGGGCGAAGCCGGACAGGCCATAGCTGCGCGCCATTTCCACCAGCGCCGGATCGACGTTGCGGATGCCGTGGTAGGTGTTCAGGTAGATCGGGAACAAGGTGCCCAGGGCGACAAGGAAAATCTTCGCCGACTCATCGATGCCGAACCACAGGATCACCAGCGGGATCAGCGCCAGGTGCGGCACATTGCGGATCATCTGCACCGAGCTGTCGAGCAGGCGCTCGCCCCAGCTCGACAGGCCGGTGATAAAACCCAGCGCCAGGCCGATCGAGCCGCCGATCAGAAAGCCGAGTGCGGCACGCCAGCCACTGATGGCCAGGTGGGTCCAGATTTCGCCGCTGCGCACCAGTTCGACACCGGCGCTGAACACCGCGCTGGGGGCCGGCAGGATGCGCGTCGACAACCAGCCGGCGCTCACCGCCAGTTGCCAGACCGCCAACAGCAGCAGCGGCAGCGCCCAGGGCGCCAGGCGCTGCGGCCAGGGAGTGGATGCTCGACTCATGACCCGGCCCTCAGCGCTGCGCCGTGGATTTGGGCAGGATGTCGTTGGCCACCATCTCGCCGAAGGGGCTCACGTAACCGCCGCTTTTCGGCAACTCCGGGCGCTCCACATCCAGGTGCGGGAACAGCAGCTCGGCGACCCGGTAGGACTCCTCCAGGTGTGGATAACCGGAGAAGATGAACGTATCGATACCCAGCGCCGCGTACTCCTTGACCCGCGCGGCCACGGTCGGACCATCGCCGACCAGTGCGGTACCCGCGCCACCGCGCACCAGGCCGACACCGGCCCACAGGTTGGGGCTGACTTCCAGGTTGTCGCGACTGCCGCCGTGCAGCGCAGCCATGCGTTGCTGGCCCACCGAGTCGAAGCGCGCCAGCGAAGCCTGGGCGCGGGCAATAGTGTCGTCGTCCAGGTGCGAGATCAGGCGTTCGGCGGCCTGCCAGGCCTCGGCGTTGGTTTCGCGCACGATCACGTGCAGGCGGATACCGAAGCGCACGGTGCGGCCTTGCCTGGCGGCCTTGGCGCGCACTTGTTCGATCTTCTCGGCAACCGCTTCGGGCGGCTCGCCCCAGGTCAGGTACAGCTCGACCTGCTCGGCGGCAAGGTCCTGGGCCGCTTCCGAGGAGCCCCCGAAATACAGCGGTGGACGTGGCTGCTGGACCGGTGGATAGAGCAGCTTGGCGCCTTTGACCTGGATATGCTGGCCATCGTAATCGACGGTTTCGCCTTCCAGCACCCGACGCCAGATGCGGGTGAATTCCACCGAAGCCTGGTAGCGCTCTTCATGGCTGAGGAACAGGCCATCACCGGAGAGCTCTTCCGGATCGCCACCGGTCACCAGGTTGAACAACGCACGGCCGCCGGACAGCCGGTCCAGGGTCGCGGCCTGACGCGCCGCCACGGTGGGCGAAATGATGCCGGGACGCAGGGCGACCAGGAACTTCAGGCGCTGGGTCACCGGCACCAGCGATGCGGCAACCAGCCAGGAATCCTCGCAGGAGCGACCGGTCGGGATCAGCACCCCGCCAAAGCCCAGGCGGTCGGCAGCCTGGGCAATCTGCTGCAGGTAGCCATGATCCACGGCGCGCGCGCCTTCGGCGGTGCCCAGGTAGTGGCCGTCGCCGTGGGTGGGAAGAAACCAGAATACGTTGAGGCTCATTGGAGTTGTCTCCTAAGGGGAACGCAAGCCGGGGCGTCGCCCCGGCACGGGCGAATCGTCAAGGCGCGCTGGCGACCTTGGCCGGGGGAGTCCAGATCACATCCTTGATGCTCAGCGGCTTGGGAATCAGCTTGAGGGTGTGGAAGGTGTCGGCGATTTTCTGCTGGGCATCGACCACCTCCGGGGTAAGGAAGTGGGCGCCATAGCCCTGGCGCTTGACCGAGGTCAGGGTGATGTCGGCCGGCAGGCCCAGCAGCGGCGCCACCTGGTCGGTGACCTCCTGCGGGTTGGCCCTGGACCACTCGCCCACGGCGCGCACTTCCTCGACCAGGGTGTTGATCACCTCAGGGTGTTTCTGGGCGTAGGGCTTGGTCGCCAGGTAGAACTGGTGGTTGTCGACGATGCCTTTGCCATCGCGCAGGGTGCGGGCCTGCAACTGTTGCTCGGCGGCGGCCTGGTAGGGGTCCCAGATCACCCAGGCATCGACGCTGCCACGCTCGAAGGCGGCGCGGGCATCGGCAGGCGGCAGGAACACCGGCTGGATATCGGTGTATTTGAGGCCGGCGTCTTCCAGGGCGCGGACCAGCAGGTAGTGAACGTTGGAGCCCTTGTTCAGCGCGACCTTCTTGCCCTTGAGCTCCTTCACCGACTGGATCGGCGAGCCCTTGGGCACCAGGATCGCCTCGCTGTGCGGCGCTGGCGGCTCATAGGCCACGTACAGGAGGTCGGCACCGGCGGCCTGGGCGAAAACCGGCGGCGTCTCGCCGGTCACGCCGAAGTCGATGGAGCCGACGTTCAGGCCTTCGAGCAGCTGCGGGCCTCCCGGGAATTCCGTCCATTGCACCTGCACGCCCTGGGCGGCCAGGCGCTTTTCCAGCGTGCCCTTGGCCTTGAGCAGCACCAGGGTGCCGTACTTCTGGTAACCGATACGCAGGCTTTCAGCCTGGGCTTGAGTAATGGCGCCGAAGGACACAGCCGCAGCAAACAGAGCGACCAGACCACGACGCAAAATGACAGTGCGCATAGCGCTCTCCTTTTGCTTTGGGGTTCAGGCTGCACCTGCTTGCCCGTTGGCGGGCGAGTAAGGTGGGGTTGGATCAGGTTGGGCCTCAGATGCTCCAGCGAGCACTGAGCAGACGTTCATTCAACAGTCCCGGGGCGACCGGCTTCGGCCGGCGGGCCAGGGCACCGTGAAACAGTTCAAGCGATTCGTTCAAGCGTTGCTCCAGGGCCGGCGCCAGCTGGGCGGCGGCGCTGCCTTCGCCGTAAGCGATCTGGCTGTCGTCGGCGAAGATGCCCTGGAGGATTTCCTGGGCCTTGAGCGCCGACAGCACCGGCTTGAGCGCGTAGTCCACCGCCAGCATGTGGGCGATGCTGCCGCCGGTGGCGACGGGCAATACCACTTTGTGATTCAGGCCGCGTTCTGGCAGCAGGTCGAGCAGGGTTTTCAGGGCGCCGGCAAAGGACGCCTTGTACACCGGCGTTGCCACGATCAGGCCGTCGGCCAGCTCCACCAGTTGCAGGAAATGCTGGATCTTCGGGCTGTCGAAGCGTGCGTGCAGCAGGTCTTCGGCGGGAAAGTCGCGAACCTGGAAGGTCACCACTTCAACGCCCTGGCCCTGCAGCCACTGGCGGCTGCGCTCGAGCAACACGCCGGAGCGTGAACGTAGACTGGGACTGCCACCGAGAGAAACAACCAGCATTGGAGCGCTTCCTTGATCTTGATCCAGAGGGCCGCGAGGTATGTTTCTCGCTGGAATGGAGTGACCTTAACAGCTCGATACATATATCCATAAATCATATTTTTTCATTTGTTTATTCTTTTATGACCTATAAAACGCACAGGAATCTGACCTCAAAAAAAAAGGGCCGTCGAAACGGCCCAAGATCCCTGCTATGGCTAAAACTTAACGATTGGGCTGCGGGGTCAGGCGCAGGTACGGCTTGACCGTCCGATAGCCCTTGGGAAAGCGCTGCTTGATTTCATCCGCATCCTGGAGCGATGGCACGATCACCACCTCGTCACCGTCCTGCCAGTTGGCCGGGGTGGCCACCTTGTGGTTGTCGGTGAGCTGCAGGGAGTCGATCACCCGCAGGATTTCGTGGAAGTTGCGCCCGGTGCTGGCCGGGTAGGTAATGGTCAGGCGAATCTTCTTGTTCGGGTCGATGACGAACAAGGAACGTACGGTCAGGGTGTCGCTGGCGTTGGGGTGGATCAGGTCGTAGAGGTCGGACACCTTGCGATCGGCATCGGCCAGGATCGGGAAGTTGACCTCGGTGTTCTGGGTTTCGTTGATGTCCTCGATCCAGCGATGGTGCGAGTCCACCGGATCCACCGACAGGGCGATGGCCTTGACCCCGCGCTCGGCGAACTGCTCCTTGAGCTTGGCGGTAAAGCCCAGTTCGGTGGTGCACACCGGGGTGAAGTCGGCCGGATGCGAGAACAGCACGCCCCAGCTGTTGCCCAGCCATTCGTGGAAACGGATCTTGCCGGCGCTGGATTCCTGTTCGAAGTCGGGGGCGATATCGCCGAGTCTGAGGCTCATGGTGCGGCTCCTTGGCTGAGTTCGTTATGGGTTCACTGTGCCTGCATCGGCTAGAAAACAAAAAGAATAAATATCGATTTATTTATAACTTTTAACCCTATTAATGGGCAGGCAAAAAAAAGCCTCGCACTAGGCGAGGCTTCTCTTTTCAACCGGACTTACAGGAAGTTGTAAGTGTAGTTGAAGATCAGACGGGTCTGGTCCTGGTCAGCAACGCTTTCGCCCTGACCGCGGAACGTACCGTGACGCAGGCTCGCGCCCAGGCCTTTCAGGGTGCCTTCCTGGATGACGTAGTCGATACGAGCATCGCGTTCCCATTCGCTATAGGTACCGTTGCCGGACTTGAAGCGAATGTCATCACCACGCAGGTAGGTGATCGAAGTCTTCAGACCTGGCACACCCACGCGCGCGAAGTCATAGGCGTACTGGCCGAAGGTGGTGTTCTCACCGGCACGGACGAAGGAGTTGACCATGCTGTCGGTGAACAGGTAGAAGCTGGAGCCGCCGTTACCTTCGTTGCGCGTGGTGCCATCTCTGCGGACATCACCTTGGCCCAGGTAGACGAAACCACCGTCATCGCCGACCTGTTGATGACCGAGCAGGAACGCGTGGCCACCCAGGGTGTAGGTGAAGATGGCACTCCAGGTCTTGTTGTCGACCTCGCCTGGGTTCTTGGCGAAACCACCGTTGTTGCTGAAGAAGTGCGTCGCGTCACCGTTCGCGCCGTCGCTGCTGCTGTCGAAGTAGCGCAGGTCGGTTTTGAAGGATTGGTCTTCAGCAATCGGGAACACGTGGGTCAGGCCCAGGAAGTGCTGCTTGTAGTAGTCTTCCAGGTTCGCGTAGTAGTACTGCAGGGTCAGGTCTTTGGTGACCTTCCAGTCGCCACCGGCAAACTGGAACTTGTTGCTGTCCTGGGTACCACCGGCAACGGCCAGACCGGTACGGTTGCTCGACGCACGGCCCATGGCGTGGGTCAGCTGACCGGCGTTCAGGGTCAGGTTGTCGATTTCTTTCGACTGGATCGTGCCGCCTTCAAACGTTTGCGGCAACAGACGGCCATCGTTCGAGACGAGGATTGGCAGGTTAGGTGCCAGGGCGCTACCGAAGTGTGCCTCGGTCTTCGAGAAACGCGCTTTGGCGTTACCGCCCAGGCGTGCCCACTGCTCGACAGCCGAGCCATCGGTATCGCTTGGGAAGAAGGTGCTATTGTTCGGGTGGTGGCCACGGCCGCCATCCAGGTGGATACCCCACAGCGCCTGGATATCAACGCCGAAACCCACGGTGCCTTGAGTAAAGCCGGACAGGTAATCCAGCTTGAAACCTTGGCCGGACTCGCGGTTGTCATTACCGCCTTCGCGGTTATCGGCATCGTAATACATGGTCCGCGAACTGACCGACAGCTTGCTGTCTTCAAGGAAACCGGCAGCGCCCGCTTGCTGGGCAAGCACCCCCACGGCCACGGCGATTGCCAAGGTCGACTTGTACATGTTTTGCTCCTCTCGTTTCTAATTCTTGTGTGTCGCTTACGGCAGGATCTGTTGCCCTGCTCGACGTCGATTGGCGATTAGCACCAAAGCGTGACCGTCAAGTCAATCGTAACTATTCATTTCACGACTTTGGTCTAATGCCCAACCCTTGGGCCCAAGGATAAAGACATTCCTATAATTCCAAAAAGACTTATTTTGTAATTTTTCAGATTATTCAGGAATATGGTCAGTAATTTTCCTACCCTGCCGGTTCCGGCGCATAAGCGAATTCCAAAAAGGTATGCATAAGCTGCTTTTTAGATCGTTTAGCTTTTCACCGACTTCCCCTTCGACAACGCCACCTTCATGGCCCGGCATTCATCATTCCCTTTCCTCACTACCCAGGCCTTGACCACGGTCACCGTTGCCACCCCGCGATGATCCCCACCGTCACGCCCGACCTTAAAGCGATTGGCTCCTAAGCTAATGCTAAAAAGTTATTTATTTTAATTTTCTTAGATCATTTAGTCTTAAATCCACTTGCCATCCCCATCCGCCTGAGAAGGAGTTCACCATGTCCCTGCATGCTCCGCTGCGCCTGTTCGCCGCCCTGACCCTCGCCGGCGCCAGCTGGTTCACCCAGGCGGCCGACCTCACCGTGGCCTACCAGACCACCGTCGACCCGGCCAAAGTCGCCCAGGTCGACGGCACCTATGAAAAAACCAGCAAGGCCGAGATCGACTGGCGCAAATTCGACAGCGGCGCCGATGTCATTACCGCCGTGGCCTCCGGCGACGTGCAGATCGGCTACCTCGGCTCCAGCCCCCTGGCCGCTGCCGCGACCCGCAAGCTGCCGGTGGAAACCTTCCTGATCGCCACCCAGATCGGTGCCGCCGAGGCCCTGGTGGCCCGTGAAGGTGCCGGGATCAACTCGCCCCAGGACCTGATCGGCAAGAAGATCGCCGTGCCGTTCGTGTCCACCGGTCACTACAGCCTGCTGGCCGCGCTCAAGCAATGGAACATCGACCCGGCCAAGGTGCAGATCCTCAACCTGGCGCCACCGGCGATCATCGCCGCCTGGAAACGCGGTGACATCGACGCCACCTACGTCTGGGACCCGGCCCTGGGGGTGGCCAAGGAGAACGGCAAGGTGCTGATCACCTCCGGCGAGCTGGCAGAGAAAGGCGCGCCGACCTTCGATGCCTGGATCGTGCGCAAGGACTTCGCCGCCAAGCACCCGGACATCGTCAAGGCCTTCGCCAAGGTGACCCTGGACGCCTATGCCGACTACCGCAAGGACCCGCAAGCCTGGCTGGCCAAGCAGGGCAACATCGACAAGCTGGTCAAGCTGTCCGGCGCCAAGGCCGCCGACATCCCGGCCCTGCTGCAAGGCAACGTGTTCCCGCTGGCCGCCGACCAGGTCGCCGCGCTGGGCGCACCGACCACCCAGGCCATCACCGACACCGCCACCTTCCTCAAGGAACAAGGCAAGGTCGAAGCGGTGCTGCCGGACTACGCGCCTTATGTCAGCGCCAAGTTCATCGCCAACTGATCGGAGTTCGTCATGGCATTGCTTGAACTGGAGCGCATCAGCGCACAGTACCCCGGCTCAGCCGAACCGGTGCTGGCCGACATCAACCTGAGCCTGGGCCCGCAGCAATTGCTGGTGGCCCTCGGCCCTTCGGGCAGCGGCAAGACTTCCTTGCTCAACCTGATCGCCGGCTTCGTCACGCCCAGTGGCGGACGCATCACCCTTGATGGCGTACCGGTGCAAGGCCCCGGGGCCGAGCGCGGCGTGGTGTTCCAGGACGATGCCCTGTTGCCCTGGCAGGACGTGCTGGCCAACGTCGCCTTTGGCCTGGAGCTGGCGGGCGTGGCGCGCGCGGAACGTGAGCGCAAGGCGCGGGAAATGCTCGCCCTGGTCGACCTGGCCGACTTCGGCAGCCGGCGCATCTGGCAGCTCTCCGGTGGACAGAAACAGCGCGTGGGCCTGGCCCGCGCCCTGGCCGCCGACCCGCGGGTGCTGCTGATGGACGAGCCGTTCGGCGCCCTCGATGCCTTTACCCGCGAACAGATGCAAGAGCTGCTGTTGCAGGTCTGGCGGCGCACGGCCAAGCCGGTGTTCCTGATTACCCATGACATTGAAGAAGCGGTGTTCCTGGCCACCGACCTGATCCTGCTGGCGCCCAACCCCGGGCAAATCGTCGAACGCCTGCAGCTGGACTTTGGCCAGCGCTACGCGGCCGGCGAGTCGGCCCGCTCGATCAAATCCGATCCACGCTTTATCGAAACCCGCGAGCACGTGCTGGCCCGGGTGTTTTCCCAACACAGCGCCGCCACGCGGCAGGAGTTCGCATGAGCAGCCTGGATGTTCCTGTCGCGGCCAAAGCCGCACCGGGCCCCACCGCGCCGGTAGCGGTCCGGCGCCAACTGAGCACCCGCTGGATCAGCGGCCTGACCCTCACCGCCCTGTTGGTGCTGTGGTGGGCGGTGACCGCGGCGGAGTGGATCGAGCCACTGTTCCTGCCATCGCCCGAAGCGGTGCTGGCCAAGGCCTGGTTGTTGCTGACCCAGGGCTACATGGAGTCGACCCTGTGGCAACACCTGGGCGCGAGCCTGGGGCGCATCGGCCTGGCCTTGGGCGCGGCAATTGTCACCGCCATCCCGATTGGCATCGCCATCGGCCACAACCGCATCGCCCGCGGCATTCTCGATCCGCTGATCGAGTTCTACCGCCCGATTCCACCGCTGGCCTACCTGCCGTTGATCGTGATCTGGTGCGGTATCGGCGAGCTGTCGAAAGTGCTGCTGATCTACCTGGCGATCTTCGCCCCCATCGCCATTGCCACCGCCACCGGTGTGCGCACCGTCGATCCGGCCAAGCTGCGCGCGGCACAATCGCTGGGCGCCACCAAGGCCCAGCTGATCCGCCATGTGATCCTGCCCAGCGCCCTGCCGGACATCCTCACCGGCGTGCGCATCGGCCTGGGGGTCGGCTGGTCGACCCTGGTCGCCGCCGAGTTGATCGCCGCCACCAGCGGCCTGGGCTTCATGGTCCAGTCGGCGGCGCAGTTCCTGGTCACCGACGTGGTGGTATTGGGCATCCTGGTGATCGCACTGATCGCCTTTGCCCTGGAAATGGGCTTGCGCGCCCTGCAGAGCAAACTGGTGCCCTGGCATGGCCAGAGTCATTGACGACGAGAAAGAGAACGAGCATGAGCCTGACCATTACCCCGCTGAGCAACGCGCTCGGCGCCCAGATCAGCGGCATCGACCTGGCCCGCGAGATCAGCCACGAACAACGCGATGCCATCGAGCAGGCCCTGCTCAAACATCAGGTGCTGTTCTTCCGTGACCAGCCGATCGACCCACAGCAACAGGCCGACTTCGCCGCGCGCTTTGGCGACCTGCATATCCACCCGATCTACCCCAACGTGCCGGAAACGCCACAGGTACTGGTGCTCGACACGGCCGTCACCGATGTGCGCGACAATGCCATCTGGCACACCGACGTGACCTTCCTGCCGACGCCGGCGCTGGGCGCGGTGCTCAGTGCCAAGCAACTGCCTGCCTATGGTGGCGATACTTTGTGGGCCAGTGGCATCGCCGCCTTCGAGGCCTTGTCGGCGCCCTTGCAACAGTTGCTCGATGGCCTGACGGCGACCCATGACTTCACCAAGTCATTCCCGTTGGAGCGTTTCGGGACTACCCAGGAAGACCTGGCGCGCTGGGAGGCGACACGGCGCAACAACCCGCCGCTGTCGCACCCGGTGGTTCGCACCCACCCGGTCAGCGGACGCAAGTCTCTGTTCGTCAACGAAGGTTTCACCACCCGTATCAATGAGCTGAGCGAGGCGGAAAGCGAGGCGATCCTCAAGCTGCTGTTCGCCCACGCCACCCGGCCGGAGTTCACCATTCGCTGGCGCTGGCAGGAGAATGACGTGGCGTTCTGGGATAACCGCGTGACCCAGCATTACGCGGTGGATGACTACCGGCCGCAGCGGCGGGTAATGCACCGGGCGACGATCCTTGGGGATGCGCCGTTCTGATTCGTGGTGCAGCCTATCGCCGGCTTTGCCGGCTCCCACAGCTTCAGCATTGCTCTGAAGGTCGGTGTGGGAGCCGGCGTAGCCGGCGATAGGGCCTTGTGATCAACGCACCAGGTGCAGGAACTGCATATGCCGTTCGTACTGGTCGAGGATGTCGTTGATGATCTGCTCCTTGCTGTAGCCAACCAGGTCATAGTTCTGGCTGCCTTCGCTCAGGTGCACCTCGGCACGGTAGTAGCGGCGGTTCTTCAACTCCTGGGTTCCCAGCCCTCCCAGGGCGAATGACGGTGTGAAGTAACCACGCATCTGCACCTGGTAAATGAAGGGCTGTTCTTCACCATGGCCTATCTTCAGGCTGACGTTGTCATGGCTCGGGTCTTCCTGGGTGATGACGTTCAGGCCCTTCTCGACGAACACCTCGGTCACCTCGGCGATCGCCGGGCGCACCACATCGGCCATGAACCGGTACACCTCATCACGCGACGGGAAGTGCACCGCCTGGCTCAGGCGCTGGCGCCAACCGCCACGACCACGGCGCGAATTGGCGAACGGTGCCAGCGAATGCATCTGTGCGATCTGCCGCTGCGACTCCAGGTAGAACGCCTTGTGCAGGCCCCACATCATCGCCAGCAAAATCACCGAGAACGGCAGCGAGGTCAGCACCACCGCCGATTTCAACGAGTCGATGCTGCCGGCAAACAGCAGGCCGCTGGTCACCAGCGCGGTCATCGCCCCCCAGAACACCCGCAACCAGTTAGGCCCGTCTTCGTCGGCGTTGCCGCCACGGGCGGACAGGGTCGAGAGCACCACGGTGCCGGAGTCGGCCGAGGTGACGAAGAACACGAAGCTGATGAACACCGTGACGGCGATCACCGTCTTGCTCCATGGATAGGTTTCCAGCAGCAGGTAAAGCGTCATCGACGGGTTTTCCAGCGCCGACTGGCCCAGCGCGGTCATGCCGTGATCCAGCACCTGGGTCATCGCGCTGTTGCCGAAGATCGACATCCACGCCAGGGTGAACCCCAGCGGGATCAACAGCACGCCGAAGACGAACTCGCGAATGGTGCGGCCCCGGGAAATGCGTGCGATGAACAGGCCGACAAAGGGCGCCCAGGCAATCCACCAGGCCCAGTAGAACACCGTCCAGCCCCCCAGCCATTCACTGGCCTGGTTGTAGGCATAGACATCGAAGCTCTTTCTCGGCAATGCCCCCAGGTAATCGCCCAGGTTCTGGATCAGGGTATTGAACAGGTGCTGGGTCGGGCCGGCGAACAGCACGAACAGCAGCAAGGCGCAGGCCAGGAACAGGTTGATATCGGACATCACCCGCACGCCCTTCTCGACCCCGGCCACGGCGACGGCCACCGCCGCGCCCATCATCAGGGCGATCAGCAGCACCTGCACCCACTGGGTGTGAGGCATGCCGAACAGGTAGTCCAGGCCCGAATTCAGGTGCAGGACGCCAAAGCCCATGTCGGCGCCCAGGCCAAACACCGTGGCAATGATGCCGAAGCCATCCACCGCGTAGCCGATCGGCCCGTTGATGCGTTTGCCGATCAGCGGGTAGAGCGCCGAGCGCAGGGCCAGCGGCAGGTTGTGGCGGTAGGCGAAATAGGCCAGGGCCATGCCGACGAAGGCGAACACGCCCCAGCCATGCAGGCCCCAGTGCAGGAACAGCAACTCCATCGCCTGGCGCCCGGCCTCCACGGTGCCGGCTTCGCCCTGGGGCGGCTGGAGCATGTGGGTCAGGGGTTCGGAAACGCAGAAAAAGAACAGGGTAATGCTGATGCCGGCGGCGAACAGCATGCCGGCCCAGGACAGGTAGCTGAACTCGGGTTCGTCGTGGTCGGCACCGAGCTTGATCTTGCCGTAGCCGGACAAGGCGGTGACCACCACGAAGACCAGGTACAGCGTCATCGCCAGCATGTAGTACCAGCCAACCGTATTGGCCGCCCAGTTCTGCGCCGCCAGCAACCACTGGCCGGCCGTTTGTGGGTTGCTGATGACCACCAGGGCAAAAATGAGGATAAAGCTCGCCGAGAAATAGAAAACCGGCGGGTTCATGCGGATCTTGCCGCTGGCGGAGGAACTCGGTGCACTCATCGATCGTGCACCTCGAAACGCGGGCAAGGGCTTGGTTTGAACGGGTTCAGCAAAGGGTTTCCTCCTGTTGAACACCGGCAGCGGACCACCGTTTTAACTTGAACAAGCGTTCAAGTTAAACATGGATGGGGTCCGCAATGCGACCTGAGGTCGCGGGTTGTCCCCGCGACCGGCCCCTTCAAGGCTTACTTCTGCGTCCCGTCATCATGCTGCAGGTTGGCCTGGGTCAGGTTGCTGCCCGGGGCCACGCTGCGGGTCAGCCAGACGTTGCCGCCGATGGTCGAACCCTTGCCGATGGTGATGCGTCCCAGAATAGTTGCACCGGCATAAATCACCACGTCGTCCTCGACGATCGGGTGGCGCGGGTGGCCCTTCTGCAGTTGCCCGTCCTCGTCGGCCGGGAAGCGTTTGGCACCCAGGGTGACGGCCTGGTAGATACGCACCCGCTCACCGATGATCGCCGTTTCGCCGATCACCACACCCGTGCCGTGGTCGATGAAGAAACTCTGGCCGATCTGTGCGCCGGGGTGAATGTCGATGCCGGTGGCCGAGTGCGCCAGCTCCGAACTGATCCGCGCCAGCAAGGGCAGCCCGGCACGGTACAGGTGGTGCGCCAGGCGGTGATGGATCACCGCGAGAATGCCCGGGTAGCACAGCAGCACCTCATCGACGCTGCGCGCCGCCGGATCACCGTGGAAGGCCGCCAGCACATCGGTGTCGAGGATGCTGCGCAATCCCGGCAAGGCGGCCGCAAAGTCCTGGATCAATCGCAGCGCGGTGGCGTCGACATCGACGGTGCTGCCCTTGCCCTGACGGGCGACATAACGCAGCTCCAGGCGCGCCTGGGCGAGCAAGGCGGTGAGCGCCGAGTCGAGGGTGTGGCCGACGTAGAAATCCTCGCTTTCCTCACGCAGGTCCACCGGACCCAGGCGCATGGGAAACAGCGCCCCGCACAGCTGCTCAAGGATGTGCCGCATGGCTTCGCGCGAAGGCAACTCGCGTCCGCCCTGCTCGCCACTGCTACGACCATTGCTGCTGCGCCATTTCTCACGGGCGCTACGCAAGCCGGCAACGATGCCCTGCAATTGCCAATGCCCTGTTTGCGCGTTTTCGCTCACGGTGATGCCTCCTGCCACGGCGGCACGGATGGAAGAAGTGGCCGCCTGATAGGCGTCCACTTTACGGCAAATGAGCACGAGGGAAAAAATAACCCTTTATTCCACAAAGCAATAAAGGCGGCATAAGCCGGGGAGTTGCCGCCGGCCGCTGGCCTGCCTATAGTCGGACTTTCCCCGGCAGATGTATTCCCATGATCGACCGACAGCTAGCCCGCTTCAATCGTCTGGACCTGCTTGGCGCACCCACCGCGCTGGAAAAGCTGGAACGTCTCTCGGCCTGGGCCGGTCGCGACATCTACGTCAAACGCGACGACTTCACCCCGCTGGCCATGGGTGGCAACAAACTGCGCAAACTCGAATACCTGGGCGCCGACGCCCTGGCCAAGGGCGCCGATACCCTGGTGACCGCCGGCGCGATCCAGTCCAACCATGTGCGTCAGACCGCCGCCCTCGCCGCGCGCCTTGGCCTTGGCTGCGTGGCCCTGCTGGAAAACCCCACCGGCACCGACTCCCTCGCCTACCAGCACAATGGCAACCGCCTGTTGCTGGACCTGTTCGACGCCAAGGTCGAGCTGGTCGACAACCTCGACAATGCCGACGAACAGCTCCAGGCCCTGGCCGTGCGCCTGCACGCCAGTGGCCGCAAACCCTATGTGGTGCCCATCGGTGGCTCCAATGCCCTGGGCGCGTTGGGCTACGTGCGCGCCGGCCTTGAGCTGGCCACCCAGATCGAACAGAGCGGCCAGGTGTTCGCCGGCGTGGTCCTGGCCTCCGGCAGCGCCGGCACCCACAGCGGCCTGGCCTTGGCCCTGGCACACAGCCTGCCGCAGTTGCCGGTGATCGGTGTCACCGTCTCGCGCAGCGACGAGGCCCAGCGCCCCAAGGTGCAAGACCTTGCCGAACGCACCGCCGAACTGCTGGGCGTGCACCTGCCGGACAGTTTCAAGATCGAGCTGTGGGACGAATACTTCGCTCCCCGCTATGGCGAGCCGAACGCCGGCACCCTGGCCGCCATCCGCCTGTTGGCCAGCCACGAAGGGCTGCTGCTGGACCCGGTGTACACCGGCAAGGCCATGGCCGGCCTGCTCGATGGTGTTGCGCGCCAGCGTTTCGAGGACGGCCCGCTGATTTTCCTGCACACCGGTGGGGCCCCGGCATTGTTCGCCTACCCTGAGGTCTGGCAGAACTGATGATTTATTGCTAAATAGCATAAGAAATGAATTTATATTATTTTTAAGACTATTAGCGTCACCCTATAGTCGCCACCCACTACACAAACAACATTGGGGCTTCGTCATGACAGTAATCGGTAAACAGCTTTTCAACGCAGGCATCGCCCTGCTGCTGGGCGCCAGCCTGCTCGGTCAGGCGGTCGCCGGCGAGCAGTTGAAAACCATCAAGGACAAGGGCGTGATCAACATCGGCCTGGAAGGCACCTACCCGCCGTTCAGCTTCATCGACGAAAACGGCAAGCTGGCTGGCTTCGAGGTGGAGTTGTCGCAGGCCCTGGCCAAGGAGCTGGGCGTCAAGGCGAAGATCCAGCCAACCAAGTGGGACGGCATCCTGGCGGCCCTGGAGTCCAAGCGTCTGGACGCCGTGGTGAACCAGGTGACCATCTCCGAGGAACGCAAGAAGAAGTACGATTTCTCCGAACCCTACACCGTCTCCGGCATCCAGGCGCTGGTGCTGAAGAAGAACCTCGACACACTGAACATCAAGTCTGCCGCGGACCTGGCGGGCAAGAAAGTCGGCGTGGGCCTGGGCACCAACTACGAGCAGTGGGTCAAGGAGAACGTACCGAAAGCTGACGTGCGCACCTACGACGATGACCCGACCAAGTTCCAGGACCTGAAGAACGGTCGTATCGACGCCACGCTGATCGACCGCCTGGCCGCCCTGGAATACGCCAAGAAGGTGCCAGACACCGCCGCTGCCGGCGACGCGTTCTCCCGCCAGGAATCCGGTATCGCCCTGCGCAAAGGCGAGCCTGAACTGCTCGAGGCCATCAACAAGGCGCTGGACAAGCTGCGCGCCGACGGCACCCTGGCCAAGCTCTCCGAGAAGTACTTTGGCGCCGACGTGACTAAATGATTGAAGACAGCCTGCAGCTTGCGCTCGACAGCGCGCCCTTCCTGCTCAAGGGCGCGTATTACACGGTAATCCTCAGCCTCGGCGGGATGTTCTTCGGACTGCTGCTGGGCTTTGGCCTGGCCCTGATGCGATTGTCGTCGCTCAGGCTGCTGAGCTGGACGGCGCGGGTCTACGTGTCGTTCTTCCGCGGCACGCCGCTGCTGGTGCAGCTGTTCGTGATCTATTACGGCCTGCCCCAGGTGGGCCTGGAACTGGACCCGCTACCGGCGGCGCTGATCGGCTTCTCGCTGAACATGGCCGCCTATGCCTGTGAAATCCTGCGCGCCGCGATCGGCTCCATCGATCGTGGCCAGTGGGAGGCCGCCGCCAGTATCGGCATGACCCGTGGCCAGGCCATGCGCCGAGCCATCCTGCCCCAGGCAGCGCGCACCGCGCTGCCGCCGTTGGGCAACAGTTTCATTTCGCTGGTCAAGGACACCGCTCTGGCCGCGACCATCCAGGTGCCGGAACTGTTCCGCCAGGCGCAGCTGATCACCGCACGCACCTTCGAAGTTTTCACCATGTACCTTGCCGCCGCACTGATCTACTGGGTGCTGGCCAGCGTTCTTGCGCACCTGCAGAACCGCCTGGAAGCGCGGGTCAACCGACACGACCAGGAGTCCTGAGGCATGATCGCGGTAGAACGCCTGAGTAAACAGTTCAACGGCCAGACCGTGTTGAACGACATCAGCCTGAAGATCGAGGCCGGCGAGGTGATCGCCATCATCGGCCCCAGCGGTTCCGGCAAGACCACCTTCCTGCGCTGCCTGAACCTGCTGGAAACCCCCAGTAGCGGCCGCATCCAGGTCGGTGATGTACAGATCGACGCCAGTCGGCCGCTCAACCAGCAGCAAGGCTTGATCCGCAAGCTGCGCCAGCAGGTCGGCTTCGTGTTCCAGAACTTCAACCTGTTCCCCCACCGCACGGCGCTGGAGAACGTCATCGAAGGCCCGGTGGTGGTCAAGAAGACACCACACGAACAGGCCGTTGCCCTGGGCCGCAAGCTGCTGGCCAAGGTCGGCCTGGCCGGCAAGGAAGACTCTTACCCACGCAAGCTGTCCGGTGGCCAGCAGCAACGGGTGGCGATTGCCCGGGCACTGGCCATGGAGCCTGAGGTGATCCTCTTCGACGAGCCGACCTCGGCGCTCGACCCCGAGCTGGTCGGGGAAGTGCTGGCGACCATTCGCGGCCTGGCTGAAGAGAAGCGCACCATGGTCATCGTCACCCACGAGATGAGCTTCGCCCGGGATGTGGCCAACCGGGTGATCTTCTTCGACAAGGGCGTGATCGTCGAACAGGGCGAGGCCAAGGCGCTGTTTGCCCATCCCCGCGAAGAGCGCACCCGCCAGTTCCTCGGCAAGTTCCTCGGCACCCAGAACACCGGCTACTGAGTTCCCCCTACCGTTTCACACCTCTTGCTCGCCCGCAGGTCCCCCTGCGGGCGAGTTCGTTTCGGCACTTCTATATATATTCCTAAAAGTTAGTGTATTTATTTTTTATACGCCATTAGGGTATATAAACCGGACCACCGGACCAGCGCATTCCAGTCGGCGCAGCCGACGTTTTCAATACGTGAGGTAAGGTATGGTCAGGAACACAATCACCCCAGTGCGTATCGCCAGGGCATTGCATGCAGCCAGGGAGCGGCACTGATGTCCAATCTGGCAGATACGAACGTCCACAGCGACCTGGACAGCGCCCCGCTGCTCCTGCCGGCCAAGGTACTGCGCGACGACGCGCAGGCCCTGCAGGCCGCCCATGAACTGGCCGAAGCGGCCCGCAGCCAGGCCGCCCGGCGCGACCAGCAACGCAAGCTGCCCTGGGCAGAAATCGAACAGTTCACCCGCAGCGGCCTGGGCAGTATTTCCATCCCCCGCGACCACGGCGGCGCCCAGGTGTCCTACGTCACCATCGCCGAGGTGTTCCGCATCATCAGCGCCGCCGACCCGGCGCTGGGGCAGATCCCGCAGAACCAGTTCGGCATTCTCCAGTTGCTCAAGGGCACGGCCAGCGACCGGCAGAAAGACCTGCTGTTCAAGTCGGTGCTCGACGGCTGGCGGATCGGCAATGCCGGGCCGGAGCGCGGCAGCAAGAACACCCTGGAGCTCAAGGCGCGGATCACCCGCGAGGGCGACCACTATGTGCTCAGCGGGCAGAAGTTCTATTCCACCGGCGCCCTGTTCGCCCATTGGGTGGCGGTCAAGGCGCTGAACGACGAGGGTCGCCAGGTCATGGCGTTCGTGCGTCGTGGCACGCCGGGGCTGCGCATCGTCGATGACTGGTCTGGTTTTGGCCAGCGCACCACGGCCAGCGGCACGGTGCTGCTGGACAAGGTCCAGGTCGAGGCGGAGTTGGTGATCGACAATTGGCGGCAGAGCGAAGTGCCGAACATCCAAGGCGCCGTCTCGCAACTGATCCAGGCGGCCATCGATGCCGGGATTGCCGAAGCCGCCATCGCCGACACCATCGCCTTCGTGCGTGAACGGGCACGGCCCTGGATCGACGCCAAGGTCGAGCGCGCCAGTGACGACCCATATGTGATTGCCGATATCGGCCGTTTGCAACTCGAACTGCATGCTGCCCAGGCGCTCCTGAGCAAGGCTGCGCGCACCCTCGACGAAGTCGACGCCGCCCCCGTGGATGCCGCCGCTGCGGCCCGGGCCTCGATTGCCGTGGCCGAAGCCAAGGTGCTGACCACCGAGATCGCCCTGCAGGCCAGCGAGAAGCTGTTCGAGCTTTCCGGCAGCCGCGCCACCCTCGCCGAGTTCAACCTCGACCGGCACTGGCGCAACGCCCGGGTGCACACCCTGCACGACCCGGTGCGCTGGAAGTACCACGCCGTCGGCGCCTATCACCTCAACGGCACCCTGCCTGCCCGGCACTCCTGGATTTAACCAGACCACTGGAGCCTCTTTTATGAGCTTTCTGTCGCAACCGCACGAACACGTCGCGGTCATCCACTCTGACGCCCAGGCTTTGCAGGTTGCCGAGGAACTGGCCGTCGAACTGCGCCGTGACAGCGCCCTGCGCGACCGCGAACGACGCCTGCCGCACCCGGAACTGGCACTGTTCTCGCGCACCGGCCTGTGGGCCATCAGCGTGCCCAAAGCCTATGGCGGCGCAGGTGTTTCCAACGTCACCCTGGCCAAGGTCATCGCCCGCATCGCCCAGGCCGACGCCTCGCTGGGCCAGATCCCGCAGAACCATTTCTACGCCCTGGAAGTGCTGCGGGTGAACGGCAGCGCCGCACAGCAGCAACGCCTGTATGCCGAAGTGCTGGCTGGCAAGCGTTTCGGCAACGCCCTGGCAGAGCTGGGCACCAAAACCGCCCATGACCGCACCACGGCACTGGGCCGCGACGGCGACGGCTATCGCATCAACGGGCGCAAGTTCTATTCCACCGGCGCCCTCTACGCCCAACGCATTCCCACTTCGGTGGTGGACGAAGAGGGTGTGCAGCAATTGGTCTTCGTCCCGGCCGACAGCACCGGGCTCAAGGTGATCGACGACTGGAGCGGCTTCGGCCAGCGCACCACCGGCAGCGGCTCGGTTGTGTTCGACAACGTGCAGGTCGCCGCCGACGATGTGGTGCCGTTCCAGAGCGCGTTCGAACGTCCGACCACGGTCGGCCCGCTGGCGCAGATCCTTCACGCCGCCATCGACACCGGCATCGCCCGCGCCGCCTTTGAGGATGCCCTGCAGTTCGTGCGTACCCGCAGCCGGCCATGGATCGACTCGGGCAGCGACAAGGCCAGCGACGATCCGTTGAGCCTGAAATCCTTCGGTCATCTGGCGATCCGCCTGCACGCCGCCGAGGCGCTGCTCGAACGCGCCGGCGAATTCCTCGACCGCGCCCAGGCAGCGCCCACCGCCAGCTCCGTGGCCGCCGCCTCCATCGCCGTGGCCGAGGCCCGGGCGATCAGCACCGAAATTTCCCTGGCCGCCGGCACCACCCTGTTCGAGCTGGCCGGCAGCCAGGCCACCCTCGCCGAGCATGGCCTGGACCGCCACTGGCGCAACGCCCGGGTGCACACCCTGCACGATCCGGTGCGCTGGAAGTACCACGCCATCGGCAACTACTACCTCAACGATGAGAACCCACCGCTGCGGGGGACCATCTGATGGCCAAGAAGAAGATCCTGCTCAATGCCTTCAACATGAACTGCATCGGGCACATCAACCACGGCCTGTGGACCCACCCACGGGACACCTCCAGCCAGTACAAGTCGATCGAATACTGGACCGAACTGGCGCAGCTGCTCGAGCGCGGACTGTTCGACGGCTTGTTCATCGCCGATATCGTCGGGGTCTACGACGTCTACCAGAACTCGGTGGACGTACCGCTCAAGGAGTCGATCCAACTGCCGGTCAACGACCCACTGCTGCTGGTCTCGGCCATGGCCGCGGTGACCCGCCACCTGGGTTTCGGCCTGACCGCGAACCTGACCTACGAGGCGCCCTACCTGTTCGCCCGCAAACTCTCGACCCTCGACCACCTGAGCCGCGGCCGGGTCGGCTGGAACATCGTCACCGGTTACCTGGACAGCGCCGCCCGGGCGATGGGCCTCACGCAGCAGGTCGAGCATGACCGGCGCTACGACCAGGCCGACGAGTACATGCAGGTGCTGTACAAACTCCTGGAAGGCAGCTGGGAAGACGGCGCAGTGGTCAACGACCGCCAGCAGCGGGTCTACGCCCGGCCCGACAAAGTCCACAAGGTGCAGCACCAGGGTGAGTTCTACCGGGTCGAGGGCTACCACCTGTGCGAGCCTTCGCCACAGCGCACCCCGGTGCTATTCCAGGCCGGCAGCTCCGAGCGCGGCCTGGGTTTTGCCGGCAACCATGCCGAATGCGTGTTCATCAGCGGCCAGAACAAGGCCGCGACCCGTGCCCAGGTCGACAAGGTGCGGGCCGCCGCCGTCGCTGCCGGGCGTGATCCACAAGCGATCAAGGTGTTCATGGGCCTGACCGTGATCGTTGCCCGCACCGAGGAGCAGGCCAGGCTCAAGCACGCCGAATACCTGCGCTACGCCAGCGCCGAGGCAGGCGTTGCGCATTTCTCCAGCTCCACCGGCATCGACTTCTCTGCCTACGCGTTGGACGAACCGATCCAGTACGTGAAAAGCAACGCCATCCAGTCGGCGACCAAGACCTTGCAGAACAACGACTGGACCCGGCGCAAACTGCTCGACCAGCACGCCCTGGGCGGTCGCTACATCACTCTGGTCGGCTCACCGACCCAGGTCGCCGACGAACTGGAAAGCTGGATCGAGGAAACCGGCCTGGACGGTTTCAACCTGACCCGCACCGTCACTCCGGAAAGCTATGTCGACTTCATCGACCTGGTGATCCCCGAACTGCAGCGCCGGGGGTCCTACAAGACCGCCTACGAACCCGGCAGCCTGCGCGAAAAACTCTTTGCCAGCGACCACCCCCATCTGCCCGCCGACCATCCCGGCGCCAGCTATCGCCACACCACCACGACCGGAGCGCCACAGTATGCTTAAGACTTTCCTTGCCCGCCCCGCCCTGGCCATCGCCCTGACCCTGGGCCTGTTCGGTGCTGCCCAGGCCGCCGATGCACCCTTGAAAATCGGCACCACCGCTGCCTTCGCCATCCCCCTGGAAGCCGCCGTCTTTGAGGCCAGAAAGCAGGGCCTGAACGTCGAGCTGATCGAGTTCAGCGACTGGATCGCGCCGAATGTCAGCCTGGCCAGCGGCGACATCGACGTGAACTACTTCCAGCACATCCCCTTCCTGGAGAACGCCAAGGCCGCCGCCGGCTTCGACCTGGTGCCCTACGCACCGGGGATCATCAACAACGTCGGCCTGTACTCGAAGCAGTACAAAAGCTTCGACGAACTGCCCCAGGGCGCCAGCGTGGCCATCGCCAATGACCCGATCAACAGCGGCCGAGGCCTGCAACTGCTGGCCAAGGCCGGCCTGATCACGCTCAAGCCCGGCGTCGGCTACAAGGCCACCGAGGACGACATCGTCGCCAACCCGAAACAGCTGAAGATCCTCCAGGTCGAGGCCGTGCAACTGGTGCGCGCCTACGACGACGCCGACCTGGTCCAGGGCTACCCGGCCTACATCCGCCTGGCCAACACCTTCGACGCCGGCTCCGCCCTGCTGTTCGACGGCCTCGATCACAAGGAGTACGTGATCCAGTTCGTCATCCGGCCACAGACCAAGGGTGATCCGCGCCTGGTGAAGTTCATCGACATCTACCAGCACTCGCCAGCCGTGCGCGCCGCCCTGGACAAGGCCCATGGCAAGCTCTACCAACCTGGCTGGGAGAGCTGAGATGAGCGCTGCCACCGCCCGACTGGCGCCTGCGGGGCAACCCCTGGCGCCACCGCACAAGGACCGGCAACGGGCCCTGCACCCTGAACTGAACAACGCCCACGTACGCTTCATCGGCCTTGGCAAAACCTACCCGGGCCAGGCCACGGCCGCGCTGGAAGGCATCGACCTGAACATCCAGCGCGGTGAAATCTTCGGCATCATCGGCCGCAGCGGGGCCGGCAAGTCCTCGTTGATCCGCACCATCAACCGCCTGGAGCAACCCTCCAGCGGCCGAGTGCTGATCGACCAGGTAGACATCGGCGCGTTCGATGAGGACCGGCTGGTCAACCTGCGCCGACGCATCGGCATGATCTTCCAGCACTTCAACCTGATGTCGGCCAAGACCGTGTGGCAGAACGTCGAGTTGCCCTTGAAGGTGGCCGGCGTGCCCAAGGCACAGCGCCAGCGCAAGGTCGCCGAGTTGCTGGAACTGGTGGGCCTTGCGCACAAGCACCATGTCTACCCTGCGCAGCTGTCCGGCGGGCAGAAGCAGCGCGTCGGCATCGCCCGGGCCCTGGTGCACGACCCGGACATCCTCCTGTGCGACGAGGCCACCTCGGCACTCGATCCGGAGACCACCGCCTCGATCCTCGAGCTGCTGCGCGACATCAACCAGCGCCTGGGCCTGACCATTGTCCTGATCACCCACGAGATGGCGGTGATCCGCGATATCTGTCAGCGGGTGGTGGTGCTCGAACGGGGTCGCATCGTCGAGCAAGGCGCGGTCTGGCAGGTGTTCGGCAACCCGCAGCATGAAGTGAGCAAGACCTTGCTCGCCCCGCTGCAGTCCGCCGTGCCGGCCAACCTGCAGGCACGCTTGCAGCCCCAGCCGTCCAGCGCGGATGCGGCGCTGATCCTCAACCTCAAGGTCAGCGGCACTGACCGCCAGGCACCGGAACTGTCCACCTTGTTCAACAGCCTGGGCGGCCGCATCAGCCTGCTGCAGGGCGGCATCGAAGCCATCCAGGGCCGGCCCCTGGGGCAACTGCTGGTGTCGGTGGCGAACTCGCCGCACAGCCATGGGCAGGTCATCGAACGGGCCCGCCAGTGGGCCACACAGGTGGAGGTACTGGGTTATGTGGACTGATCGCTTGCTCCAGGGTGTACTCGATACCCTGCTGATGGTCGGCGTGTCTTCGCTGATCGCCCTGCTGGCCGGCATACCGCTGGCGGTGATCCTGGTCACCAGCGGCAAGGGCGGGATCTTCGAAGCACCGACCCTGAACCGGGTGCTGGGCGCCTTCGTCAACCTGTTCCGCTCGATCCCGTTCCTGATCCTGATGGTGGCGCTGATTCCCTTCACCCGCCTGATCGTCGGCACCACCTATGGCGTCTGGGCCGCGGTAGTGCCCCTGACCATCGCCGCCACCCCGTTCTTTGCGAGGATCGCCGAAGTCAGCCTGCGCGAGGTCGACCACGGCCTGGTCGAAGCGGCCCAGGCCATGGGCTGTAAACGCTGGCATATCGTCTGGCATGTGCTGCTGCCCGAGGCCCTGCCGGGCATCGTCGGCGGCTTTACCATCACCCTGGTGACCATGATCAACTCCTCGGCCATGGCCGGCGCCATCGGTGCCGGTGGTCTGGGCGACATTGCCTACCGCTACGGCTACCAGCGCTTCGACAGCCAGATCATGCTGACCGTGATCGTCATGCTGGTGGTACTGGTAGCCCTGATCCAGCTGGGTGGCGACCGACTGGCCAAGGGCCTGAACAAGCGCTGAATCCATCGCGGGGCAAGCCCGCTCCTACGGGTTGTAGGAGCGGGCTCGCCCCGCGATGGCGACATAACGCACACATCCTGACCCAATGCCGGATTACCACCCTCCAGCCTACGGACTACCTTGAGGAAAACCACCTCAAGGAGCTCGAAATGGAACGTCCAGGCAGGCACCGTTTACGTCTTGGCCGGGTATCGGAACCCGGCCGACTGTACCTGTTGACCAGCGTCACGAGGGAGCGCGTACCCGTCTTCGAGGATTTTCACCTGGCAAGAAGCGTAATCGCGCAGTTAAGGCTGACTGAACAGGAGGAGGCAGCACGCTCCCTTGCCTGGGTCGTGATGCCGGATCACATTCATTGGTTGATCGAATTGAAAGCAGTAACCCTGAGTGTGCTGATGCGTCGATTCAAGTCTCGTAGCAGTTGCGCCCTCTACAAGACAGGGAAGCTCGAGGGCCGGCTCTGGCAGGCCGGCTACCATGATCGTGCGTTGCGCCGGGAGGAGGATGTACAGGCAATTGCGCGTTACATCGTTTGCAACCCACTGCGGGCCGGACTGGTGCAGCGGTTGGGGGACTATCCGCATTGGGATGCGGTTTGGCTTTAGGGCGTTTTATGGCCATCGCGGGGCAAGCCCGCTCCTACAAGCGTGTAGGAGCGGGCTTGCCCCGCGATGGGCCACTCAATACTTGGCCCGCACGGTAAAGGTCAGGTTGCGCGGTTCGCCATAGAAGTTCGAGCCCCAGGAGCTGTCGACCCGCTCGTAGTAGGTGCGATCGAACAGGTTGTTGCCGGTCAGTGTCGCCGACAGGTGCTTGTTGAAGGTGTAACCCACCTGTGCGGTCGCAATGGCGTAGCCGCCCTGGACGAAGTCCACGTCACGCTTGTAGTAGGTCTCGCTCACCGCTCGCACGCCACCGCCGACACTGAAGTCCTGCAACGGTCCGTCAGTGAACTGATAACGGGTCCACAGGTTGAAGTTGTGCTTGGGGGTGATGGTGGTGCCCTGGTTGGTGTCTTCACCACTCATCGACTTGAGCATGGTGAAGGCATAGCTGGTGGCGATGCTCCAGTTGTCGGTGAGGTTGCCGCTGAGCTCGGTCTCCCAGCCCTGGCTACGGATCTTGCCTTGCGCTTCGTAGTAGCTGTTGTTGGCCACAAGCTCCGCGCGGTTTTCGTCATAGATGCGGAACAGCGCAATGCTGCCGTTCAGGCGCCCCTCGAAGAACTCGCGCTTGAGCCCCAACTCGTACTGCTTGCCCTTGCGCGGGGCAATGGTCTGGCCCTCGTCATCCACTTCGGTCTGCGGCTTGAACACGCTGGTGTAGCTGGCGTAAGCCGACAGTTCCGGCGTCAGCTTGGCCACCAGCGCCCCGTAAGGAATGAACTTGCGGTTGATGTCGGTCTCGGTGCTGTTGAAGTTGTTGAAGAAGGCGTTGGCGTTATGCGCCTCGCTCTCGAACCAGGTCACCCGGCTGCCGAGGATCACGTCCAGCCAGTCGGTGGCGCTGATCTTGCTGCGCGCGTAGAGGCCGTACTGGTGCGACTTGGACCAGTTGCCGTTGTCCATCTCGAACTTCTGCTTGGGAATGTCGATGCTGCCCGGGTCGAAGACGTTGATGTCGAAGTACTCACCACCGCCGTAGGTGAAGTCCTTGTCCAGGTGCTGGTACTCGGCCCCCGCCGTGAACTCGTGGGTACGGCCGAAGGCTTCCACGGGCAACGTGACAAAGCTGTCCACGCCCAGGGTCTTGATGTGGGTGTAGTAGGAGTAGGCCACCGCCGAGCTGGCGCCGGTGTCCGGGTCCACCGCACCATCGCTCCAGGTGAAGTTGCGCGTCGGCGTTTCGGCGTCGCGATAGGTCAGCGAGGTCTTGAACTGGCCGCCGTTCTCCAGGCCGTGATCGACTTCGAAGAAGCTTTCCCAGACGTGCTCGTCCAGCTCGTTCCATTTGGCGTCGACGAAGGTCGAGCGCTTCACATCCAGCAGTTTGCCGTTGGCGTAGGCAGGCAGGCCGAAGGCCGGGGTGGAATGGTTTTTCTGGTAGGCGCCGCCAAGCGACAAGGTGGTGTCCGGGGTGACGTCGTACTCCAGCCGGCCGTAGACCATCGGCCGTTCGTTCTGGGCATAGTCGACGAAGGACTGGTTGTTTTCGTAGGCGGTGACAAAGCGCCCGCGCAAGCTGCCGTCGCTGTTCAGCGGGCCGGTGATGTCCACGGTGGAGTGATAGTGGTCATAGGAGCCCGCCGACAGCTCGCCACCCAGGGCGAACTGGCCCAGGGCCCGCTTGCGCACCAGGTTGATGGTACCGCCCGGCTCGCCCGCGCCCTGGTACAGGCCCGAAGGGCCGCGCAACACTTCGACTCGGTCGAACATCGCCAGGTCGAAGCTGGTCATCAGGTCGCCCTGGCCGGTCAGCTGCGAGACGCCATCGACCTGCACCTGATCGACAAGAAAGCCACGCATGTAGACATCGTTGAGGCTGGAGCCGGAGTTGTAGCTCTTGATCGTCGCGCCGGTGACCTGGCGCATGGCGTCCTGCAGGCTGTTCATGTTCTGGTCATCCATGCGCTGGCGGGTGACCACCGACACCGACTGGGGGATGTCCTTGAGCTTCTGTTCGCCTTTGCCGATGGTCAGCGCCCCGGTGGTGTAGGAATTCGAGCCTTCGGTGGTGGCGCCCAGTTGCTGACCCGTGATGCTGGTGGCACCCAGTTGCAGGGCGGTTTCACCGTTCACCGGCTTTTCCAGGGTGACACTGTCCGCATCGATGTAGCTGGCATTCAGCCCAGTACCGGCCAGCAGCCGCGCCAGTGCCTGGGATTGTGGGTAACTGCCGCGCAGCCCGGGCGAACGCAGGCCCTGGGTGGTTTCGGCATTGACCAGCACCTGCACGCGGGTGACCGCGCTGAAAGCGGCCAGGGCACCGTCCAGCGATTGCGCCGCAATGTCGAACTGATAGGTTTGGGCTTGGGCAGCAGGCGCCGCCTGCACCGCCAGTGGCATCGCGCTGGCGCCCATGGCGATGGCCAGGCTGAGCAAGGTTGGCAAGCCGGGCAGGCGCCGGGTGGCGGTGGTCTGGTCCATCGGTGAAGCTCCCCCAAATCGTCGAAGTCGTTGAGCGGCGCCGCACTGTCTGAGAGTGCTTATTATTTGCGCCTACGAGATCAAGGACGACCTGCTATGGGGAAACCCTGAAACTTTTTTGATTTTTTTCAGCCTTCGCGCAGCACCCGCAGGTACGGCGTGTATTGCTCGGCCTGCAAGCCCAGGGTGTGGGTCAGGGCCTTGAGCACAGCCTCCGGCTTGTCGATCTCGAACACACCCGAGACCTTGCGCTGACGCAGGGCGTCGCCGATCAGCAGGGTCTTGCCGGGCCAGTAGCGATTCAGCGCATCGACCACCTCGGCCAGCGGCTGTTGCCGGAACACCAGCTGGCGCTGGCGCCAGGCAAACTCGGCGGCGCCGTCAAAGCCATGCACAGCCCCCAGCCCCGTATCGCTGTATTCGACACCAAGGCCGGGTTCGAGCAACACCGACTGCACATTGTCGGCACTGACCTGGACCTTGCCCTGCTCTACCCGCACCCGGGTCTGGGCGCCCTGCTGGGCAACACTGAATCGCGTGCCCACCACCTTGACCCAGCCGTCACCGGAGCCGATCACGAAGGGGCGTGCCGAATCATGGCTGACATCGAACCAGGCTTCCCCGCGCAACAACCGCACCCGCCGCTGTGTATTGCCCAGGTCGATCTGCACGGCCGTATCGGTATTGAGCTGCAACTGCGAGCCGTCGGCCAGGACGAGGGTGCGCGACTCCCCCGTGCCGGTGGCGTAATCGGCGCGCCAGCGGTCCGGCCAGGGGCTGCCTGCCAGCAGGCCGATCATCAACACCACCGCTGCGGCACTGGCCCAGACCCGCGCCGCCGGTTTGCGCCAGCGGGCGCGCTGGGTGTTGCGCAGTTGCCGGGCAGGCTCGCGCAGGGCGCCCAGCAGGCCGAGCACTTCTGCCCAGGCCTGGGCCTGGGCAGGCCCTTGCGCCAGCCAGGCGGCAAAGGCTGCACGCTCGTCCTCGCTCAGGTCGTCGGCCTGCAGGCGGTAGTACCAGCCGCTGGCTTCGGCGAACAGGTCGTCGGCATCAAGGGCGCAAGGGTCGGTCATCAAGGCTTCCGTAGCTGCAATGGGCCGGCTCATCGACGCGGCCCCGGCGTGTCACTGATCAACCGCGCCTTGATGAAGGCCCGGCAATCGATCAGTGCACGGCGCAATTGGTATTCGACACTACGCGGGGAGATCTTCAGCCGTTCGCCGATTTCCCGGTAGGAGCATTCGTCGACATGATAAAGCAGGAAGATGTGCCGGGTCGCCTCGGGCAGGGACTGGATCGCAGCCTGCATCAAGGCCTGCTCCTGCAGCGCCGAGAGTTGTTCATCGGCGCCGGGGCGCTCGCAGGCCAGGTCATCGCTGGGTTCTCCGCCATCCAGGCGCTCGCGGCGAATCATCTGGCGCTGGTGGTCGCGCACCAGGTTGCTGGCAATGGTGAAGAGGAAGGCCGGCAGGTTGTCGATCTGCTTGTCGGCCGGCAACCGTGCCAGGCGCAGGAAGGATTCCTGAGTCAGGTCGGCCGCCACCTGAGCATTGCCGGTGCGTCGCGCAACAAAGGCTTCAAGCGCTTTCTTGTGCTCGGCGAACAACCGGGCAATCTGGGTATTCCACGAAGACACGGCACATCCTGGCGGTGGATCTCAAGGTGAGCGCACGCTAGCAGAAGATGAGATGTATTCGCAATTGATATGTATTCCAACTGATCGCGGGACAAGCCCGCTCCTACACCAACCCTGTAGGAGCGGGCTTGTCCCGCGATAGCTCACTACTGGATCTGCTCCGGCGTCACGATCACCCAGTTCTTGTCCGCCGTCACCGGCAGCCCCAGCTCGGCCTGGGCCGCGGCATTCTTGGCGATCATGCCGTTGATCTGGTCCATGTACTTGGCCTTGCGGTTTATCCACAGGTGGATGCCGCCCTTGTTCACATCGACGCTGTGAAACTGCATGTAGCCATCGCTGCTGGGCGTGTCGCCACCGACCAGCACCGGCTTCTTCCATTGATCGATGTAGGTAAGGATGGCCGCCTGCTTGCCTGCCATCCAGGTCGCCGGCGTCCACAGGTAGGGGGTCAGCTCCAGGCCCAGGTTGGCCTGCGGATCATACTGGCCTGCGCTGATTTGCTTGCGCGCAGTGGTCAGGGCGCCGCTGTCGCGGTCCTTGAGCAGCAGGCTGACACCGATGACATTCTGCGGTTTGACGTTGTAGCCGTACTTGGGGTCCGAGGCGACCATGCGCACCAGCTCTTCCGAGGCGGCGGTCATGACGTACACCTCGATGCCGTTGGCCATCAGCTTGTTGAACAGCTCGGTCTGGCCGGTAAAGACCTTCGGCGGCTGCACCTCGATGCGCTTGACCACATCACCCTCGTAATAGGTGCTGGGGACCGGCTTGCCCGAGGCCATCAGCTCGTCGACATAGCCTTTGAGCTCCTTGAGGGTAAAGCCGGAAAACACCTGGGCGACCCAGGGGTAGCAGACCATGTCATCGATTTCGCACAGCCGGTAGTAGTAACTGAACAGGCTCTCCTTGTGCTCGGCGGTGTCCTTGAACGGCATCAGTTTGAGCGAAGGATCGAGCTTTTCCCGGGTGAGCAGGCCCTTGTTCTCCATGAACGGCAACAGCGACTCTTCGAGGTCGAAGCGGTAGCTGGTGTTGTCCATGTCGAAGACCGCGTAGTTACCCTGGTTTGCATTGGCGGCGATCATCGCATCGAGCTGTTGGGCAGCCGGCGCGGGCCAGTGTTTGAGCTCGGCGGCCCAGCTGTGCCCGGCCAGCAACAGGGTGAGACCGGCGGCGAGGATTTTCGGAGCAGACGTCATGTGCATTTCTCCTGAAAAGTGGCCCGCCCACGCTAGCCAAAGCGCCGCCCTGCACCCGGCCTGACAGCGACGCCCACGGGTGCCCCAGCGGCGTCGACATAGCTGATTGCGACCTGCTTATATTCCAAAAACGACTATGCAAATAACCTATTGATATAAATTCGTTCGTTTTCATGCTGTTAGCATTTCTGTTCGCAATCGCACACAGAGGCGATGCCCCCGCCTTTTCTCTGGAGCTTCAATGAATCTGCCGTTGTCACTCAATCTGCTGGCGTTCCTGGCGTTGTTGCTGGGCCTGGCACAAACCCGTCATGGCAACTGGAGCCTGGCCAAGAAGGTCCTGGTCGGCCTGGTCCTCGGGGTCGTGTTCGGCGCGGTGCTGCATGCCATCTACGGCGCCGGCCACCCGGTACTCAAGGCCACCATCAGCTGGCTCGACCTGGTCGGCAACGGCTATGTGCAGTTGCTGCAGATGATCGTCATGCCGCTGATCTTCGCCTCGATCCTCAGCGCCGTGGCCCGTCTGCACAATGCCTCGTCCCTGGGCAAGATCAGCTTCCTGACCATCGGCACCCTGCTGTTCACCACGGCCATCGCTGCGCTGATCGGCATCGTCCTGACCAACCTGTTCGGCCTGACGGCCGAGGGCCTGGTGGCCGGCACTGCCGAGACCGCGCGGATGCAGGCCATTCAGACCGACTACGTGGGCAAGGTCGCCGACCTGAATATCCCGCAACTGCTGCTGTCGTTCATCCCCAGCAACCCGGTGGGTGACCTGGCCCGGGCCAAGCCGACCTCGATCATCAGCGTGGTGATCTTCGCCGTGTTCCTCGGCATGGCCGCCCTGCAGTTGCTCAAGGACGATGCGGAAAAAGGCAACCGCGCCCTGGCCGCCATCGATACCCTGCAAGCCTGGGTGATGCGCCTGGTACGCCTGGTGATGAAGCTGACCCCGTACGGCGTGCTGGCGCTGATGACCAAGGTAGTCGCCAGCTCGAACCTGGATGACATCCTCAAGCTCGGTAGCTTCGTGGTGGTGTCCTACATCGGTCTGGGCCTGATGTTCGTGATCCATGGCGTGCTGCTGGCGCTCAGTGGCGTCAACCCGCTGCGCTTCTTCCGCAAGGTCTGGCCGGTGCTGACTTTCGCCTTCACCAGCCGCTCCAGCGCCGCCAGCATCCCGCTGAGCATCGAGGCGCAAACCCGTCGCCTGGGCATTCCGCAATCGATCGCCAGCTTCGCCGCCTCGTTCGGCGCGACCATCGGCCAGAACGGCTGTGCCGGCCTGTACCCGGCCATGCTGGCGGTCATGGTGGCTCCGGCAGTGGGCATCGACCCGCTGGATCCGCTGTGGATCGCCACCCTGGTGGCCATCGTCACCCTGAGCTCGGCCGGTGTGGCCGGTGTGGGCGGTGGTGCGACCTTCGCCGCGCTGATCGTGCTGCCGGCCATGGGCCTGCCGGTGGAGCTGGTGGCCTTGCTGATCTCGGTTGAACCGTTGATCGACATGGGCCGTACGGCGTTGAACGTGAACGGTTCGATGACGGCAGGGGCGATTACCAGCCAGATGCTCAAGCAGACTGACAAGTCGGTGCTTGAGGCTCAGGAGCATGCACAACTGTCGCATTCCTGACGGCCTTATCGCGGGGCAAGCCCGCTCCTACAGGATTATCACCATGTGGGAGCGGGCTTGCCCCGCGATGCTTTCAAACCTTGTCCCAGACCTCGAAGTGATAGGGCGGCTTGTCGCCTTCGGCGGGATTGGCCTGGGTCGAGGTCAGTGCCCACTGCGCCTTATCGAACTCCGGAAACCACGCATCCCCTTCCGGGCTCAGCTCAACCCGCGTCAGGTACAGCCGATCTGCCAGACCACGCTCGATGGCCTGGGTATACAGCTGCGCACCGCCAATCAGCATCAGCTCATCGACGCCCTGCTCCAGCGCCCACTGCTCGGCACGCAGCATCGCCTCATCGAGCGAAGCAAACACTTCGGCACCTTCGAGCTGCAGTCCCGGCTGGCGGCTGACCACCAGGTTAAGGCGGCCCGGCAGCGGCCGGCCGAGCGAATCCCAGGTCTTGCGACCCATGATGATCGGCTTGCCCAGGGTAGTGGCCTTGAAGTACTTGAAATCCCCCGGCAGGTGCCAGGGCATGCGATTGTCGATGCCGATCACGCGGTTGTCGGCAAGCGCCGCGATCAGGCTTAGGGGGAGTGATGTTTTCATGCCGGCGAGGATAGCAAAGCCCGATCTTCGGTGCCTGGGTTATGCTTTGAGCTGGTTCGATCAATGGAAGAACGCGTGACTGCACTGACAGACCTGGACAAACGCTGGCTCACCGAAGCGGTACGCCTGCGCGAAGAACATGCAGGCCCCCTGGAAGACCAGGAAGCCAACCGCCGGGCCCGGCAACTGGGCGGCGACCTGCCGGCGCGCATCGAACATCGCGCCCTGTGGCTGGCCGAACGCGACGGCATGCGCAGTGCCCTGCAGCACTGGAAACAGGGCGCACGCCTGGCCTTGGCGCTGTTGCTGGTGCTGGCCGTGACCAGCGGTGTCGGCCTGGCACTGGCGGCCCTGGGCGACAGCCAGCGACCGGTGAACGTGTTCTGGGCCCTGGGCAGCCTGCTTGGCTTGAACCTGCTGTTGCTGCTGGGTTGGGCCCTGGGCTTTTTCTTCGCTGGCGAACAGGGCGCAACCCTCGGTCGGTTGTGGTTGTGGCTCAGTGAAAAGTTCGCCCGCGATGCCCAGGCCGCGCACCTGGCACCCGCCCTGCTGGTGTTGCTGCAACGCCAGAGGCTCAGCCGCTGGCTGTTGGGATTGTTGGTCCACGGCTTGTGGCTGGTCGTCCTGGGCACGGCCCTGATGATGCTGCTGATCCTGCTCGCCACCCGGCGCTACGGCTTCGTCTGGGAAACCACCATCCTTGGCGCCGACACCTTCATCGGCCTGACCCAGGCCCTGGGCGCGCTGCCCGCCCTGCTCGGCTTCAGCGTCCCGGATGTCGACATGATCCGCGCCAGCGGCGCCAGCCAACCGGCCCTGGAACTGGCCCGCCAGGCTTGGGCCGGTTGGCTGATCGGGGTGTTGCTGGTGTTTGGCATCCTCCCGCGCCTGTTGCTGGCCGTACTGTGCCTATGGCGCTGGCGCCGTGGCCGCAACCAACTGGGACTGGACCTCAACCTGCCCGGCTACAGCCAGCTGCGCGAGGCCTTGATGCCCAGCAGCGAGCGCCTGGGCGTCAACGATGCCGCGCCCGAAACCTTGCCGCAGATTGTTCGTGGCGCAGGCGAAGCAAGCACTGAAGGCGCCTTGCTGGTGGGCCTGGAGCTGGACGACCAGCGCCCCTGGCCACCGGCGCTCCCCCACAGTGTCCGCAACGCCGGCATCCTCGACAGCCGTGAATCACGCAACAAGCTGCTGGAACAGCTCAGCCGCTTTCCGCCGGCACGCCTGGCCATCGCCTGCGACCCGCGCCGGTCGCCGGATCGCGGCAGCCTGGCGTTACTGGCCGAGCTTGCGCGCAATGCCGCCGCCACACGCATCTGGTTGCTGCAGGCACTGCCTGGGCAGGCGCTGGATGCCGATCGCCTGGGCGACTGGCACCATGCCCTGGAACAACTGGGCCTGGAGTACGCCGACAGCGCCCCGCTGAACTGGCTGGAGCATGGCCATGACTAAGCCGCTGAAACTGGCCGTGGTCGGCCACACCAATGTCGGCAAGACCTCGCTGCTGCGCACCCTGACCCGCGACGTCGGCTTCGGCGAAGTGTCCCATCGCCCCAGCACCACCCGGCATGTGGAAGGTGCGCGCCTGTCGGTGGACGGCGAGCCCCTGCTGGAGCTCTACGACACGCCCGGCCTGGAAGATGCCATCGCCCTGCTCGACTACCTCGAACGCCTGGAACGACCGGGCGAGCGACTCGACGGTCCGGCCCGGCTGGAGCGTTTCCTCCAGGGCAGCGAGGCCCGCCAGCGTTTCGAACAGGAAGCCAAGGTGCTGCGCCAGTTGCTGGCCAGCGATGCCGGCCTGTATGTGATCGACGCCCGCGAGCCGGTACTGGCCAAGTACCGGGACGAACTGGAAGTGCTCGCCGGCTGTGGCAAGCCACTGTTGCCGGTACTCAATTTCGTCGCCAGCAGCGACCAGCGCGAGCCTGCCTGGCGCGAGGCCCTGGCCCGCCTGGGCCTTCATGCCCTGGTGCGCTTCGACAGCGTCGCCCCCCCCGAGGATGGCGAGCGCCGTCTGTATGAAAGCCTGGCGCTGATGCTGGAGAAATCCCGCCCGGCCCTGCAACGCCTGATCGACGATCAGCAAGCCCAACGCCTGGCCCGCCTGCTCAGCGGCAAGCGCCTGATCGCCGAACTGTTGCTCGACTGTGCGGCCTGCCGACGCAGCGTGGTGGCCGAACCGGCTGCCGAAGCCGCCGCCATCGACGCCTTGCGCCGGGATATCCGCCAGCGTGAACAACGCTGTGTCGAGGCCCTGCTCAAGCTGTATGCCTTTCGCAAGGACGACGCCAGTGCCAGCGAACTACCGTTGCTCGACGGGCGCTGGGGCGATGACCTGTTCAACCCGGAGACCCTCAAGCAGCTGGGCGTACGCCTGGGCAGCGGCGTTGCAGCCGGGGCGGCGGCGGGTGCCGGTGTCGACCTGCTGGTCGGTGGCCTGACCCTCGGCGCGGCCGCCCTGGCCGGCGCGATTGCCGGAGGGGCCTTGCAGACTGCACGCAGTTACGGCTCGCGCCTGCTGGGCAAGCTCAAGGGCCAGCGCGAGTTGACGGTGGACGACAGCGTGTTGCGCTTGCTGGCACTGCGTCAGCATCAACTGATCCAGGCACTGGACAGCCGCGGGCATGCGGCGATGGAACGGATCAGGTTGACCGCGCCCCAGGAGCAAAGCTGGCGTGAGGGCAAGCTGCCGGAAGCCTTGAGCAAGGCGCGGGCGCATCCGCAATGGTCGTCGCTCAATCCCGGGGCGAAGGTCAATCAGGTGGAACGGCAGGAGCAGATCGATAGTCTGGTGATTGAGCTTTAGGGCCTTATCGCGGGGCAAGCCCGCTCCTACAGGGTAGGAGCGGGCTTGCCCCGCGATAAGGCCGACAAATTCAATGCAATAGCACCAGTGCCTTGCCCTTGAGCAGCTCAAGGTCGATCACCGGCACATTCATCTCCTTGGCCAGCTCATCCCACTCGCGCATGCGCAAACTCACGCTGCACAGCGGGTCACGCTCGAAGGCATCGGCCTCGGCCTCGCTCATCACCCCGCCCTGGTACTCCAGGGTGCGCCGGCTGGCTTCGCTCAGGCGCTGGTAATAGCCGGGCTTGCGCAACGTCAGGTAACGCTTGGCCTCGACGTGGTATTGCACCAGCGTCGCCAGGCGCTCGCTGAAGCCGCAGCGGCGCAGGTAGTTGGCGCCGACCTGCTCATGGCTGACCACGCCGTACCCGCCCATGTCACCTTCGGCGCCGCCACAGATATGGCCAATGTCATGGAAGAATGCCGCCAGCACCACTTCATCGTCGTAACCTTCATCCAGCGCCAGCTGCGCCGCCTGGGACATGTGCTCCAGTTGCGACACCGGTTCGCCGATGTAGTCTTCATTGCCATGGCGCTGGTACAGGGCAAAGATCTCGCTGACAACCTGTTCGGCTGTTCTCATTGTTACCCCCTCAGGTGTGTTCGTTGAGCAGCCGGGCGATATGCCGCTCGGCCAGGGCCGGGCCGACGCTCATGCCGACGCCGCTGTGCATCAGTGCCGCGCTGACGCCCGGCGCCACCTGCAGCAGCGAAAACGGCGCGGGCCCGCCAGAACCATAGACGCCTTGCCAGCGCTCGACCACCTCGATCCGACCACCGAGGGTGTGCTCGGCCAGATCGATCATCCAGTTGTCGACCTGCTCGGCGTTGAAGGGCGAGGCATCGCTGCCATAGGCATGGGAGTCGCCGATGATCAGCTCGCCATGGGGTGTCGGGCTGATCAGCAGGTGGATGCCATGCGCCAGCAGATGCGGTTGATCGGCGTGCAACTGCGCCTTGAGAGCCTGGGCCTGCGGCAGGTTGGCGAAGGCGCCGTAGTGCACGCAGCTCAGGCCCGTGAGCAGGGCATGCTGCAAGCTCAGGTCGAAACGCGGCCGGGCCCGCAGCATCTGCAATCGGCAGACCTGAGGGTGCAGCTCGGCGATGGGCTCGGCGAGCAGGGTCTGGTAGTCGTGTCCGGAGCAGACCACGATCTGCCCGGCGCTGAAGTCCCCCGAGGTGGTCGACAACCGGCCCGGCTCGATGCCCCGCGCCAGGGTGGAAAATTCAAAGGCTACGTCCAGTTCCTGCTGCAGGAAGCGGATCAGCGCCGGGATGGCCTCACGGGAGTACAGCTGCTGGTCGTCCAGCCCGCGCAAGGCAGCGCGGTGGTGGCGAAACTGGCCGCCGTAGAGGTCATTGAGGGCCGCGCCGGACAGCAGCTCGACCTTGTAGCCATGGTTCACGGCGCGTTCGGCGCAGAAGGCTTCAAGCAGTTCCTGCTCAAGGGCCGTACGGGCGAACAGCAGCGAACCGTTGCTCTTGAGATCGAAGCCGGCCTGACGCGACCAGTGCGCCCAGATCCCGCGACTGGCCCTGGCCAGGTCGAGCATCTCACCCGGCGGCTGGCCGGTGACCAGGGCCTGGCCGAAGTTGCGCACCGAGGCGCCGAGGGGAGTGGCGCTGCGTTCGATCACACGCACCTTGAGCCCGCGCCGGGCGGCGGCATAGGCATGGGACAAGCCGAGGATGCCAGCGCCGACGATCAGTAAATCGGTCATGTTGCTTCCTTCAAGATTGGCGGTGGCCCTATCGCGGGGCAAGCCCGCTCCTACAGAGTCTTGTGGGAGCGGGCTTGCCCCGCGATGAAACCAACCCGGTCTTACTGCTGCGCCACCTTCTCCGACTTGCCGTCATAGCGCTTGCGCCATTCGGCCAGGATGCTGTCGCGGTTCTGCGACGCCCAGGCGAAGTCGTTCTTGATCAGACGCTGTTCGTAGTCGGCCGGCAGTTCGGTCTGCGGCTTGGCGATGCCCGGCTGGGCCAGCACGGCGAAGTTTTCCTTGTACAGCTCCATGGCCGCCGGGCTTGCCGAGAAGTCGGCCAGGCGCTTGGCGGCGGCTTCATGCTTGCTGCCCTTGAGGACGGCAGTGGCTTCGATCTCCCAGCCCAGGCCTTCCTTGGGCAGGACGATGTCCAGCGGCGCGCCCTGGCGCTTGAGCTGCACCGCCGGGTATTCGAAGGAAATACCGATCGGGAACTCGCCTGCAGCCGCAAGCTTGCACGGCTTGGAACCGGAGTGAACGTACTGGCCGATGTTCTGGTGCAGGTCGTCCATGTACTGCCAGCCCTGCTTGTCGCCGAAGGTCTGCAGCCAGGCGCTGACATCCAGGAAGCCGGTGCCGGAGGACGCCGGGTTAGGCATGACGATCTTGCCCTTGTACTCGGGCTTGGTCAGGTCCTGCCAGCTCACCGGCTTGGTCAGGCCCTGCTTTTGGGCTTCGATGGTGTTGAAGCAGATGGTCGCGGCCCAGACATCCATGCCGACCCAGGCCGGTGGGTTGGCGGCATCGCGGTAGTTGTTGCCGATCTTGTCCAGATCCTTGGGTGCATAGCGCTGCAGCATGCCCTGCTGGTCGAGGATCGCCAGGCTGGAAGCGGCCAGGCCCCACACCGCATCGGCCTGCGGGCGGTCTTTCTCGGCCAGCAGCTTGGCGGTGATGATGCCGGTGGAGTCGCGCACCCACTTGATCTCGATGTCCGGGTTGGCTTTTTCGAAGGCCTGCTTGTAGCTCTTGAGCTGTTCGGCTTCGAGCGCGGTGTAGACCGTCAGCTGGGTGTCGGCGGCAGTGGCCTGCAGGCTGAACGCAGTGAGGACGGCAGCGGCAAGAGCAAGTGGCTTGAACATGATGCGGTTCCTTTGAACGGTACAGGGGTGGGTAAGGGCAATCAGTGACCCGGCGCGCGCTGGCGCCAGGCCTGGGAACGTTGCAGCAGGCCGCGCGAGGCCCAGGCCAGGAGCAGCGAGACGCTCGCGCTGGTCAGCAGGATGAGGGTCGACATCGCCGCAGCACCGCCGACGTTGCCGGCGTCGTCCATGTTCAGCACGGCGACAGCGGCAAGGATGGTGTCGGGGCTGTAGAGGAAGATCGCCGCCGACACCGTGGTCATCGCCGAGACGAACAGGTAGCGGATGATGTCCAGCAGCGCCGGCAGGCAGATCGGCACGGTGACCCGCAAGAAATGCCGGTACAGCGGTGCCTTGAGCGACAGCGCGGCAGCCTCGAACTCGCCATCGAGTTGGCGCAAGGCGGTGGTCGCGGTCATCTGTGCGGTGGTCAGGTAGTGGGCGATGGTGCACACCACCAGCAGCGCCATGCTGCCGTAGAACACATGCAAAGGGTTGCTGGTCAGGTTGAAGAAAAACACATAGCCAAGGCCCAGGACCAGGCCCGGCACCGCCATCGGCACGAAGCTGAGCAGTCGCAGCAGCAGGTTCAGCGGACGCTGGCCTTTGGTTTTCTCCATGAGGTAGGCGCCGGTGAAGATCACTGCGCTACCGATCAGGGCAGTGCCCAGGGCCATGGTCAGGCTGTTGCGATAGGCCAGCCAGCCGCCACCTGCGGTTTCATCGAACTGATAGTGCTTGAGCGACAGCGACAGGTTGTAGGGCCAGAAGGTGACCAGCGAGGAGTACACCGCCATGCCCACCACCAGCAGCAAGATCGCGCACACCAGCAGCACCAGGGCCATGAAGCAGGCATCGCGACGGCGCGATGGTTGTGGCTGGAACACCTGGGCGCGACCGCTCATGGCGTCCCCCTGGCGACGACGCAGCCAGGCATCGACGGTGAAACTCAGCAGCGCCGGCACCAGCAACACCATGCCGATCAGCGCGCCACGACCGAACTGCTGCTGGCCGACCACCGCCTTGTAGGCTTCCAGTGCCAGCACCTGATAGTCACCACCGACCACCACCGGTACACCGAAGTCAGTAATCGTCAGGGTGAACACCAGGCAGAAAGCGGCGAACACGGCCTGACGCGTGGCTGGCCAGGTGATGCTGTGGAAGGCGCGCCAGGGGCCGGCGCCCATGCTCGACGCGGCATCGAACAGGCGCGCATCGGCCAGCGACAAGGCCGAGAGCAGGATCATCAGGGCGTGGGGAAAGGTGTAGATGGCTTCACCCAGGACAATGCCCCAGAAGCCATAGATGTTGTCACTGAGCAGTCCACGCAGCAGCCCCTGATTACCGAACAGGTACACCAGGGCAATGGCCGGCAGCATCGACGGCGCCAGCAACGGCAGCAGCGAGATCCCTCGCCACAGGCCCTTGGCCGGGATCAGGGTGCGCTGCAGGGCATAGGCGAACAGGTAGGCCAGCGGCACGACAATGGCCGCGACACTGAGCGACACCTTGAGGCTGTTGCCCAGCAACCAGTGAAAGTTGGCGCTGGCGAACAACTCACGGGCAGCGACCAGGCCGCCGCCTTGCCCTGCGTCGCTGCTGAAGCCGCGCCAGAAGATCGCCAGCAGCGGCATCAGCACGGCAACGGTGAGCAGAAGCAGCAACAGCCACTTGCCGCCGACCACAAACAGTCGATCTCCCAGGGACACACCGGCGCGGGGTGCTGCCTTCGCGTGCGCGATCGGCATGGCCATTGGCGCGGCCATCTCAGGCAAACACCTGCAGGCTGCGCGGCGGCAGGGCTACCCAGATGTCCTGGGACCCCAGGCGCGGCATGGATTCGGGGGCCACTTCGGCGAGCAGGGCGTGACCCGGCAGTTCGTTGAACTCGAAGCTCATCCGGCAACGGTTGCCCAGAAAGGTGATCTCCCGCACCCGTGCCGGGAACAGGTTCTCCTCATGCACCGGCGGATTGACGCTGATTGCCTCGGGACGGCAGAACAGACGACCGCTGCGCGCCCCACTGGCGCCTTCGGCCAGGCGCATGTTCAAGGCACCGACCTGGGCATGGCTGTCGCTGTGACGCTGGAACGGCAGCCAGTTGCCCTGGCCGACGAACTCGGCCACGAACGGCGTGGCCGGCTTGTCGTAGATCTCCTGGGGCGTTGCGTACTGCTCGACCTGGCCGTTGTTCATCACCGCGATGCGGTCGGCCATGAGCATGGCTTCGTCCTGGTTGTGGGTAACCATCAGGGTGGTGATACCCAACTGGCGCTGCAGTTGGCGCAACTCGGTGCACAGGTGCTCGCGGACCCGTGCATCGAGGGCCGACATGGGCTCGTCGAGCAGCAGCAGCGAAGGCGCCGGCGCCAGGGCTCGGGCCAGGGCCACGCGTTGCTGCTGACCGCCGGAGAGCTGGCCGGGGTATTTTTTCTCGCTGCCGGACAGGCCGACCAGTTCGAGCATCTGCGTCACGCGCTGGCGCACTTCGTCACGACCGCTGCCGGCCAGGCCGTAGGCGATGTTGGCCTCTACCGTCAGGTTGGGAAACAGGGCGTAGGACTGGAACAGGATGCCGTAGTCACGGGCCTGGGGAGGCAGCTCGGAAATATCCCGGTCGCCGATGTACAGGGTGCCACGGTCCTGACGCTCGAGGCCGGCGATGCAGCGCAGCAGCGTGGTCTTGCCGCAACCGGAAGGGCCGAGCAGGCACACCAGTTCCCCGGCGGCGATGTCGAGGGAGACATCCTGCAGGGCGGTGAAGGCGCCGAAACGCTTGTGGATACCGCGCACCTTCATCTGTGCGCCTGGGTTTGCGACCGGAGTGTTCATGGCAAGACCTCATCGAGCGAATGAGGGTCATGCTAGGGAGGCATTGCGAAGGTTCTGTGGCGGGAAAGCAAAAGTTGGTGATAGTGGTATAGGCAGATTTGGGTGTCTGTAGGAGCGGGCTTGCCCCGCGATGCGATGTGCCTGACAAGACACCATCGCGGGACAAGCCCGCTCCTACAATGCAGATACTTCCTGAGCCAGGCCGAGAAAGGCCGCCGGCAAGCGCGCCTGGCGACGCTCTTTCAGGCAATACAGGTACTCATGCATCACCGGCGCATTCTCCAGGCTCAACACCCGCAACTCCGGGTTATGCGGCACTTCATGGCGGGCAATGATGCTGATGCCGATATTGCGCAGCACCGCCTCACGAATCGACTCGCGGCTACCGATCTCCAGGATCGAACCGACCTTGACCCCGGCCTGCTCCAGCATCTGCTCGGTCAGCTTGCGTGTGGTCGAGCCCTGCTCGCGCACCAGCAGGCAATGCCCGGCCAGGGCCGACAGCGGCAAGGACTCACGATTGGCCAGCGGGTGATTGCGATGCACTGCCACCACCAACGGATCGGTGCCCAGTACCCGGCGCACCAGGCGGGCGTCCTCAAGCAGTTGCGACGAGGCGGCCAGGTCCACCCGGTAATCTTCCAGCAACTCCAGCACCTGCTGGGAGTTGCCGATCTCCACCGACACCTCCACCTGCGGCAGGCGCTCGCGAAAGATCTTCACCAGGTCGAGGATGTAATACGGCGCCGTGGCGGCGATGCGCAAGCTGCCCTGGGCCTGGCCGCTGTTGCGCAGGAAGAACTCGATATCGGCTTCCTGCTGCAGCAGGGTCTTGACCATCGGCAGCAGCCGCGCGCCGTCGTCGCTGAGGGTCAGGCGCCGGCCACCACGGTAGAACAGCTCCACGGCGTACTGGCTTTCCAGGTTGCGGATCTGGGTGGTGACCGTCGGCTGGCTGAGCCCGAGTTTCTTCGCCGCCAGGGTGATGCTGCCCAGACGGGCAACCATGTAGAAGGCTTTCAACTCGGAACTCAACATACATCCTCTATTTTCGCAGCAGGCGCAGGCCGTTGAAGACCACCAGCAAGCTCACGCCCATGTCGGCGAACACCGCCATCCACATGGTTGCCATCCCGGCGAAGGTGATCGCCAGGAAGATCGCCTTGATCCCCAGCGCCAGCACGATGTTCTGGGTCAGGATCGCCGCACTCTGGCGCGAGAGCCTGACGAAGGCCGGGATTTTGCGCAAGTCATCATCCATCAGCGCCACGTCGGCGGTCTCGATGGCGGTGTCGGTACCGGCGGCGGCCATGGCGAAGCCGATCTCGGCACGGGCCAGCGCCGGCGCGTCGTTGATACCGTCGCCCACCATGCCGACCCGGTGGCCCTGGGCGTACAGGTCCTCGATGGTCTTGAGCTTGTCGGCCGGCAGCAGGTTGCCCCGGGCCTGGTCGATACCCACCTGGGCGGCGATGGCCTGGGCCGTGTGCGGATTGTCGCCGGTGAGCATGACAGTCTTGATACCCAACTCATGCAGCTCGGCAATCGCCTCGCGGCTGCTGTCCTTGACCGTGTCGGCCACGGCGAACAGCGCCAGCGGCCCGCTCTGGTCGAGCAGCAGCACCACCGTCTTGCCCTGACGCTCCAATGCATCGAGGCGGGCTTCAAGCTCAGGCGAGCACAGGCCCAGCTCTTCGACCAGGCGATGGTTGCCCAGGTGGTAGAACTGACCGTCGATTTCACCACGCACGCCACGACCGGCCAGGGCTTCGAACGCCCTGACCTCGCTCAGGGCCAGCTGTTGCTCGCCGGCAAACACGGCAATGGCGCGGGACACCGGGTGATCGGAGCGCTCGCCCAGGCTTGCGGCCAGGGCCTGGGCGCGGCCTTCGAACAGGGGGTCGAGGACCACATGGTCAGTCTGCACCGGCTTGCCGTGGGTGATGGTGCCGGTCTTGTCCAGGGCCAGGAAGTCGAGCTTGCGCCCACCCTCCAGGTACACCCCGCCCTTGACCAGGATGCCTTTGCGCGCCGCCGCCGCCAGGCCGCTGACGATGGTCACCGGGGTAGAAATCACCAGCGCACATGGGCAGGCCACCACCAGCAACACCAGGGCGCGATAGATCCAGTCGAACCAGGCGCCGGCCATGAACAACGGTGGAATCACCGCTACCGCCAGGGCAAAGGCGAACACGGCCGGGGTGTAGATACGCGAGAACTGGTCGACGAAGCGCTGGGTCGGTGCCCGCGCGCCCTGGGCCTCTTCCACCGCCTTGATGATCCGCGCCAGGGTCGACTGCCCGGCCGCCGCCGTCACCCGGTACTCCAGGGCACCGGCCTGGTTGATGGTGCCGGCGAACACCTTGTCGCCCGGGCCCTTCTCCACCGGCAGGCTCTCGCCCGTGATCGGTGCCTGGTCGATGCTCGACTGACCACTGACCACCTCGCCATCCAGGCCGATGCGCTCGCCAGGCCGTACCCGCACCAGGGCGCCGAGGGCGACCTGTTTGACGTCCAGCTCGCGCCACTGGCCGTCGGCCTGCTGCACCGTGGCCAGGTCCGGGCTCAATTGCATCAGGCCGCCGATGGCGTTGCGCGCACGGTCCAGCGAACGCGCTTCGATCAACTCGGCCACGGTGAAGAGGAACATGACCATGGCCGCTTCCGGCCACTGGCCGATCAGCACCGCACCGGTCACGGCGATGCTCATCAGCGCGTTGATATTGAGGTTGCGGTTCTTCAGGGCGATCCAGCCCTTCTTGTAGGTACCCAGCCCGCAACCGAGGATCGACACCAGGGCCACCGCCGCCACCACCCAGTCCGGCGCCAGCGCGGCGAAGTGAATGACCTCGGCGGCCACGGCGGCAACACCCGCCAGGGCCAGCGGCCACCAGTGCTTTTTCGCCGGGGCAGGCACTGCGGCGGGTTCGTCGCTGGCCTCGGTCAACGGCTCGGCCTGCATGCCCAGCGAAGCGACCGCCTGCTCGATGGCACGGGTGTCGGCGTGGGTATGGTGCACGCCGAGGATGCGATTGATCAGGTTGAATTCCAGCTGCTCGACGCCCGCCAGCTTGCCCAGCTTGTTCTGGATCAGGGTCTGCTCGGTCGGGCAGTCCATCGCCTCGATGCGAAAACGGCTCAGGCGCGCATTGCCGCTGCTCGCTTCTGTCAACTGCACCAGGGCCGGTGCGGCGTCGTGGGCGCAGCAACTGTGGGCGTGCTTGGCGTGGTCATGATCGTGGGGTTCTTTACCCGGGGTATGGCTGACAGGCTGGTTCATGGGTTCATCCCTAAATGTCCTGTTGCCAAGTGAACACCCTGTAGCCACTATAGGGTCAAGCCACCTGTCGAGGTATTTGCAGATGAAGATCGGAGAACTGGCCAAGGCCACCGACTGCGCCGTCGAGACCATCCGCTACTACGAGCGCGAAGGCCTGCTGCCGGAGCCTGCGCGCAGCGAGGGCAATTACCGGCTGTACACCCAGGCCCATGTTGAGCGCCTGACGTTCATCCGCAACTGCCGCACCCTGGACATGACCCTGGAAGAAATCCGCAGCCTGTTGCGTCTGCGCGACAGCCCGGACGACCAGTGCGAAAGTGTGAACGCCCTGATCGATGAGCATATTGAGCATGTGCAGGCGCGTATCGATGGCTTGCAGGCCTTGCAGACGCAACTGCTGGAACTGCGCCAGCACTGCCATCCCAAGGAGGTTCAGTGCTCGATCCTGCAGCATCTTGAGGTCAATGGTGCGGTGACGGCGCCGGAGGCGGAGCCTTCGCATGTGGGCAGAAGCCACGGGCACTGATTACTGCATATCCTGTGGGAGCGGGCTTGCCCCGCGATGCGATGTGGCTGACAGATTGCATCGCGGGGCAAGCCCGCTCCCACAGGCGGTGATCAGACCGCCATGGGCGCGGTCATGGGCGCGTGGTGCTCGTAGCCTTCGAGGCTGAAGTCGCTCGGCTCGATCTTCTCCAGCCACTCTGGCTCGTACTTGCCGGTCTTGGCGAAGTCCGGCACACGATCGCTGATCACCAGCTTCGGCGCTTCCAGCGGCTCGCGCTTGAGCTGCTCGTTCAGCATGTCCAGGTGGTTTTCGTAGACATGCGCATCACCGATGAAGTAGGTGAACCAACGCGGCGTGTAACCGGTCAGGCGGCCGAACAGCGACAGCAGCGCCGCGCCTTCGGTGAGGTTGAACGGCGTGCCCAGGCCCAGGTCGTTGGAGCGGATGTAGAGGGTCAAGGAGATTTCCTTCGTCTCGACATTCGGGTGGAACTGGTACAACAGGTGGCACGGCGGCAGGGCCATTTCGTCGAGCTGGGCACAGTTCCAGCCGTGGAACAGAATGCGGCGGCTGCCGGGGTCGTTGGCGATAGTGTCCAGGCACTGGCGCACCTGGTCGATAGCCTTGTACAGGATGACGAAGGCCTGGCCGTCTTCCTCATCCTGGGCGATCTTGCGAAAACCCTGCTGTTCAGCCATTGCGATGGCCGCCGGGTTGCTCAGCGGGATGCGCTTGTAGCCCGGCCACTGGCGCCACTGCACGCCGTAGATCTCGCCGAGGTCGTCATGCCCCTGGCGAAACGGGTTAGCCAGCCACTGGGCATTTTCGTTGGCGTTCTGGTCCCAGACCTTGCAGCCCAGCTCGCGGAATTCACCGGCGTTCTTGACCCCGCGCAGGAAGCCGACCATCTCGCCGATCGCCGACTTGAACGCCAGCTTGCGGGTAGTGATGGCCGGAAAACCTTTCTGCAGGTCGAAGCGCAGCATGGCGCCGGGCAGGCTGATGGTGCGGATACCGGTACGGTTGCCTTGCAGGGTGCCGTTTTCGATAACGTCGCGGACCAGATCTAGATACTGTTTCATGGCTTACCTGTAACAAAGACGGCAGGGGGATCACCCCTGCCGTGGAAATCAAGCGGCGGCCTTGGCCGTCGGTGTGCGGTGGTAGGCCCACCAGATCAGGCCGATGCCGCCGAGGATCATCGGCACGCACAGCAACTGGCCCATGGTCAGCCAGCCGAAGGCGATGTAACCCAGCTGGGCGTCCGGTACCCGTACGAATTCGACGATGAAGCGGAAGATGCCGTAGAACAGGGCGAACATCCCGGAGATGGCCATGGTCGGACGCGGCTTGCGCGAGTACAGCCAGAGAATCAGGAATAATGCCACACCTTCCAGGGCGAACTGGTACAGCTGCGACGGATGACGCGGCAACTGCGCCGGATCGCTGAACGGCGGGAAGACCATGGCCCAGGGCACGTCGGTGGCCTTGCCCCACAGTTCGGCGTTGATGAAGTTGCCGATGCGCCCGGCGCCCAGGCCAATCGGCACCAGCGGCGCGACGAAGTCCATCAGTTCGAAGAACGACTTGTTGTTGCGCTTGCCGAACCACACGGCTGCCAGCATCACGCCGATGAACCCGCCGTGGAACGACATGCCGCCCTTCCACACTTCGAAGATCAGCGCCGGGTTGGCCAGGTAGGCGTGCAGGTCATAGAACAGCACGTAGCCCAGGCGCCCGCCGACGATCACCCCCATCGACAGCCAGAACACCAGGTCGGACAGCTTCTCCCGGGTCCAGGTCGGATCGAAGCGCTCCAGGCGCCGCGAGGCCAGCAGCCAGGCACCGCCGATACCGACCAGGTACATCAGGCCATACCAATGGATTTTCAACGGTCCCAGGGCAATGGCCACGGGATCGATCTGCGGGTAAGGCAGCATGGTGACTCCTCTCGTTAAAGCAGAAAGCTTAGGCCGACGCAGAACAGCAGCGCGGCGAACAAGCGCTTAAGCAGGCGTGGCGACAGTTTGTGCGCCAGGCGCGCGCCGAAGCGGGCAAAAAACATGCTGGTCAGGGCAATCCCCAGCAGCGCAGGCAGGTACACGAAGCCCAGGCTATGCGCCGGCAGGTGCGGGTCATGCCAGCCCAGCCAGATGAAACTCAGGGCGCTGGCCACCGCAATCGGAAAGCCGCAGGCCGAGGACGTGGCCACCGCCTGCTGCATCGGCAGGCTGCGCCAGGTCAGGAACGGCACGGTCAGCGAACCTCCACCGATCCCGAAGATCGCCGACGCCCAGCCGATCACACTGCCGGCAGCGGTCAGCCCGGTTTTACCGGGAACACTGCGGCTGGCCTTGGGCTTGAGGTCCAGGGCCATCTGCACGGCAATCACCAGGGCGAATACGCCGATGATCTTCTGCAACATCGGCCCCTGGATCGCCGAGGCGGTCTTGGCGCCGATACCGGCACCGACCAGGATGCCCAGCGTCATCCAGACGAAAATCGGCCATTGCACCGCGCCCTTGCGGTGGTGCTCGCGGATGGCATTGACCGAGGTGAAGACAATGGTCGCCAGGGAGGTTCCCACCGCCAGGTGGGTCAGTACCGAGGCATCGAAGCCCTGCACGGTGAAACTGAACACCAGCACCGGCACGATGATGATGCCACCGCCAACGCCGAACAGCCCGGCCAGCACGCCTGCACAGGCGCCCAACAGCAGATAGAGCACGAATTCCATTGTCGCCCCCGTAAATTCAGTCCGGCATGGTAACGGAAGGTAGGCCTGTGGCTCTAGTGAAGTCACATTAAGTCGGTGGATCGGCCGGCTCGCTTTGGTAGAGTGGGCGAAAACACAGAGGCCCACCTATGTGCCTGATCGTCTTCGCCTGGCGGCCCGGGCATGCCCAGCCGCTGATCGTCGCGGCCAACCGCGATGAGTTCTACGCCCGCCCCAGCCGCATGCTCGCGGCCTGGGACGATGCCCCGGGCGTCTACGCCGGGCGCGACCTGGAAGCCGGCGGTACCTGGCTGGGCGTCGGCCCTCAGGGCCGCTTTGCCGCGCTGACCAATATCCGCGACCCGCAGCAACCGGTAGGGGCGCGTTCCCGCGGCGAGCTGGTGGCGGCGTTCCTGCGCGGCGAGTTGGGTGTGGAGGCCTATCTCGACCAGGTGGCCAGCCGCAGCCAGCAGTATTCGGGGTTCAACCTGCTGGTGGGCGATGGCGGCCAGCTGGGCTACCTGAATGCCCGCAATGCTGGCGCGCAACTGCTGGGGGCAGGTGTCTACGGCCTGTCCAATGCCGGACTGGATACGCCCTGGCCAAAGCTGGTGAAGGCCCGTGCCGGGCTGGAGCGGCATCTGGCCGACCCGCAGCCGGAAGGGTTGCTGACGCTGCTGGGCGACAACCTGCAAGCGGCAGATGGCGAGCTGCCGGAAACCGGCGTAGGGCTGGGTACCGAGCGGTTGTTGTCGAGTGTGTTCATTGCCAGCCAGAACTACGGGACACGGGCCAGCACGGTGCTGATTGTCGAAGCCGATGGTCGGCGGCGGTTGGTCGAGCGCAGTTTCGGGCCGTTCGGGGGACATCTGGGAGAGGTGGATCTGCAAGTCTGACCTTATCGCGGGGCAAGCCCGCTCCTACAGGAGGTCTCTGTAGGAGCGGGCTTGCCCCGCGATAAATCTCAAAGGTTCTTCGCCGATCCCGGGTTGATCATCCGCGCCAGCCCCAGGTTCTTCAGGGCCAGTTGCAGCGAGCTGTGGATAACTTGCGGGTTGTCGATGCCCATGGCCTGGGCCAGCAGCTCCTTGGATTTGCCCAGGCTCACCTGGCGCAGCATCCACTTCACCTTCGGCAGGTTGGTGGCGTTCATCGACAGACTGTCAAAGCCCATGGCCATCAGCAGCACCGCCGCCGCCGGATCACCGGCCATCTCGCCGCAGATACTCACCGGCTTGCCTTCGGCATGGGCGTCGCGCACCACGGTCTGCAAGGCCTGCAGCACCGCCGGGTGCAGGTAGTCGTAGAGGTCGGCGACCCGCGGGTTGTTGCGGTCCACCGCCAGCAAATATTGGGTCAGGTCGTTGGAGCCGACCGAGAGGAAGTCCACCTGACGCGCCAGTTCACGCGTCTGGTACACCGCAGCCGGGATTTCGATCATCACCCCCACCGGCGGCATCGGCACGTCGGTGCCTTCGTCACGCACTTCACCCCAGGCCCGGTGGATCAGGTGCAGGGCCTCTTCCAGCTCGTGGATGCCAGAGATCATCGGCAGCAGGATGCGCAGGTTGTTCAGGCCTTCACTGGCCTTGAGCATGGCGCGGGTCTGCACCAGGAAGATTTCCGGGTGGTCGAGGGTCACGCGGATCCCGCGCCAGCCGAGGAAGGGGTTGTCTTCCTTGATCGGGAAATACGACAGCGCCTTGTCGCCGCCGATGTCCAGGCTGCGCATGGTCACCGGCAGGGGGTGGAAGGCCGCCAGCTGCTCGCGGTAGATCGCCAGTTGTTCCTTTTCGCTGGGGAAGCGCTGGTTGATCATGAACGGCACTTCGGTGCGGTACAGCCCCACGCCTTCGGCGCCACGCTGCTGGGCGCGGGCGACATCGGCCAGCAGGCCGGTGTTGACCCACAGCGGCATGCGGTGGCCATCGAGGGTGATGCACGGCAGTTCGCGCAGCGCATCCAGGCCCTGGGCCAGCTGGCGCTCTTCCTCGACCACCTCGGCGTACTGCTTGCGCATCACGTCGCTGGGGTTGGTGTAGACATCGCCCTTGTAGCCATCGACGATCATTTCGATGCCGTCGACCTTCGAGTACGGCAGGTCGACCAGGCCCATCACCGTGGGGATACCCATGGCCCGGGCCAGGATCGCCACGTGGGAGTTGCCCGAACCTAGCACCGACACCAGGCCGACCAGCTTGCCTTCCGGCACTTCGCCGAGCATGGCCGGGGTCAGCTCCTCGCTGACCAGGATGGTGTTGTCGGGGTAGACCAGGCTCTGCTGCCGGGCCTCCTGCAGGTAGGCCAGCAGGCGCCGGCCCAGGTCCTTCACATCCGAGGCCCGCTCGCGCAGGTAGGCGTCGTCCATCAGCTCGAAGCGATTGACGTGCTCGCCCACCACCTGGCGCAAGGCGCCCTGGGCCCACTGGCCGGTCTTGATCACCTGCACCACTTCACCGCCCAGGGCGGCGTCGTCGAGCATCATCAGGTAGACGTCGAACAGCGCACGCTCTTCCGGGCGCAACTGGGTGGCGAGTTTGGCAGAGAGGTTGCGCATGTCGTCGCGCACCCCTTCCAGGGCGGTATTGAACAGTTTGAGCTCGGCGTCGATGTCATCGACGCTCTTGTCCGGCACCACGTCGAGGTCGGCCGGCGGCAACATGACCACCGCCTTGCCCACCGCGGCGCCGGGCGAGCCGGGTACGCCGACGAACTTGGCCTCCTGGATACCTTTGCCCTGGCGGCCCAGGCCGCGAATGGAGCCTGTGGCCTCGGCATGGGCGATAACGCCGGCCAGCTGGGCGCTCATGGTTACCAGGAAGGCTTCCTCGCCTTCATCGAACTGGCGCCGCTCCTTTTGCTGGATGACCAGAACGCCAACCACGCGCCGGTGGTGGATGATCGGCGCACCGAGGAACGAGGCGAAACGCTCTTCACCGGTTTCGGCGAAGTAGCGATAACGCGGGTGGTCGGCGGCGTTTTCCAGGTTCAGCGGTTCTTCGCGGGTACCGACCAGGCCGACCAGGCCCTCGTTGGGCGCCATGCTGACCTTGCCGATCGAGCGCTTGTTCAGGCCCTCGGTGGCCATCAGGACGAAACGGTTGGTCTCGGGGTCGAGCAGGTACACCGAGCAGACCTGGCTACCCATGGCCTCTTTTACGCGCAACACAATGATCCCCAACGCCGTCTTGAGATCCTTGGCGGAGTTAACTTCCTGGACGATCTTGCGCAGCGTATTGAGCATGGCTCGGGGTCGAACTCCGTCGTCAGTCGCGCGCCAGCAGGCGCGGGGCAAGCTCTTTGAGAGCGCGGCGGTAAACCTCGCGCTTGAATGTCACCACCTGGCCCAGCGGGTACCAATAACTGACCCAGCGCCAGCCATCGAACTCCGGCTTGCCGGTCAGGTCCATCCGCACCCGCTGCTCGTTGGAGACCAGGCGCAGGAGAAACCATTTCTGCTTCTGGCCGATGCACAGCGGTTGGCTGTGGGTACGGACCAGGCGTTGGGGTAAACGATAACGCAACCAGCCGCGGGTGCAGGCAAGAATTTCAACATCATCGCGCTCCAGCCCCACTTCTTCGTTCAGCTCGCGGTACAGGGCATCTTCCGGCGTCTCTTCAGGGTTGATACCCCCTTGTGGAAACTGCCAGGCATCCTGGTTGATCCGTCGAGCCCATAGCACCTGCCCAAGATCATTCGTCAGAATGATCCCGACATTGGGGCGAAAACCATCGGGGTCGATCACGGCAGCAACCTCGCAAACGCATGTCACGGCATTGTTCCATAAAGGCCACAAGGCCAGCAACGCGCCCGTTTACCTTATGTGCACCGATGTGAAAAGTCCGTATTCTGTGGGACTTTTCAGATGTTATGCGAGTGACTTAAATGCGCCTGGCTTTATTCGATCTGGACAATACCCTCCTTGGCGGCGACAGCGACCACGCCTGGGGTGACTACCTGTGCGCCCGTGGCATCCTCGACCCTGTGGAGTACCAGAACCGCAACGATGCCTTCTATCAGGACTACCTGGCCGGCAAGCTGGACCTGGCGGCCTACCTGAATTTCAGCCTGGAGATCCTGGCCACCACCGAAATGGCCCAGCTCGACCAATGGCACCGCGAGTTCATGCGTGACTGCGTCGAACCGATCATCCTGCCCAAGGCCCTGGCCCTGCTGAAAAAGCACCGCGATGCCGGCGACAAGCTGGTGATCATCACCGCCACCAACCGCTTCATCACCGGGCCGATTGCCAAGCGCCTGGAGGTGGAAACCCTGCTGGCCACCGAGTGCGAAATGGTCGACGGTCGCTATACCGGTCGCAGTACCGATATACCGTGTTTCCGTGAAGGCAAGGTGACGCGCCTGAACCGTTGGCTGGAAGAAAACGGCCTCAACCTGGAAGGCAGCTACTTCTATAGCGACTCGATGAATGACCTGCCGCTGCTGGAGCAGGTGGCCAATCCGGTTGCGGTCGACCCGGATCCGAACCTGCGCGCCGAAGCCGAGAAACGCGGCTGGCCGGTGATCAGCCTGCGCGGTTGATTCAAGGTGTATCGCGGGGCAAGCCCGCTCCTACAGTGTAGGAGCGGGCTTGCCCCGCGATGAGGCCCGTCAGACCGGCTTGGCGCCCATCAACCCGGCAATGGCGATAAAGCACACACCACTGAACACCGCCAGGGCCAGGGTGAATGTGGGATTACCCACCGTCGGTGCCGTGCGCAGGCGATTGACCCGCGCCGCCAGCCAGAACCAGCTGAACGCGCCAAAGGTGTAGATCACGCTGGAGGCCAGCACCCAGGTCTGGCCCAGTGGCCAGCCGATCAGGTGCACCAGCCACCAGCCGGTGAACGGCATGCTCACCAGGCTCAGCCCCATCAACAACCAGACGAACACCAGCGGCCGCTGCATCAGGCGGGTGTGCGCGCTGGCATCGCCCTTGCGCCGCGCCAGTGCCGTCCAGACCGCAAGGCCCAGGGCACTGCCGAGCAACAGCACGGTGGCCAGGATGTGCAGGGTTTTGAGCGTGGTCAGGTATTCCATGTCATTGCTTCCTTGGGGACTGAACTGAGCTTAGCCGCTCAGCCCAGGAACAAGCGGTACGCCGGGTTGTCAGTTTCGTCCCAGTAGGGATAGCCGATCTTGGCCAGGGCCGCCGGCACCAGGTGGCGCTCATCATCCGGAACCTGCAGGCCGGCGACCACGCGACCATCGGCCGCACCGTGGTTGCGGTAATGGAACATCGAGATGTTCCAACGTCCGCCCAGCTTGTTGAGGAAGTTGAACAGCGCGCCCGGACGCTCGGGAAACTCGAAGCGCAGCACCAGCTCGTCGCTGACCCGCGCCGCGTGACCGCCGACCATATGGCGGATGTGCAGTTTGGCCAGTTCGTTGTCGGTCAGGTCCAGTACCGGAAAACCCTTCTCGGTCAAACCCTGTACCAGGGCGCTGCGCGGGTCGGTGTCCGGGTGGGTCTGCACGCCAACGAAGATGTGCGCCTCGCCGTCAGCGTGGTAGCGGTAGTTGAACTCGGTGATCTGGCGCTTGCCAATGGCTTCGCAGAACGCCTTGAAGCTGCCCGGCTGCTCGGGAATGGTCACGGCGATGATCGCTTCGCGCCCTTCCCCCAGTTCGGCCCGCTCGGCGACATGGCGCAGGCGGTCGAAATTGACGTTGGCGCCGGAGTCGATCGCGACCAGGGTCTGGCCGCTGACACCCCTGAGCTCGACGTACTTCTTGATGCCCGCCACGCCCAAGGCGCCGGCAGGCTCGGTGATCGAGCGGGTATCGTCGTAGATATCCTTGATCGCCGCACAGATTTCGTCGGTGCTGACGGTCACCACCTCATCGACATAGGTCTTGCAGATGTCGAAGGTGTGCTGGCCGATCTGCGCCACCGCCACGCCGTCGGCAAACAGCCCGACCTGCGGCAGTACCACCCGCTCGCCCGCGGCCATGGCGGCCTGCAGGCAGTTGGAGTCATCCGGCTCGACGCCGATCACCTTGATTTCGGGGCGCAGGTATTTGACGTAGGCGGCAATCCCGGCGATCAGCCCGCCGCCACCGACCGGAACGAAGATCGCATCCAGCTGGCCCGGGTGCTGGCGCAGGATTTCCATGGCCACGGTGCCCTGCCCGGCAATGGTGTGCGGATCGTCGTAGGGGTGGATGTAGACGAAGCCCTTTTCCTCGACCAGCTTCAGCGAATAGGCCAGCGCCTCGGGGAAGGAGTCGCCGTGCAGCACCACCTTGCCGCCGCGCGAACGCACGCCTTCGACCTTGATCTCCGGGGTGGTCTTGGGCATCACGATGGTCGCCTTGATCCCCAGTTCCCGTGCCGCCAGGGCCACGCCCTGGGCATGGTTGCCGGCCGAGGCGGTGACTACGCCACGGGCCAGCTCTTCAGCCGTCAACTGCGCCAGCTTGTTGTAGGCGCCCCGGATCTTGAACGAGAAGACCGGCTGCAGGTCTTCGCGCTTGAGCAGGATGTTGTTGCCCAGGCGCTTGCTCAACTGGCCGGCGGTCTGCAGCGGGGTTTCGACCGCAACGTCGTAAACGCGCGAGGTGAGGATCTTCTTGACGTACTGTTCGAGCATCGGGAAAGCATCACTGGGCGGTTGGGCGGGCCTGGCAGTCTACCCCAGCGGCCTGTCGGGCGACCACAGCCAGACCCGGCTTTTAGCCGCTATACTACGCGCCTTCACGATACTCCTCCCGCTTCGGAGCCCGCATGACCCAGGACCAACTCAAACAGGCTGTCGCCCAGGCCGCTGTCGATTTCATTCTGCCCAAGCTCGACGACAAGAGCATCGTCGGCGTCGGCACCGGCTCGACTGCCAACTGCTTCATCGACGCCCTGGCCAAGCACAAGACCGCCTTCGACGGCGCGGTCGCCAGCTCCGAAGCTACCGCCGCGCGCCTGAAGGGCCACGGCATTCCGGTCTATGAGCTGAACACCGTCAGCGAGCTGGAGTTCTATGTCGATGGCGCCGACGAAAGCGACGAGCACCTGAACCTGATCAAGGGCGGTGGCGCCGCCCTGACCCGCGAGAAGATCGTCGCCGCCGTGGCCAAGACCTTCATCTGCATCGCCGACGCCAGCAAGCTGGTGCCGGTGCTGGGCGCCTTCCCGCTGCCGGTCGAAGTGATCCCCATGGCCCGCAGCCACGTGGCGCGCCAACTGGTCAAGCTGGGCGGCGATCCGGTCTATCGCGAAGGCGTGATCACCGACAACGGCAACATCATCCTCGATGTGCACAACCTGCAGATCACCAACCCGGTGGAGCTGGAAAGCCAGATCAACGCCATCGTCGGCGTGGTCACCAACGGCCTGTTCGCGGCGCGTCCAGCTGACTTGCTGTTGCTGGGCACCGCAGAAGGCGTGAAAACCCTCAAGGCTTGATGGTTAGCTTGTAGGAGCGGGCTTGCCCCGCGATTGCGATTAGCCTGGCACACCGCGATCGCGGGGCAAGCCCGCTCCTACTACGGTTGCTTGAACACGTAGAACAGGTTCGGCTCACTGACCAGGTAGATGGTCCCGGCATCGTCCATGGCGATGCCCTCGGCCTGGGGCACGCTCTTCTCCAGCCCCTGGAAGCCCTTGCGCAACGACAGTGTGCTCAAGGGCTTGCCCCTGGTATCGAGCTCCACAACCAGCTTCGACTCATCCGACAGCGCCAGCAAATGGCCGCTGCGCTCATCGAACTGCAAACTCGACAGGTCACGCACGAACAGGCGTGAATCGCGCTTGCGGTCCTGTACCACATGCACCGCGTAAGGTTGCTCCGGGTTGTCATGGGGAAAGCCATGCACCTCGTAGATCAACATCGGGTCGCGTTCCTTGGCAACGAACAGGCGCTTGCCCGCCGAGTCGAAGGCCAGCCCCTCGAAACCCTTGTTGCCGTTCAGGCCGATACCCAGGGTCAGCTGCTCGGCGTCCTTGGCATCGAGAAACAGCGTGTCGTCGGTGAGGCGCACACGAATCAGCCGCTGCTGGCGCTCGTCGGTGATCACATAGCTGCCGGGGCTAACGTACTCCACCGCCTCGGGATCGCCGAAACCGGTGAGGGGCACCCGACGCAGGATACGGCCGTCCAGGGACAGCTCGATCAGCTCCGAGCGCTCATTGGTAACAGTGAACAGGCTGTTGCGGTCGGGGTCGAAGGTCAGCGCAGAAAGGTCGTCATCAAGGCCTTCGATAGGCTTTGCCTCCAGCACCACACGATACCGGTCAAGGCCCATGCTCTGCTCGGACGGCTGCCACCAGGTCTTGAGGTTGAACCAGCCGCGCTCATACAAACGGTAGTGTTGCCCGGCCACGGCGAGCACGAGCAGGGCAATCAGGCTGACAGCCAGGACAATCAGGGGCAGGCGGACGTAGCGGCGCATTCAGGAGAGACTCGATAGATGACGGCCTGAATCAAACCACATTCAACTGAAGCCAAGCTTAATCCTGAAGTAGGAAATTTCTGAACACTGGCTCAGGGCTTCTTGAAACGATAGAACAGGTTCGGCTCACTGACGATGTACAGGGTGCCGTGCTCGTCCATGGCCACGCCCTCGGCACGCGGAATGCGCTTGTTCAGGCCGTTGAAGCCACCCAGCAAGGTCATGAAGCTGACCTGCTCGCCATTTTCGTCCAGCTCCAGCAGCAGATTGGAATCGGCCGACAGCACCAGCAGGTGACCGGTGCGCGGGTCTACCCCCAGGGCCGACAGGTTGCGCAGGTCCAGTTCGTCATTGGGCAACCGCTGCTTGTCGCCGGTCAGCGGGCTCTGGCCGTCGCTGCTCAGGCTGAACAAGGCCGGTGGACGCTCTTCACCCACCAGGATGCGCTGCTGCTTCGGATCCCAGGCCACGGCTTCGAACGCCTTGTTCTGGTTCTCCGATGGACCCAGGTCGTACTGCGGGAAATCGGTGATGTTAAGGGAGCGGGTATCGGCAGTGAGGGTCACGATGGTCAGCGTGTGATCGCGCTCGTCGACGATCGCCAGGCGCCCACCTTCCAGCACAGCCACGCCCTCAGGATTGCTCCAGCCAACCAGCGGCAGCTTGCGCAGTACATCGCCATCGAGGTTGAGCTCGACCAGGAAAGGATTCTTGCCCATGACTGCGAACAAGGTCTTGCTCACCGGGTTGTAGGACAGATCGGAAGCTTCATCGTCTTCCATGCCAGGGAGCACCTTGGCATCGATATCGACCTTGTAGTCGGGCAACCAGATGCTGGCCTGCTGCTCGATCTTGCTTTCAAAGCGCTCCTTCACCCACAGCACACCGCGGTCGTCCCAGTGCATCGCGACCGCCACGCCATAGCCGATGACGGCTGCGGTCGCTATCCAGGTGGACCACCGCAAGGCGAGACCACGCTTGCGCACAGGCGGTACGGAGGGGCTGGAAGGAACGGGAGTGGCCATGGATTTTTGCTCTTTTTTGCCAGTTAATAACACATTACCGGCGCGTTCGCAGAGCCAGGTCCGCAAGCATTATCCAGATTGTTTGTGAAAAAAATGGCAAAAGCCGCCCGGAGACTGACAGCCAGCATCGCTGGCTGTCAGGAGAGCGTTACAGGACTTTGCTTTCGAAGCGGCTGGCACCCGGCAGCTCCAGCACCAGCTCGTCGCCCGGATTGAGCGGGCCGACGCCGACCGGCGTGCCGGTCAGGATCACATCACCCGCCTGCAGGGTGAATTGCGATGCCATGTGCTGGATCATCGGCACGATCGGGTTGAGCATCAGCGCACTGTTGCCGTCCTGGCGCACTTCGCCGTTGATGGTCAGGCGAATGCCGATATCGGCCAGGTCTTCAAAGGTGCTGCCAGCGACGAACGGCGCCAGCACGCAAGCACCATCGAAGCACTTGGCGCGCTCCCACGGCAGGCCCTTGTCCTTGAGCTGGGCCTGCAGGTCACGCAGGGTCAGGTCCAGGGCCGGGGCGAAACCGGAAATGGCATCGAGCACTTCCTCCTCGCTCGGCTGCAAAGACAACGACTTGCCCAGCAGCACGGCGATTTCCGCCTCATAGTGCACGGCACCACGCTCGGTCGGGATCTTGAAACCACCGTCTACCGGCACCACACAACTGCCCGGCTTGATGAACAGCAGCGGCTCGGTCGGAATCGGGTTGTCCAGTTCCTTGGCGTGTTCGGCATAGTTGCGCCCAATGCACACCACCTTGCCCAGGGGAAAGTGAATACGCGTGCCGTCTACATACTGGTGCTGATAGCTCATTACCGACTCCTGGCGCTATTGGAAGCTGTTGTGCTCAAAACTCAGTCGACGGCGAAGATCTTGCCCGGGTTCATGATCCCGTTCGGGTCGAACACCGCCTTCACCGCTTTCATGTATTCGATTTCCGCAGGCGTTCGGCTGTAGGTGAGATAGTCACGCTTGGTCATGCCCACGCCATGTTCGGCGGAGATCGAGCCGTTGTACTTCTGCACCGTCTCGAACACCCATTTGTTCACCGTAGCGCACTTGGCAAAGAACTCGTCCTTGCTCAAGGCATCGGGCTTGAGGATGTTCAGGTGCAGGTTGCCATCACCAATGTGGCCATACCAGACGACCTCGAAATCCGGGTAGTTTTCTTCGACGATCGCATCGATATCCCGCAAAAAGTCCGGAACTTTCGACACAGTGACCGAAATGTCGTTTTTGTAGGGTGTCCAGTGCGAGATGGTCTCGGAGATGTACTCGCGCAGCTTCCACAGGTTCTGCAGTTGCTGTTCGCTCTGGCTCATCACCCCGTCCAGCACCCAGCCCTGCTCCACGCAGTGCTCGAACGTGGCCAGCGCTTGGTTGCTGACGTCTTCGCTGCTGGCTTCGAACTCCAGCAAGGCATAGAACGGGCAATCGGTCTCGAACGGCGCGGGCACATCGCCACGACCCAGCACCTTGGCCAGGGCCTTGTCGGACAGGAATTCGAAGGCGGTCAGGTCGAGCTTGTCGCGAAAGGCGTGTAATACCGGCATGATCGAGTCGAAATCCGGCGTGCCCAGTACCATTGCGGTCAGGTTGTTCGGCGCCCGATCCAGGCGCATGGTCGCCTCGACCACGAAGCCCAGGGTGCCCTCGGCACCGATGAACAGCTGGCGCAGGTCATAGCCGGTGGCGTTCTTGATCAGGTCCTTGTTCAGCTCCAGCAGATCACCCTTGCCGGTGACGACCTTGAGGCCGGCCACCCAGTTGCGGGTCATGCCGTAGCGAATGACCTTGATACCGCCGGCATTGGTGCCGATATTGCCGCCAATCTGGCTGGAGCCTGCGGAGGCGAAGTCCACCGGGTAATACAAACCCTTGTCGGCGGCGAAGTTCTGCAATTGCTCGGTGACAACACCCGGCTGGCAGACCACGCTGCGGTCGAATTCATTGAACGCCAGGATCTGGTTCATGTAGTCGAAGGCCACGACCACTTCACCGTTGGCTGCCACGGCTGCCGCCGAAAGCCCGGTTCGTCCGCCCGAGGGCACCAGGGCGACCTTGTGCCGATTGGCCCAGCGCACGATGGCCTGGACCTGTTCGATGCTCTTGGGAAACACAATGGCCTGCGGCGCCGGGGCGAAATGCTTGGTCCAGTCCTTGCCGTACGCCTCCAGGGACGCTGCATCGGTCAGCATCTTGCCGGGCTCAACCAGGGTCATCAGCTCATCAAGCAACGCAGAATTGGTCATCGACAGAACTCTCGAACTATTCATAGTCACCCTGAGCACTCTTCACGTGCCAGGGACGGGCGTTTCCGAGGGCGCCTATGCTAGCATACGCCCCCCGCTGATCGTGCTTCAGGCCGATGCTGCGAGAGCTTCACTTCCCTGCCATTTTTCTCCGGGACACAGGTTTACGCAGATGAGCAAGACTTCTCTCGATAAGAGCAAGATCAAGTTCCTTCTTCTCGAAGGCGTCCACCAATCCGCCGTGGACGTCCTCAAGGCCGCCGGGTACGCCAACATCGAGTACCTCACCGGTTCCCTGCCGGACGCCGAGCTGAAGGAAAAGATCGCTGATGCCCATTTCATCGGCATCCGCTCGCGCACCCAACTGACCGAAGAGGTTTTCGACTGCGCGAAGAAACTGGTCGCTGTCGGCTGTTTCTGCATCGGTACCAACCAGGTCGATCTGGACGCTGCCCGTGAACGCGGCATCGCCGTGTTCAACGCGCCTTACTCCAACACCCGCTCCGTCGCCGAGCTGGTACTGGCCGAAGCCATCCTGCTGCTGCGTGGCATCCCCGAGAAAAACGCCTCCTGCCACCGTGGCGGCTGGATCAAGAGCGCGGCCAACTCCTTCGAGATCCGTGGCAAGAAGCTGGGCATCGTCGGCTACGGCTCGATCGGTACCCAACTGTCGGTCCTGGCCGAAAGCCTGGGCATGCAGGTGTTCTTCTTCGACCCGCTCACCAAGCTGCCACTGGGCAACGCTACCCAGGTCACCAGCCTGAACGAACTGTTGGGCCTGGCCGACATCGTCTCGCTGCATGTGCCTGAGCTGCCGTCCACCCAATGGATGATCGGTGAGAAGGAAATCCGCGCGATGAAGAAGGGCGCGATCCTGATCAACGCCGCCCGCGGTACCGTGGTCGAGCTGGATCACCTGGCTGCGGCGATCAAGGACAAGCACCTGATCGGCGCTGCCATCGACGTGTTCCCGATCGAACCGCGCTCCAACGACGAGCAGTTCGAAAGCCCGCTGCGTGGTCTGGACAACGTGATCCTGACCCCGCACATCGGTGGTTCCACCGCCGAGGCCCAGGCCAACATCGGTCTGGAAGTGGCCGAGAAGCTGGTCAAGTACAGCGACAACGGTACTTCGGTATCTTCGGTCAACTTCCCTGAAGTGGCCCTGCCGGCGCACCCGGGCAAGCACCGTCTGCTGCACATCCACGAAAACATTCCGGGCGTACTCAGCGAGATCAACAAAGTCTTCGCCGAAAACGCGATCAACATCTCCGGTCAGTTCCTGCAGACCAACGAGAAAGTCGGTTACGTAGTCATCGACGTTGACGCCGAGTACTCGGACCTGGCGCAAGAAAAACTGCAACAGGTCAAGGGCACCATTCGTTCCCGCGTACTGTTCTAAGTTCTTCCAGCGACAAATCGCGGGGCAACCCCGCTCCTACCTGTGTAGGAGCGGGCTTGCCCCGCGATGCTTTGGGCCCTTACTTCACTGTAACGGTGATTTTCTTCGATTCGACGCTCGGCTTGAACGGCACATGGGATTGGTCACCCAGCACCAGTTGCAGGGTGTGCTTGCCCGGGGTCAGGGTCAGTTCGACTTCGGTCTGCGCCTTGCCAAAGTGCAGGACTTGCGGACCAGCCGGCAGCGGCGCCTTGTCGGCCGGCAATGCGCTGGTCGGCAGCACCTTATCGGCAGCGGGTTCCTGGTCGACATCCACCAGCAGGTGGTGGTGACCCGTGTGCGGGGTCACGTCACCCGCCGGTTTGAGCTCCATGCCCTCGATACCGAACTTGACGGTGAAGGTCTTGTCGACCGTCGCGCCATCGGCCGGGGAAACGATGAAGACCTTGGCGTCTTTCGGCGGTTCCTGGCTCTTCACGCCTTCGGTGGCAACGGCAAATACCGAAACACCCATCAGCAAGCCGGCAACGGCAGCACGCGAAACTAGGCTTCTCATTCACTTCTCCTGTGATTTACTTCTTCAAACTTCAATAACCTTGCCATTGAAACGAAAGGCAATGGTTTGTAACCATAGAACAATTGAATCAATACGTGTTCAGGATTACACCCGGAAATAATTTCTCCACGCAGCAAACCTCCTGCGCCCGTTGCGGTCCTAAGTTGCGCTCGACCGTGGCATCATCAAAAAGCCACGGCGATTTTCTTCACTGCCAATACATTCAAGGGGCGTAGATGCGTTTGACCATTGGGGTACTGCTTGCCGCCCTGCTCAGCCCATGGGCACAGGCCGAACTGATCGATGACATGAACGACCGGGGCGAACTGCGCATCGCCGTCGAAGCCAACATGTCGCCGTTCAACTTCAAGGAAAATGACAAGCTGACCGGTTTCGAAATCGAACTGGGGCAGATGCTGGCCAAGGAGCTGGATGTGCGTGCCGATTTTGTGGTCGTGCAGGACGGCGATCTGCTGGCGGGTGTCGAAAGCGGCAAGTACGACATTGCCCTGAACCACGTTGCGGTGACACCGGAACTCAAGGAACGCCTGGACTTCAGCGAGCCCTACGGCTACTCCGGTGCCCAGCTGATCGTGCGCAAGGAAGAAAAGCGCCCCCTGGGCACCTTCGATGCGCTCAAGGGCCACAGCCTGGGCGTGGCCCAGGGCAGCCAGTTCGCCGAACAGGCGCGGGTTGTCGAAGGGGTGGACCTGCACAGCTATCCGGATGCCACGCAGCCGATCAAGGATGTGGCCAACGAGCAGATCGATGCCGCCATCAGCGACCGTCTGCTGGTGCCCTATGCCATTCGCGACAGCCAGCAACCGGTGACCAAGGGCGCCACTGTCGGCCCGGTCCTGAGCCTGGCGATTCCGTTCCAGAAAGGTAACCCGGCGTTCCAAAGCGCAGTGGACAAGGCCCTGCAACGAATCAAGGCCGATGGCCGGCTGAGCGCGCTGTCGCAAAAGTGGTTCGGAATGGATGCCAGCAAGCCGCCGAAGCAGTAACGGCCTATCGCAGGCTTCGCCAGCTCCCACAGGTTCGGTATGCACCGGTCCTTGTGGGAGCTGGCGAAGCCTGCGATAGGGCCAGTCAAAGCTGCTTTAGCGCCTGCTCAGCCGCTTCAAGCTCCAGCTCACTGAACACCTGCACCCCTTCGCGACGCAGCAGTGCCGTGGTCACGCCCTCCCCCTGCACCTTGGTGCCGCTGAACGTGCCGTCATAGGTCAGGCGGTTGCCGCACGAAGGGCTGCCGGACTTGAGCACGGCGATGCGGATGCCATGGGCACGGACCAGCTCCAGCGCCAGCTGCGCGCCGGCCAGGAACTGCGTACTGACATCCTCGCCACTGACCGTCACCACCTGTGCATCGCCATCGAGTACCGCGCCACCCTGGCCGCCGGGAATTTCCGCCGGTGGCCGTGGCGTCGGCAGACCGCCTGCCACTTCCGGGCACAGGGGCACGATACGCCCTTCGGCCTGCCACTGTTGCAGTAAGTCGGGATGGCCGCTGGCACGCCCGTCATAGCGCACCGGCTGGCCCAGCAGGCAGGCGCTGACCAGGACCTTGTGTCGCTTAGAACGGCTCATTGCCACGACGGCGGAACCAGCCGGTGAGGGACAAACGCTCACGCCGAGCCGGCAATACTTCGTGGGGAATGTCGCCCGAGAGGAACACCACCAGGCAACCGCCGATGGGCGACACGTCATGTTCGACGTCACCCTTCAGGCTCATGCGCAGTTGCCCGCCGTCTTCGGCCTGCCAATCCTGGTTGAGGTAGAGCACTGTCGAGACCGTGCGCCGGTCATCGTCGCGGAATCGGTCGAGGTGCTTGCGATAGAACGCCCCTGCCGGATAGAGGGCGAAGTGGCACTCGAAGTCTTCAAGCCCCAGGTAGAGGCCGCGATTCAGTGCGACGCGCAGGCTGTCCATCAGGTCCAGGTACTGGTCACTGCTCTGGGCCTGCCCAGGTTCGAGCCACTGGATATGATCGCCGCGAATACCTTCGCGCACTTCCTGGGACGCACCCCGGCCCACGGCTGCCGGCGCCAGTTCGCCCTCGGCGGCGCGACGGCGGCATTCGGCCGCCAGTGCCAGGGTCAGAGGCTCCGGAAGGAAAAGGGTTTGCTGCGACCAGCCATGGGTGGCCAGGTCGTCGACAATGCGCAACAGCAGCGGGTCATCAGGAGATAGGTGCATGCCGCGCATAGTATCCATCTGCCACGAAATCCGACAGCGCCACTTGGCCGAGAGTGTGCATTGGCGTCTCGACAAAGCCCGGCCAGGCCAAGACAATAGCGCCCTGCCGACAGGAGTCCTGAATGCGCCGTTTGTTTTTACTGCTGATGATGTTCTGCACCTCGCCTGTCTGGGCAGACAGTCTCGACCAACTCTACAAGGTCGCCGGCTGGCCCGAACAGCGTGCCCACTTTTCCGATGCCCTTGATGCCGCCCAGCAGCGCTATCGTAGTAGCTTGCCGCCCGCCGTTTTCCAGGCGCTGGTCAATAACAGCAACCAGCGCTTCCAGGCCCAGGCCGTGGACAAGCGCGCGCAAGCGCAGCTACGTGCCAACCTGAACAACCCCAAACCCGCCCTGGCGTTCTTCCAGTCGCCACTGGGGCGCAAGATCGTCGCCGCCGAGTTGCTGGCTACCCGCCGCGACCAGTTGGCCAAGAATGCCAAAGGTCTACCCAGAATCGAGGCCAGCGACACCCGCCAGTTGATCATCGGCCACCTGGCCCAGGCCCTGCCCGCCCGCGAAGCCGGTGCCGAGGTCAGCCTGGCCATTGCCGGCGTGGCCGCCGACAGCCTCAGCCAGATGATTCCCGGCCTGCTCGGCGGTGGCCAGGCCCAGAGTCTGCTGGACGGACAACGCCAGCGCCTGATGGAACAGATCGGCAGCGAGCTGAACAACACCTTGCTGTACGTCTATCGCGACCTGTCCGACGCTGAGCTGGAAGAGTTCGCCACCTTCGCCGAGTCCGCCGAGGGCCAGGCCTACTACAAGGCGGCACTGGCCGCCATTCGCGCGGGCCTGGCTGTTGGCCAGAACACCTCGGACCTGAAGTGATCAGTCCAGGCGCTGGTCGATGAAATCGAAAAAGCGCTGACGGATAGCCGGCAACTCATTGGCCAGGTGATGGCGGGCCTCGGGAATCAACAGAATCTCGGGGTCGGCGAACTTCTCCCGCAGCACCTGCAAGTTGTGCGACCAGTCCACGGTCATGTCGGACTGCCCCTGGATGATCACTGGCCGCCGCCCACAGGCCGGCGCCGCCTCGATGCGCTTGACCCAGGCCACCAGCGCCCCGACCCAGGCCGTCGGCAAGCGTCGGGGTTGCAGCGGGTCAGCCTGCAGGAACGGCAAGAAGGTCGGGTCGTTGGTGTTCTCGCTGAAGCGCCGCTCTATCCCTTTGACGAATGGCCGCAGCAGGCGATAGCTGAATTTCGACCAGCGCCAGGAGCGCGGCCGCACCAGCGGCGCCAGCAGGATCACGTGGCCCTGGGCCGGGCTGTGCAGGCCGGCATTGAGCAAATGATCGATGACAATCGCTCCGCCCGTGCTCTGCCCACACAGGTGCCAGGGCTGCGGCAGCTCAAGCGTGCGCGCCTGCTCGAACAAGGCCTGCAGCACCTGTTGGTAGGTAGCGAAATCATCGATGCTGGCTCGCTCGCCGCTGGACAGGCCGTGGCCGGGCAGGTCGCAGGCGATGACCGCATAGTGCTGGTCCAGTGCCCAGTCGATGACATGGCGGTACAGGCCCATGTGATCGTAGAAACCATGCACCAGCACCAGCGTCGCGACCGGTTTGGGCGGCAGCCAGACCTGTCCGACCAGCTCGAAGCCTGCCGCCTCGAAGCGGCCCAGCCAGCGCAGCGGCTCGACCTTGCGCGCCGGCAGGTCCAGCCCGTAATAGCGCTGATAGGCCTGCGCTTGCGTCGACAACGGCTGGCAGGCGGCCAGCGCGGACAGGCTGGCGCGTAGCACCTCGGGCTGAAAGGACGCGGACATAGTAGATTTCCAGACACGAATGAGCGGGTTGTTGAGCGGTGATATTCAGCTGTCGCCAGCGCCATGGCAAGCTAGGCAAATTTACCTGGATACCGTAACCATGCACGCCCGCGCCACTCGAACCCTGCTCGGCCTGATCATCGCCGCACTTTGCGCCGCCGGTTTGTGGTGGGCCTACGACAACTTCCAGAGCCGCTACCTGCGTCCGTTCGACAACCAGACCGCGCTGTTCTCAGGCGATCGCCTGCAGCTGCCCGCCGCCATTGCCGGCCCAGGCCCCATTCGCCTGGTGCATTTCTGGGACCCGGCCTGCCCCTGCAATGTCGGCAACCAGCAACACCTGGCCGAGCTGATCGAGCATTTCGCCCCGCAGGGCGTGGAATTCTATGTGGTGCAAAAACCCGGCAGCCACGGCCAGCTCCCCGCCACCTTGAGCGGCCTCAAGCCCCTGGCAGCACTGCCCGGTGCCGAGCACCTGCCCGCCACCCCGGGCGTGGCGATCTGGGACCGCCAGGGCAACCTGGCCTACTTCGGCCCCTACAGCGAAGGGGCGACCTGCAATTCGAGCAACAGCTTCATCGAGCCCATTCTCCTGGCCTTGAGCCAGGGCCGGGCGGTCAGCGCCACCCATACCCTGGCCGTAGGCTGCTATTGCCCATGGGGTGACTAGCGCACCCGCGCCGGATTGCCCACCACAGTGGCGCCGGCCGGCACATCACGGGTCACCACGCTGCCAGCGCCGATCACCGCGTTATCGCCCACCGTCACGCCAGGCAGGATGATTGCGCCACCGCCAATCCAGACATTGTTGCCGATCTTCACCGGTCGCCCGCTTTCCAGTCCGCTGCGACGCAGTTCAGGGTCCAGCGGATGGTCGGCGGTGTAGATCTGCACCGCAGGGCCGATCTGGCAGTCATCACCGATGCTCACCGGGGTGACATCGAGGATGACGCAATTGAAGTTCATGAAGACGTTCTTGCCGACGCTGATGTTGTAGCCATAGTCGCAATAGAACGGCGGCCGGATCACCGCACGCTCGCCGACCGCGCCAAAGTGCTCGACCAGCAAGCCGTGACGCTGTTCGTTGAGCAGCTCGGCGCTGTTGTTGTAGCGTTGCATCCAGTGTTTGTTGGCGATCTGCTCGGCCTGCAGTTCCGGGCAACCGGCGTGATAGAGCTGGCCGCTGAGCATCTTCTGTTTTTCACTAAGGTCCATGTTTCCTCCCTGGAGACTATGCTGCGCACGCAAATACCTTGATTATCGAACCACAGTATCCGGCAAAACGTACAAGGAGTTCCGATGAAGCGCAGCCTGACCTTCCTCGCAGTGGCCATGGCCGCAGCCGCCGGAGGCGGTTACTGGTATGTGCAGGGCAAGCTGCCCCAGCGCGAGGGCGAGGTCGCCCTGGCCAGCCTGCAGGCGCCGGTCAGCGTTCGCTACGACGAGCGTGGCGTGCCGCATATCCAGGCCGACAACGAGACCGACCTGTACCGCGCCCTGGGCTACGTGCATGCCCAGGACCGCCTGTTCCAGATGGAGATCATCCGCCGCCTGGCCCGGGGCGAGCTGGCCGAGGTTTTCGGCAGCAAACTGCTGCCCACCGACACCTTGTTCCGCAGCCTGCGCATCCGCGAACAGGCCGAGCGCCTGGTCGAACGCCAGGACAAGCAAGCGCCGGCCTGGATTGCCCTGCAGGCTTACCTCGACGGCGTCAACGCCTGGCAGACCAGCCACCCCAAGCCCATGGAATTCGACGTGCTGGGTATCACCCCGCGGCCGTTCACCGCCCAGGACACCCTGAGCATCGCCGGTTACATGGCCTACAGCTTCGCCGCAGCCTTTCGCACCGAGCCGGCGCTGACCTTCGTGCGCGATCATCTGGGTGACGACTACCTGAAGATCTTCGACCTGGCGTGGGATCCTCAGGGTGCCGTGCACAATGGCCCGCCCCTGGCCGCCGCCGACTGGAAAAGCCTGGAGCAACTGGCGCGGGTCAGCCAGGAAGCACTGAGCGCTGCCGGCATCCCCCAATACGAAGGCAGCAATGCCTGGGCCGTGTCCGGCAGCCGTACCCGCAGTGGAAAACCCTTGCTCGCCGGCGACCCACACATCAGCTTTGCCGTACCCGCGGTCTGGTACGAGGCCGAGCTGTCGGCACCGGGCTTCAACCTCTACGGCTATCACCAGGCGCTCAACCCCTTTGCTTCGCTGGGGCACAACCGCGACTTCGGCTGGAGCCTGACCATGTTCCAGAACGACGATGTCGACCTGATCGCTGAACAGGTCAACCCGGACAATCCCGACCAGGTGCGCATCAATGGCCAGTGGCAACCGTTGATCGTGACCCAGGACAGCATCGCGGTGAAGGGCGGGCAACCCGTAACCATCACCCTGCGCCGTTCGCCCCACGGCCCGATCGTCAACCCGGTGATCGGCGACAACGCCGGGCCGACGCCGATCGCCCTGTGGTGGGCTTTCCTGGAAACCGAAAACCCGTTGCTCGAAGGCTTCTACCAGGTCAACCGCGCCGACACCCTGGACAAGATGCGCGCCGCCGCCGCGAAGATCCAGGCGCCCGGCCTGAACCTGGTGTGGGCCAATGCCCGGGGCGATATCGGCTGGTGGGCGGCCGCGCAACTGCCAGTCCGCCCACAAGGGGTCAACCCGTCGTTCATCCTCGACGGCAGCACGCCCCAGGCCGACAAGCTCGGCTTCTACCCGTTCAGTGCCAACCCGCAACAGGAAAACCCGCCCGGCGGCTACATCGTCTCGGCCAACTTCCAGCCACCGGCATCCATGCCGATCCCGGGCTACTACAACCTGGCCGACCGCGGACAACAACTGAACCGCCACCTGGCCGATCCACAGACCAAATGGGATACCCAGAACAGCCAGGCGCTGCAACTCGACACCGTGACCGCCTACGGGCCACGTACCCTGGCGCCGTTGCTCGGCGTACTGCGCGAGATTGCCGAGGGCGATCAGGAAAGGGAACTGGTGGAACAACTGGCCGGCTGGAACGGTGACTACCCGCTCGATTCGGTCAGCGCCACCCTGTTCAATCAGTTCCTCTACGACCTGGCCTATGCGGCGCTGCATGACGAGCTGGGCGATGCCTGGTTTCAACCACTGATCAGCACCCGGGCCATCGATGCCGCCCTGCCGCGCCTGGCCGCCGATGCCGAATCGCCGTGGTGGCGGCTGCGTGGCAGCAGCGAACAGGGCGGGCGTCGCGAAGCGGTCAAGCGGGCCTGGCAGGCGAGTCTTGCGCACCTGCGCCAGACCCTGGGCAAGGACCCGGCCAACTGGCAGTGGGGCAAGGCGCATACCCTGACCCACAAGCATCCGCTGGGGCTGCAGAAACCGTTGGACCTGGTGTTCAATGTCGGCACCTTCGCCGCGCCCGGCAGCCATGAAGTGCCGAACAATCTGTCGGCGAAGATCGGTCCGGCGCCCTGGCCGGTGACCTATGGGCCGTCGACTCGCCGGTTGATCGACTTTGCCGATCCGGGCCAGGCCCTGACCATCAACCCGGTCGGGCAGAGTGGTGTGCTGTTCGACAGGCACTATGCCGACCAGGCCAGGGACTATATCGAGGGGCGGTATCACAAGGCGCAGCTTGGACCTGTTGCGGCGCAGAGCACCTTGCGGCTGGTGCCGGGGAAATAGACTGCGACTGCTTTGCAGTCGATCGCAGGCTTCGCCAGCTCCCACAGCAACAGTGGCAAACCCCGGCCCCTGTGGGAGCCGGCGTAGCCGGCGATAGCTGCACTACGGAATCAACCCTGCCACTTGCCCCCTTCGACGATCACGCTCTCAGGCTTGGTGTCGTCGCTCAGCTCCTTGCGCACGTACTGGTCATACAGTTTGAGCAGGTACTTCTGCTCACCCAGGCGCGCCAGCTCGGCATTGACCCAGTCACGCAGTTCGATATTGCCCTTCTTCACCGCCGGGGCGATCGGCGCTTCTTCACCCAGCGTCTCCTCCAGCACACGGTAGCCCGGGTTCTGCTTCGACCAGCTGAACAGGATCAGGTTGTCCTGGGCGTAGGCATCGCCACGGCCATTGGCCAGGGCCTGCAGCGATTCGGAGTTTTTCTCGAACTTGAGCAGCTTCCAGTCCGGGTGGTGCTTGGTCAGCCAGATATCCGCCGTGGTGCCGGTGGTGACGATGGTGGTCTTGTCGGCCAGGTCATCGAGCGTCTTCACGCTGCTGCCTTCCGGCACCAGGGCCTGCACCGCCACGCGCAGGTTGGGGTTGGTGAATTCCACCGCCTCCTTGCGCTCCGGGGTGACGGTCATGTTGGCCAGGATCAGGTCGACCTTGTCGCTTTGCAGGAAGGGAATCCGGCTGGCCGGCTCCACCGCCACGAATTCGACCTTGTTCTCGTCACCGAGCAGCGACTTGGCGAACTGGCGGCCGATGTCGGTATCGAAGCCGACGTAGCGCCCGCTTTCGTCAACGAAGCCGAACGGCGGCTTGTCGGTAAACACGCCGACAATCAGCTTGTCGCGCGCCTTGATGGTTTCCAGGTAGCTGGTGGCGGGCGCAGCGCCCGAGGACGCCGGCTTGGCAGGTTCTTCAGCCTTGTTGCAGCCGGCCAGCAGGGCCAGGCCGATCAGGGACAACAGCAGTTTCGAAGTTTTCGCAGTTCTCATGACAGTTCCTTTGCGGGCAGTGTGGGCAGGTTTTCTACAAAGGAGAATTTCTCCAGGAACTGCTGCGCGCGTGCGGTCTGCGGGTTCGTAAAGAAGCTCTCGGGGTCGCGCTGTTCAAGGATCCTGCCGGCCTCCATGAACACGATGCGATCGGCCACCGCACGGGCGAAGGCCATTTCATGGGTGACGATGAGCAGGGTCATGCCGTCGCGGGCCAGGCCCTGGATCACTTGCAGCACCTCCTTGACCATCTCCGGGTCCAGGGCTGCGGTGACCTCGTCGAACAGCATCACCTCGGGGTTCATGCACAGCGAACGGACAATGGCGATGCGCTGCTGCTGGCCGCCGGAGAGTTCGCGCGGATAGGCATCACGCTTGTCCAGCAGGCCCACCCGGGCCAGCAGTGCCTCGGCCTGGGCCTGGGCTTGGCGGCGCTCGCGCTTCTGCACCTTGAGCGGGCCGAGCAACAGGTTGTCGAGCACGGTCATGTGGCCGAACAGGTGATAACTCTGGAACACCATGCCCACCCGCTGGCGTACCTGGCGCCAGTCGGTGCGCGGATCGAGCAGTTCCTCGCCGGCCAGGCGCAGGTGACCGCTGTCGGCGCTTTCCAGGCCATTGAGGCAGCGCAGCAAGGTGCTCTTGCCGCAGCCGCTGGGCCCGAGGATCACCACCACTTCGCCGCTGCGCACTTGCAGGTCTATGTTGTTCAGCACCGGGTGCTTGCCGAAGGATTTGTTGAAGCCCTTGAACTCGATCAATGCGCTCATGCGTGTGTCCAGCGGCGCTCAAGGGCGCGCGAGGCGGCCGAGAGCGGGTAGCAGATAAAGAAAAAGAACAGGAACAGCGCGCCGTAGATCAGCACCGACTCGTAGGTGCGCTCGATGATCTGCTGGCCGACCTTGATCACATCGACCACCCCGATCAGCACCGCCAGCGAGCTGGTCTTGATGATCCGCGTATAGATATTGATGGTCGGCGGGGTCATGCGCTTCAGTGCCTGGGGCAGCAACACATAGCCATACAGCTGCCAGGCGCCAAGGCCAATCGACAGCCCGGCCTCGCGTTGCCCACGAGGCAAGGAACGCAAGGCACCACGTACCACCTCGCCCACCTCACTGGCGCCCCACAACGACAGCACCAGCACCGCGCACCAGAAGCTGGGGATGCTCAAGGCAAAGAAAATCGGCAAGCCGAAGAACAGCAGGTACAGCCAGACCAGCACCGGAATCGCCCGGAACAGCTCCAGGTAGACCCGCAACAGCAGGTTCAGGCTGCGCAGGTTGAGGCTGGCCAGCACGCCATAGAGCACACCACCGAGGGTACTGAAGACGATGCCCAGGCCCGAGATGGCCAGGGTTTGCGCAGCGCCCTTGCCCAGTTGCGGCAAGGACACCAGCAACAACTCAAGACCCGAACTGGCCATGTTGCAGCCTCCTTTCCAGGCGGCTGAGCAGCAGCGACAAGGGCAGGAACAGCAGCACGCAGATCAGCGTCAGCACCGCGAGCATCTCGTAGGTCTTGTAGTACAGGGCGATGTAGCTCTTGGTGGTGTAGAGGATCTCCGGCACCGCCACCGCCGACACGACGGTGGTTTCCTTGAGCAGGAAAATGAAATTGGCGAACAGCGACGGCAGGCTGAGGATGCCGGCCTGGGGCAGGATCACATGGCGCAGCAACTGGCCTTCGGACAAGCCGATCGAGCGCCCGGACTCCAGCTGCGCCGTCGGCACCGCCTCGATACCGGCGCGCAGCACTTCGGTCAGGTAGGCGCCGCCGAGGAAGGTCATGGTGATGATCGCTGCGGCAAACCCGGAGATCTTCAGGCCCAGGGTCGGCAGGGCGAAGTAGACGAAGAACAGCTGGATCAGCAACGGCGTATTGCGCGCCAGCTCGACGTAGAGCTTGACCAGGCGCTGCAGGTACGGCGTGCGATAGACCAGGACAGCCGCATTGACCAGCGCCACCAGCAACGAGGTGGCAATGGCGATCAGGCCTACCTGCAGGGTAACCCCCACGGCCTTGAGAAACGCCGGCAATGTGCTAAGGATAAAGGCGACGTCGAAACTCATGGACAGGGCCTCGACACAGAAAGGTGACAGTGCGACATGAACGGATCTCGGATCGGTCCAAGGGTAATCGGACCGCTCTAAACAGGGTTGTCAGTGCGGGTAAGCACCATCGATAAGACTCTAAAGGCATAAGAATAAATATTTAAATACCTTTATTGCATATTAATATCACCCAAACAGCTAACCTGAAAAATCCTTCGGTGTGCCGGGATCTTTCGGCCCAAAAGGCTATCCAACCCCTGTCACTTCCCCCCTATCTCAAGGAAGAAAATAACAATGAATAACCAGGCGAACCACGATCCCCAGGACTTGCTGAAACTGCTGAGCGCCTTGCTGCGCGCGGTCCAGTCCCGTAACTGAGGCATAAAAAAACGCCGACGCGGCTGGGCCGGCGTCGACGTTATCAGGGGTGTTTCCGATGCTGTGGCGAATCAGAACGCCGGCAGTACCGCACCGCTGTATTTCTTCTCGATGAAGGTCTTCACTTCCGGGCTGGTCAGGGCCTTGGCCAGCTTCTGGATAGCGTCGCTGTCCTTGTTGTCCGGACGGGCGACCAGGAAGTTGACGTATGGCGAGTCGGAACCTTCGATCACCAGCGCGTCCTTGGCCGGGTTCAGGCCGGCTTCCAGGGCGTAGTTGGTGTTGATCATGTCCAGGTCGACCTGGTCCAGCACGCGCGGCAGCATGGCCGACTCAAGCTCGCGGAACTTCAGTTTCTTCGGGTTCTCGGCGATGTCTTTCGGGGTGGCCAGGGCGTTCTTCGGATCCTTCAGGGTGATCAGACCGGCCTTCTGCAACAGCAGAAGCGCACGACCGCTGTTGCTGCCCTCGTTAGGGATGGCAACGGTGGCGCCTTCCTTGAGCTCGCTCAGGTTCTTGACCTTCTTCGAGTAACCGCCGAAAGGCTCGACGTGAACGCCGATAACGGTTTCCAGGTGAGTGCCTTTGCCTTCGTTGAAGTTCTTCAGGTACGGCAGGGTCTGGAAGTAGTTGGCGTCCAGGCGCTTCTGGTCGACCTGCACGTTAGGCTGCACGTAGTCGGTGAACACCTTGATCTCCAGGTCCACACCTTCCTTGGCCAGGGTCGGCTTGATCAGCTCGAGGATTTCGGCATGAGGCACGGGGGTGGCGGCGACCACCAGTTTCTCGCCCGCCTGGGAAAAACCTGCAACCGACAGGGCGGCCGCCAGAGCAGTGAACAACAGAGCCTTTTTCATGCGTAATCCTTATTCGAATACATGACCATCGGTCGACGGCAGAATGGGTTGCCAGCACATTGCTAGCTGGCTTGGAGCGGACAATACCTAGATTTTTTATGCCGCAACAATATCTTTTATTTTGCTGCTTATTCCATTTTCTACCATCAGCCCAGACGCTGCAAAGTCTTCCCCAGTAGCGCCTGCAGGGCAGAGCGCTCATCGGCGTCGGCCAGCTGGCAAAACTGTTCGAGCTGGTTGGCAAGCGCTTGCAGCGGTGTGGGCAGATTCAGGTGTTGCGGCAGGATTTCTTCACCACTGCTGACGAGCAAGGCGAAGTGAATGACGTTCTCCAGCTCCCGGGTATTGCCTGGCCAGCTGTGCAGTTCCAGTACCCGTTGCGCCGCCTCGCTGATCAACGGCACCGGCAAGTTCAGGCGCGGGCTGTAGATACCGACGAAATACTCGGCCAGCGGCAGGATGTCGCCCACCCGGTCGCGCAACGCCGGCAGCAGCAACTGGCCCTCATGCAGGTAGTGGTAGAGCCGGTCATGAAACTTGCCGGCGCTGACCGCCTCGCCCAGGTCGATGCTCGATGCCGCCACCAGCCGCACATCCACGGGGTTGGGCTGTTGCGCACCGACCCGGGTGACCTCGCGATTTTCCAGGGCTGCGAGCAGCTTCACCTGGATCGCCAGCGGCAGGTCGGCGATTTCGTCCAGGTACAAAGTGCCGCCATTGGCCGAGCCGAACCAGCCGGCGCGACTGCTGGCGGTGCCACTGTGGGCGCCGGCGCTGTAGCCGAACAGTTCGGCATCGGCATAGGTCGGGCTGATGGCCGCGCAGTTGACCGAAACGAACAGGCCGCCGCGATCGCTGGCGCGGTGAATCTGACGGGCCAGCAACTCCTTGCCGGTGCCGGTCTCGCCGCGAATCAATACCGGCAGCACGAGCGGCGCCAGCAGTTCGAGTTCCTGGCGCAATTGCCGCGAGCGCGGGTCGACGAACACCAGCGCCTTGGCGCGGATGCTCAGCGGGCTCTTGTCCAGCTCGGGGAAGGTCAGCAAAGGCTGGCCGAAGGTGTCGTGGTTACTCATGGAAAACTCCCGCCCGCAGCACCTGGGGCCGGGCGTTGGGTCTGGCGAAAGGTCAGCGCCCGGGGTCAGGCGCGGCGAAGGGCGTGTTGTTCGAGACGATTCTGCAGGCGGTACAGGTAGGCAAAGCCCTGCTCCCAGCGACGGTGTCCGGACTTGACGTTGATATGTCCGGCTCCGGCGAGAAAGCCCACCTCGGCGCCCCAGCTACGGGCCAGCTGCATGGCCCGCGGGGCGCTCACCGCCGGGTCGTTGTCGGAGCTGACCACCTGGCTCGGGAACGGCAGCACCTGCTGTGGAATCGGCGCGAAGTTGCGCAGGGCATCGGCGCAGGTCGGACGCTCGACATCGGCCGGCGCCACCAGCAGCGCGCCATGCACCCGGCGCAGCAAGCTCACGCTGGCCTGCGCCGCCCAGTGGGCAACGGTGATGCAACCCAGGCTGTGGGCGATCAGGATGACCGGCGAATCGTCAGCGGCCACGGCCTGTTCCAGTGCGGCCACCCAGTGCTCGCGTCGGGGCGTCAACCAGTCGGCCTGCTCGACCCGGGCGCTGTTGGGCAGTACCTGCTGCCAGTGACTTTGCCAATGATCGTCTGGCGATCCTTGCCAGCCCGGCACAATCAGGTAACGGATCGACGCGTTGCGCATGGGGACGCCTCCTGTGGGGTTTGCGTGCTTGAGGCAAAGTATAGGGGCGTGGTTATATTCGTAAAGGAATAAGAAGCTATTTATTAATAACCAATTTAATTATTACGCATAAAAAAAGGACCACCCCCCTGCCAGAGAAATGGCCCTGAAGACTTGCCTGAGGTGTGTTGCTCAGCGGGCGGTGATCACCGACAGTTTGGTGATACCGGCTCGTTCGATCGAGGCCATGGCGCGCGCCACTTCCCCATAGTTCACGCCATCGTCGGCCTGCAGCTGCACGCGCAGTTCCGGGTCCTTGGCCTTGGCCGCCTGCAGGCTGGTTTCCAGCAGGTCGGGCTGGATCTGATCCTTGTTGATGAACAACGTGCCGCCGCCGTCGATGCTCACCACCAGCGGGTCCTTCTGCTCCACCGGGGCCACGGCCTCGGTCTTGGGCAGGTTGATGGGGATGGCGTTGGTCAGCAGGGGCGCGGTGACGATGAACACCACCAGCAGCACCAGCATCACGTCCACCAGCGGCGTCACATTGATCTCACTGAGTACTTCGTCGCTGTCCTGGGTCGAGAAGGCCATGTCAGGAAGCCTCCTTCACGGTCTGCGGATGGCTGCCGACCGGCTTGTAGGCTGTCGGATGGATCAACACGCGGAACGCACTCTTCTGCGCCAGGCTGTAGAAGTCGTGGGCAAAGTCATCGAGGTCGGCGGCGGTCAGCTTCAGGCGGCGCAGGAAGTAGTTGTAAACCAGCACCGCAGGCACCGCGACGGCGATCCCCACGCCGGTGGCCACCAGCGCCGCGCCGATGGGGCCAGCCACGGTTTCCAGGCTGGCGGAGCCGGCGGCGCTGATGCCCTTGAGTGCCTCCATGATGCCCCAGACCGTGCCGAACAGACCGATGAAAGGCGAGGTACTGCCGATACTGGCGACCACCGCCAGGCCGGTTTCCAGGGAGCGGCGCTCACGCACGATCTGCTGGCGCAGGGCGCGCTCCAGGCGGTCCTGATGGTTGATCGCCTGGCTCAGGTCGCGGGCATCGCCCGGCTCACCCACGGCGATTGCCGCATAGCCGGCCTGGGCCACCCGGGCCGCCGCGCCAGGATGGCTGTCGCTCAGCTCGGCGGCAGCATCCAGGCTGGAGGCCGCCCAGAACTGCTTGTGAAAACGCTTGTCCTGGTTTTTCAGGCGCAGGAACTGCACGCCCTTGACCAGGGCCAGGCCCCAGGTGACGACAGAGAAGCCCACCAGCAGCCAGATCACCGCGCTTTCGATGGATTCGAGGGGGGATGCCAATAACGTCATGATCAGTACTCTCTCTGTTAGCGCGAATTAGTGGATCTTGAATTCGATCGGTACGCTGACCCAGCCATCCAGGGCCACGTCCCCTTGCTTGGCCGGCACAAAGCTCCAGCGCTTGACTGCCGCCAGGGCGGCCTCGTCGAGCTGCTGGCGGCCGCTGCTCTTTTGCAGCTGGATCTCGCCGGGCTTGCCGCTGGCCAGCACATGCACCCGCAACAACACCGTGCCTTCCCAACCACGGCGGTGGGCCAGTGCCGGGTATTCCGGCGCCGGGTTCTTCAGGTAGCCGGCACTGGCCGAGGCCGGTGTCACCGGTGCCGGCGCAGGCGGTGCGGGTGGTGCCGCAGGCGCGACGGGTTGCGCTGGTGCCGGTGGCTGCTCCACGGCCTTGGTAACCGGTTTGGCGACCGGCTTGGCAATCGGTTTGGGTTTCGGCTTGGGCACAGGCTTTGGTGCAGGTTTGGCCGCCAGTTCATCCACCACCGGCGGTGGCGGCTCCACGACCGCAGGTGGCGGTGCGGGTGGCGGTGGCTGGACCACTGGCGGTGCCGGCTGGGAAAACTCGATGGTCATCGGTGGAATTTCTGGCGCTACTACCGGCAGAACCGGTGTTGGCGCCTGGCTGACCCAGTAAGCCACGGCGCCATGCAGGGCCAGGGCGAAAACGCCCAGCAGGATTCTGTCGCGGCGACCCAGGGTGCTTTTCGGCGTGCGCTGCAAGCGTTGCTGCGCCAGGGGCACACGGTGCGGCCGGCCGAAGTCGACCAACTCGCCGCCCGGCGTCTGGCGCCAGTGCACATCGAGTGTGGCGGCGGTCTGGACATTACCCATTGATCAGCTCCCCGGTCTGCGTTCGTTACAGCGAAGACCGCTCATTTGCCTTCGCTGGATGGATCATTGATCTACACTGCTTATTTCTGAAAGTAATCTTTAAAGTTATGGATAGACGATTTACGAATATATAAAACGATACCTTCGCTCAAAGCCGCGCCGTTCGTGGCCTTGCGTCCATCGGCGGATTTGCCATGCCTGCCACGCATGAAAAGTATGTGGCGCAGGCATGGCAAAACCGGGCTCAGAAGTCGTAGCGACCGGTCAGGCCCAGGGTTTTCGGCGTGCCCGGCAGCCCTTCATAACCGCCGTTGGCCGCGCTCCAGAGGGTGGTGTAGTAGGTCTTGTCGAAGGCGTTCTTCAGCCACAGCGAGACATCCCACTGCCCCTGCCCCAGATCGCCACGCAGGCCGGTGGACAGGTTGACCACGGCGTAGCTGGGGATCTGTGCAAAGTCCGAGTCCTCGACCGTGCCCACGGCCTTGGAACGGAACGCATAGCTGGCGGTGACATAGGGCTGAAGGCCGTTGTCCAGGTCCCACTGGTAGGTGCCGTTGGCGTTGCCGATCCACTTCGAGGCGCCGACCACCTGGTGCCCGGTCAGGTCGCAGGAGGCCGGTGCGCCCGGCTGCAGGGCGATTTCCGGCGCGCACGGGGCGTCCTTGTAGGAGAGATAGCGGACGTCGTTGTAGGAGCCGTTGAGGTTCAGAGTCAGGCCACGAATCGGCACCAGGGTGCTTTCCACCTCGACCCCGCGCGAACGCACGGAACCGGCGTTGGTCAGGTACTGCACCCGGTTGGCTTCGTCGTAGGCGTTGGTCTGGTAGCCGTGGACCTCGGTCCAGAACAGGTTGGCGTTGAGTTGCAGGCGGCGGTCCCAGAGGGTGCTCTTGAGGCCCAGCTCGGCGTTGTTGGCGCGCTCGGTGCCCACCAGCAACGAATCGGCCCCGGCCACCGGCGCGGTCGCCACCGTCAGGTTGACCCCGCCGGACTTCTCGCCGTGGGACAAGGTAGCGTAGCCGAGCAGGTCATCGGTGAAGCGGTAGCTCAGGTTGAGCAGGCCCGAAGGGCTGAAGGTGTACTGGTTGAGGTCACCCGAATCATAGGCCCCGACCCGCGCCTGGCGGGCCGCGGCTGCCGCGCCCGTGACCGCAGCACCGTTGACCGGTGCATTGCGATCGACCCAGGCGCTTTTCTCTTCGTAGGTGCCGCGGATACCGGCGGTGAAGTCCAGGCGCTCGGTCAGGTGCCAGGTGCCCTGGCCAAACAGGGCGAAGCTGTCGGTGTCGATATGGCCCTTGCCCAGGGTGGTGACGTTGGCCAGGGCGCCGGCTGGCGTGCCGTTCCAGATATCGGCCTGGGGCCCGTAGTAGACGAAGGATTTGTTATCCAGGTCCGAGCCGAAGTAGTAGGCACCCACGACGTAGTCGAAGAAACCACCGGTGGGCGAGGCCAGGCGAAACTCCTGGGAATACTGCTTGTCGCGCACCGACACGCCGGCGTTGTAGGCCGCCGGCACGTTGAGGCCCTCGTCGTTGCGCGGGGTGAAGTCCCACCAGCGGTAGGAGCTGACCGAGGTCAGGGTGAAGTCGTTGTCCAGGGTCCAGTTGGCTTCCAGCGAGGTGCCGCCCTGGAACACCGTGACCTGTTGATCGCTATCGAGGTTGACCTTGCGCGTGCTGCCGTCGATCAGCGTGGCGCCGGCCGCCCGGGCGCGGGCTTCGTAGCGGTTGACGCCGTTGATGGTCGGCCCGGTGCTGAACAGCAGGCGGGTGCCGGCGCTGGAATCCTCTTCGTTGTAGTCGCCGATCCAGCGCAGGTTGAACTGCTCGCTGGGCTTGTACAGCAACTGGCCACGAAAGCCCTGGCGCGAGCCGCCATTGAGGGTATGGCCATCGAATTCGTTCTTGATATCGCCGTCGCTGCGGGTGCGGTAGGCCGAGATGCGCCCGGCCAGGGTCTCGCTCAGCGGGCCGGACAGCGTGCCCTTGGTCTGGAAGTAGCCATCCTCGCCCACCGAGGTTTCGATGCTGCGCTCGGGGGTGAAGCTGGGTGCGCGGGTGCTGATGTTGATCACCCCGGCGGTGGTGTTCTTGCCGAACAGTGTGCCTTGCGGGCCACGCAGCACTTCCAGCTGCTCGATGTCCACCAGGTCGAACACCGCCATGCCCGGCCGGCCAAGGTAGACGTTGTCCAGGTAGAGCCCGACGCTGCCTTCCAGGCCATCGCTGGCGGGGTTGTTGCCCAGGCCGCGGATCGACACGCTGGACTGGCGTGCGTGCATGTAGGCGACGTTGACGCTCGGCACCAGCTGCTGCAGATCCTGGATACGGTAGACGCGCTGGTTTTCCAGGGTCTGGCCGTCGAGCACGCTGATCGGCGTGGGCACGCTCTGGGCGCTTTCTTCACGGCGCCGGGCAGTGACGGTGACGGTCTTGAGCTGGCTGTCACTGGCCTTGATGGCCGCCTTCTCCGGCTCGGCGGCCTGGGCGGGCAGCCAGTGCGCGCTGCCGGCCAGCAACAGGGCCAGGGGCAGGCGTTTGAGCCGACGGGATGAAAGGGGTGCAACGCGAAGGGTCGGACTCATGGCCAGCTCCTGACAGGAACGTATATTCCTGATAGTTATTTATATATTGATTTACATATTTTTACCGAATAAGAGAGTGACTTTATAAGGAGTGCAGCAGAGCTGCGGCAAATGCATTTGCCCGATACTTTTAATGCTGAAAAGGCATATAGGAGGGAGGTGACGCGCAATGCAATCGCGGGGCAAGCCCGCTCCCGTAGGAGCGGGCTTGCCCCGCGATCAGGGTGGATCAGATGTTGGCGACTTTCTGCCAGACCTTGGGCTTGAAGAACAGGGTTTCGCCACGGGCCAGCCCGCTCAGGCTGTCGTGGTCCTTGACCACTTCGGCCTCGATCAGCTCGCTCTGGCCTTCGACCTTGAGGGTCACCCGGGTGGTCGCGCCCAGCGGACGAATATCACGCACTTCCGCAGCATGATGGCCTTCGATCTCGTGCCGCGACAGCGACACCTCGTGCGGCCGGAACAGCACGTGATGGCCTTCGCTCAGGTGCAAGCGGTTGGAGTCGCCGAGGAAGTGATAGACGAAGTCACTGGCCGGGTTCTCGTACACCTCGCCCGGCGAGCCGATCTGCTCGATCACGCCCTTGTTCATCACCACGATGCGGTCGGCGACTTCCATGGCCTCCTCCTGGTCGTGAGTCACGAACACCGAGGTCAGGTTGATGTCCTCATGCAGGCGCGCCAGCCAGCGGCGCAGCTCCTTGCGCACCTTGGCATCGAGGGCGCCGAACGGCTCGTCGAGCAACAGCACCTTGGGCTCCACCGCCAGGGCGCGGGCCAGGGCGATCCGCTGGCGCTGGCCGCCAGACAACTGCTCGGGGTAACGGTCGCTGAGCCAGTCGAGCTGGACCATGTTCAGCAGCTCATGGACCTTCTCGGCGATCTTGCTTTCGCTGGGCCGCTCGCCCTTGGGCTTCATGCGCAGGCCGAAGGCGACGTTGTCGAACACGCTCATGTGGCGGAACAGCGCGTAGTGCTGGAACACGAAACCGACGTTGCGATCACGCACGTCGTGGCCGGACACATCCTCGCCGTGGAATACGATGTTGCCCTGGTCGGGGGTTTCCAGCCCGGCAATGATCCGCAGCAGCGTGGTCTTGCCGCAGCCGGACGGGCCCAGCAGGGCCACCAGCTCACCGCTGTGGATATCCAGGTTGATGCTGTCCAGGGCCTGGAAAGCGTTGAAGCGCTTGCTGACGTTACGAACTTCGATCGACATGAATTATTCCTCCGCTGCGTTGTGGCGCAGACGGTTAATGCGGGACTCGCTCCACTGCTTGAGCAGCAGGATGAAGAGCGCCAGGATCAGCAACAGGCTGGCCACGCTGAAGGCCGCGACATGGTTGTATTCGTTGTAGAGGATCTCCACGTGCAACGGCAAGGTGTTGGTCACCCCGCGAATGTGCCCGGAGACCACCGACACCGCGCCGAACTCACCCATGGCCCGCGCGGTACAGAGCACCACGCCGTAGATCAGGCCCCATTTGATGTTCGGCAGGGTCACGTGCCAGAACATCTGCCAGCCGTTGGCCCCGAGCAGGCGCGCGGCCTCCTCTTCCTGGGTGCCCTGCTCCTGCATCAGCGGGATCAGTTCACGGGCGACGAAGGGCACGGTGACGAAGATGGTCGCCAGGACAATGCCCGGCAGGGCGAAGACGATCTGGATGTCATGGTCCTGCAGCCAGGGGCCGAACAGGCCCTGGGCGCCGAACATCAGCACGTAGACGAGACCTGCGATCACCGGCGAGACCGAGAACGGCAGGTCGATCAGGGTCACCAGGATGCTCTTGCCACGGAAGGTGTACTTGCTCACGCACCAGGCGGCGCTGACGCCGAACACCAGGTTCAGCGGCACCGAGATGGCCACGGCGATCAGGGTCAGCTTCAGGGCCGACAGCGCGTCGGGCTCGAAGATCGCCTCAAAGAAGGTCCCCAGGCCCATTTTCAGGCCCTGGGACACCACGATCACCAGCGGCAGCAGCAGGAACAGGGCGAAGATCAGCCAGGCGAGGCTGATCAGGACTCGCCGCGAAGTGGCGCTGCCACGGCGGGCGGCATTGGCCGAAGCGGCCGCGCCAATAGAAGATGCAGACATGGACGTGGCCTCCTTCAAGGGGTTTCGATGCGCCGCTGCAGCAGGTTGATCAGCAGCAGCAGGATGAAGGAAACCACCAGCATCAACACGCCGATGGCCGTGGCGCCGGTGTAGTCATACTGGTCGAGCTTGACCATGATCAGCAGCGGCAGGATCTCGGTCTTCATCGGCATGTTGCCGGCAATGAAGATCACCGAACCGTACTCACCCACGCCCCGGGCAAAGGCCAGGGCGAAACCGGTCAGCCAGGCCGGCAGCAGGGCCGGCAGCAGCACGTAGCGGAACACCTGCAACGGCTTGGCGCCCAGGCAGGCAGCGGCCTCTTCGACCTCACGAGGGATGTCGGCCAGTACCGGCTGCACCGTACGCACCACGAAGGGCAAGGTCACGAAGGTCAGCGCCAGGGTGATGCCCAGGGGGGTGTAGGCGATCTTGAAGCCAAGGTCGGTGGCGAACTGGCCGACCAGGCCCGCCGGCGCATACAGCGCGGTCAGGGCGATACCGGCCACGGCGGTGGGCAGGGCGAACGGCAGGTCGATCATCGCCTCGATGATCTTGCGCCCGGGGAAGGTGTAGCGCACCAGCACCCAGGCCAGCAAGGTGCCGATGATGCCGTTGATGATGGCGGCGAAGAGAGCAGTACCGAAACTCAGCTTGAGCGCGGCAAGTACCCGCGGTGCACTGATGATGGCCCAGAACTGTTCCCAGGTGAGCTGGGCGGCATGGACGAACATGGCGCCCAGCGGTATGAGCACAATCAGGCTGAGGTACACCAAGGTGTAGCCCAGCGTCAGCCCGAAGCCGGGTATGACGGGGGAAATACGACGTGACATAAAGGTCCCTGGTTGAACGCACGAAGCCCGGGACGAATCCCGGGCCCATGCTGGCTACTGAACGGCGATTATCCTGTCGGCCAAGTATCACTGCGCCGTATAGATCTGATCGAACACGCCACCATCGTTGAAGAACTTGGGTTGGGCAGTCTTCCAGCCACCGAAGTCTTTGTCGATAGTCACCAGGTCCAGTTTCGGGAACTGCTTGGCGTACTCGGCGGCCACCTTGGCGTCACGCGGACGATAGAAGTTGTCGGCGGCGATCTTCTGCCCGGCCGGGCTGTACAGGTACTTGAGGTAGGCCTCGGCAATCTGCTCGTTGCCCTTCTTCTCGGCGTTCTTGTCGACCACGGCCACCGGCGGCTCGGCGAGGATCGACAGCGACGGCACGACGATCTCGAACTTGTCGCTGCCACCGTCTTCCTTGAGCGCCAGGAAGGCTTCGTTTTCCCAGGCCAGCAACACGTCGCCCTGACCGTTGTTGACGAAGGTGATGGTCGAGCCGCGGGCACCGGTATCGAGCACCGGCACATGCTTGAACAACTCCTGTACGTACTCCTGGGCCTTGGCTTCGCTGCCACCGGCTTTCAGGCCGTAGGCCCAGGCGGCGAGGAAGTTCCAGCGGGCGCCGCCGGAGGTTTTCGGGTTCGGCGTGATGACCGAGACATCCTTTTTGATCAGGTCGCCCCAGTCCTTGATGTCTTTGGGGTTGCCTTTGCGCACCAGGAACACGATGGTCGAGGTGTAGGGCGTGCTGGCGTCCGGCAGGCGGGTTTGCCAGTTGTCCGGCAGGGTCTTGCCGAGCTTGGCGACTTCATCGATATCGCCAGCCAGGGCCAGGGTCACCACGTCGGCGCGCAGGCCGTCGATCACCGCCCGGGCCTGCTTGCCCGAACCACCGTGGGACTGCTGGATCTTCACCTTGTCGTCCGGGTGCGACTGCTGCCAGTGCTTGATGAACTCGGCGTTGTACTGCTGGTAGAGCTCACGGGTCGGATCGTAGGACACGTTCAACAACTCGTAGTCCTTGGCGATGGCGGAACCGGCAAAAACGGCGCTGGCGAGTGCGGCCAGGGCATAACGGCGGATGGACATGGTGAAGCTCCCGATTGGCGTATTTTTCTAATTAGGTGGCGCGTTCATCGCGGGGCATGCCCGCTCCTACGTTCAGCCGGGCTTGTGGCCGGGGTTCTGCAGGCGGAATTTTTCCTTGCGTTCGATCTGCACGACCTGGGCGTTGTGCACGGTGATTTCCACCGCGCCGAAACGCAGGTCGCGCAAGGCGCTCTGGATCTCGCGCAGAATGGTGGCTTCGTCCTGACCGTCAACGCTACGCAGAGATGCGCTCATGCTCGTGCTCCTGTGGATAAGGGGTGCCGTGCAATCGCGTATGTGAAGATGATTGCACCTGGCTTGAGGGCAATCTTAGGGGGGGTTAAATATTCTTAAAAATACTATTTAAGAATTTTTATATAACTGAAACATCTGTTTGTCGCGAGACAAGTCGAGTCGTCGCACCGCCGCCCCTGTAGGAGCGGGCTTGTCCCGCGATAGGGCCTCAACCCCAGCACAACTCCCCAGCCGGCACCGGCCTTCCGAACCAGTACCCCTGCCCCAACTGGCATTGCTGCTCAAAAAGGAAGCGCGCCTGCTCGCCCTGCTCAATGCCTTCGGCGTGCACCTGCATGCCCATGCTCCTGCCCAGGGCGATGATCACCCGCACGATCGCCGCGTCGTCCTCATCCCCGGGTAGCCCGGCGACAAAGCCCTGGTCGATCTTGAGCTTCTGCACCGGCAGGCGCTTGAGGCGCAGCAGCGAGGAATAACCGGTGCCGAAGTCATCGATGGCCAGACGCAGCCCCAGTTCGCGCAGCCGATGCAGTTGCTCGAGGGCGACTTCAGGGTCTTCCATCACGGCGCTTTCGGTCACTTCAAGCTCAAGCACACCCGGATCGAGCCCGGTGTCGTGCAGCACCTTGGCAACTTGCTGGTAAAGATCGCGATGGGCAAACAGGCGGCTGGAGATATTTACCGCCACGAACTCCAGGTGCCGTCCGCCGGCCTGCCACTGCACCATCTGCGCACAGGCCTGGTTGAGCACCCAGGTATCGATATCGGCAATCAGGCCGGTGCGCTCGGCAATAGGAATGAACTCCCCGGGCGGTACCAGCCCGCGCTGAGGATGTTGCCAGCGTACCAGGGCCTCGACGCCGATCATCTTGCCGCACAGCAAGTCATGCACCGGCTGGAAATACACCCGCAGCTCTTCCTGATCCAGCGCCCGGCGCAGTTCGGCCGCGGTCTCGACCCGCTGCTGGGCATGGGCGGTCAGCTCTTCGGTGTACAGGGCATAGCCCGCACGGCCACAGGCCTTGGCCTTGAACAACGCCGAGTCGGCATTGCGCAGGAGCTGCTCGGGCCCCAGGGCATCACTGGGGAACAGGCTGATGCCGACGCTGGCGCTGATGAACAGGCGCTGGGACTCAAGCCCGAAGGGCAGTTTCATCGCGTCGATGATGCTTTGCGCCAGCGCCGCGGCTTGGCCAACCTGGGGGCAGTGCTCGACCAGTACGGCGAACTCGTCACCGCCCAGGCGGGCCAGGGTCACGCCACTGCCCACCAGGTCCTTGAGACGCTCACCGACCATTTTCAGCAACTGGTCGCCGACATTGTGGCCAAGGCCGTCATTGATGCTCTGGAAATGGTCCAGGTCCAGCAGCAGCAAGGCACAGCCGCGCTTATTGGCCTGGGCCGCGGCCAGCGCCTGCTCGATGCGGTCGTTGAACAGCAGGCGGTTGGGCAGGTCGGTCAGGGGGTCATGGTGGGCCAGATAGGCCAGTTCGCGTTCGGTGTGCTTGATCGCGCTGATATCGCTGAAGACCGCCACATAATGGCTCAGCGCGCCGCTGTCATCGCGGATCGAGCAGATGGTCTGCCACTGCGGGTACACCTCGCCGGTCTTGCGCCGGTTCCAGATCTCTCCGCTCCACTCGCCTTTCTGTGCCAGGGTGGCGAAGATCTGCTGGTAGAACGCCGCATCATGGCGACCGGATTTGAACTTGTTCGGCCGCTGTCCGATGACCTCGTCCTTGTCGTAGCCGGTGATCTGCATGAAGGCGCGGTTAACATGCACGATCAGCCCGTCGCGATCGGTCACCAGCACGCCTTCCAGGGTACTGTCGAACACCGCCGCGGCCATGCGCAGGCGCTCGCGGTCCTCGCGGCGCAGGCGCGCACCGACACCGATGAAATTCAACAGGCGGGCGCGGGACGAGAAGATCAGCAGTGCACTGCACAACACCCAGAGATAGGCACTGAGCAGTTGCCAGTGGGCCAGTTGCTGGTGATCATCGAAAAGACTGCTCAATAATTGATCAGATAGCGCCAACCAGAGTATGGACATCACCAGGTAGAGCGCCGCCATGCGAACGGCGTCTCGAACGGAAGCAGACATAAGGTCCCGACAAACCCACAAAAAATTTTGGGGGATTATAGGGTAGAAACATCCCCTGACCTCTTATCTAAAAGGCCGACTGGTTTTATTTGTCCGCCTTGGGATAATGCTTCCCGCTGTTCCTTAAGCTCAGAGGGCCTCTTCATCTATGTGGTACCAAGGTTTACTCAACCTGTCGGCCTGGCAGCTGCTGGCAGTCACTCTGGTCATGACCCACGTGACCATCGTCAGTGTCACCGTCTACCTGCACCGTTATTCCGCCCACCGCTCGCTGGAGCTGAACGCGGGGCTCAAGCACTTCTTCCGTTTCTGGCTGTGGCTGACCACGGCGCAGAACACCCGCGAGTGGACCGCCATCCACCGCAAGCACCACGCCAAATGCGAAACCGTCGACGACCCGCACAGCCCGGTGATCAAGGGCCTGTCCACGGTCCTGCGCAAGGGTGCCGAGCTGTACCGCGAAGAAGCGCGCAACCCGGAAACCCTGCGCATCTACGGCAAGAACTGCCCCGAGGACTGGATCGAGCGCAACCTCTACTCGCGCTACAAACTGGGCGGCATCGCCCTGATGGCGGTGATCGACCTGCTGTTGTTCGGCACCATCGGCATCACCATCTGGGCCGTGCAGATGATGTGGATTCCGTTCTGGGCCGCCGGGGTGATCAACGGCCTGGGCCACGCCGTGGGCTATCGCAACTTCGAATGCCGTGATGCGGCCACCAACCTGGTGCCCTGGGGCATCATCGTGGGCGGCGAAGAGCTGCACAACAACCACCACACCTACCCCAACTCGGCCAAGCTATCGGTCAAGCGCTGGGAGTTCGACATGGGCTGGGCCTGGATCAAGCTGTTCTGCTGGATGCGCCTGGCCAAGGTCCAGCGGGTCGCGCCCATCGCCCACCGGGTCGAGGGCAAGGGCCAGCTGGACATGGACACCGCCATGGCGATCCTCAACAACCGCTTCCAGATCATGGCCCAGTACCGCAAGCTGGTGATCGGCCCGCTGGTCAAGCAGGAACTGGCGCGGGTCGACGACTCGGTGCGCCATCAGTTCCGCCGGGCCAAGCGCCTGCTGTCGCGGGAAACCAGCCTGCTGGAAGATCGTCATCACCTGCGCATCCAGACCATGCTCGAGCACAGCCAGGCACTCAAGACCATCTACGAAAAACGCCTGGCCCTGCAACAGATCTGGCTGCGCACCAGCGCCAACGGCCACGACATGCTGGCGGCCATGAAAGACTGGGTACACGAGGCCGAGGCCAGCGGAATCCAGTCGCTGCGCGACTTCGCCGCCCAGCTGAAAACCTACTCCCTGCGCCCTGCCCTGGGCTGATGCCGTTGATCGGCGCACCCCCGTGCGGGGTGCGCCGCCCGGAACTTCACCGCCTATTCTTACTCTGACAGGCACAACGCCCGCGTGGCGGGCCGGGTCGTGGCCGCCCGCCCCTGTGTGAGAAGTTCCGCGCAAATGGTCAACAAGAAACCAACGCCCCCGCCCGGCAACCCCGCTGCTGAAGCCGCCCAGACCCTCCTGGCGCTGATGCATGCACAGGGCGAAGTGGCACGCCTGAGCGAACGCGAGCAACTGTTCAGCTCCTTGCTCGACAGCGTCAATGCCGTGCTCTGGGCCTTCGACTGGGAGTCTCGCCAGGTGCTCTACGTCAGCCCGGCCTACGAGCGCATCTTCGGCCGCTCGACCAGCCTGCTGCTGGCCGACTTCAACGAATGGCGCGACAGCATCTACCCGGACGACCTGGAGTACGCCGAGCGCAGCCTGGCCGAAGTGCTGGTCAAAGGCGCCGTGGAAGACCGCGAGTACCGCATCATCGCCGCCGACGGGCAAATTCGCTGGATCAGCGACAAGTGCTTCATCAACCAGCAGGCCGACAGCGGGCAGCGTGTCATCGTGGTCGGCATGGCCGAAGACATCACCGAGAAAAAGCGCCTGGAAGGCGAACTGCAGCGCCTGGCCACCACCGATGTGCTGACCCAAAGCAGCAATCGCCGGCACTTCTTCGACTGCGCCCAGGAAGCCTTCGATGCCGCACGCCAGGCCCACACCCCACTGGCGTTCCTGCTGCTGGACATCGATGACTTCAAGCAGATCAACGATACCTTTGGCCACCCCCAGGGCGACCAGGTGTTGCAGCGCATCGCCGATACCGGCAAGGCGGTGCTACGCCGGGGCGACCATTTCGGGCGCATCGGTGGCGAAGAGTTCGCGGCGGTGTTTCCCGGTTGTACCCCGCAAATGGCCCAGCAGATCGCCGAACGCCTGCAGCGCGAGATCCAGCGCCTGAGTTTCATCCATGAAGACCAGGTATTCGGGGTAACGATCAGCCAGGGGCTGACGGGGGTTCTTGAAGACGATGAAACGCTCGACAGCCTGTTTGCCCGGGCGGATACGGCGATGTACCAGGCCAAGCGCCAGGGCAAGAATCAGATCGTGATCGGCTGAGCCGGCGGGGGGGGGGGGGGGGGGGGGGGGGGGGGGGGGGGGGGGGGGGGGCGCGGGGGGGGGGGGGGGGGGGGGGGGGGCGCGGGCGGGCCACCCCCCC